>DASSBH010000183.1:0-11621 GCA_035698945.1 Oleiagrimonas sp.
CAGCGATCCGGACGATCAGAAGTTCCTCGAATTGGCGCTGGAGTCGGGGGCGAGTGCTCTTGTCACCAAAGACAAGGCGCTGCTCAAGCTCAACCGCAAAACACACAAACTTGGCCTGTTCACCATTCTGACGCCGTCCGACTGGTGCGAAATTCAGGTGCAGGCGCGCTCCTGCAGGGAATCTCGAAAAACTCCCAATTGCGTCATTACGGCGAAAGCCCATTGCTGTCCGGAGAAATCGAAACGACTGCACGCAAACTCATGCAATACCTGCCTTTGAAGCATTTTATGCACCAGGAGACTCGAAATCAGCGGCTTGTCTGCTCTCGCCACACCGTCATCCCGGCGAAAGCCGGGATCCATTTGATTTTATGCAACAACAACTTGGATTCCGGCTTTCGCCGGGATGACGAGCGAAAAAGCGGTTTTTCGAGATTTCTACAGCAAGCGAGCCGGTTCGGCTGATGGCGTGAGTTCTTGCTGCACGCGATTGATCGAGGCGCGGATGCGTCGGGTGAATACCGACTCGCTGTGGTGCATCAACAACAGCTGTTCGGTGGCGCGGGTCATGGCGACGTAGAGCAGGCGCGCGTCGGCTGCTTCGCTTTCACTGGAATGCGGCAGAGCGCCGAGATCGGGAATGACGACGAAGGGAAATTCCAGGCCTTTGCTGGAATGCATCGTGACCAGTTTGACGCTGTCGCCCGAGGCGAACGGACGCTCCTGGTTTCTTTCCGTGGCCACCGCGTGCGGGATGTTGCATTTTTTCAACTCGCGCGACCACTGAAAGCGGTCGTTGCGATGGTAATAAATGATCGCCATGTCGGACCAGGCGCGGCCGCGCTCATGTTCATCGTGCAGGATGCCGACAAGTGCCTCAGCCTGTTTCCAATGATTGCCGAAGCGCGCCAATTCCGGTGCAGGTCCGCGGCGACCGGCGCTTTCAGGCGCCACCAGCGGAATGTCGTCGTCCTTGCGTTCGGCCAAAAGATCGTGGGCGAAACTGCGCGCGACGGAGAGGATTTCCAGCGTGTTGCGGTAGTTGAGTTTGAGGATGGTGGTGTGGCCCTGTGCCTCGATGCCGAGACTTTTCCAGGTGACCTTGCGCCGGTCGGCCTTGCCGTAGATGTTCTGCGCGTCATCGTAAAGCACCAGCAGGGAGTTGGTGTTGGGGTCGACCATCTGCACGATGAGCTTGTACCAGTCCGGCTCGAAATCGTGACCTTCGTCGATGAGCACGGCGCCGTATTGAAAGCGTGGAATCTGGTCCCGGTCGACGCCGTGGATCACGCGCTCCACCAGTTGCGCATAAAAGTCGCCACTGTCGTTCGATGGCAATGCAACGTGATAACTCACCAGCATGTGCCGGCACCAGCGGTGGAAGTTGTACACCTGCACTTTGCCGGACAGTCCGCGCGTGGCCATCAATTGCTCCAGCCGCGCGGCCAGCGTGCGGTTGAAGCACAGCACGAGAATCGGTTTGTTGAGCGCCTGCGCCAGATGCGTGGCGCGAAAGCCGAGAATCATCGTCTTGCCGGAACCGGCCACGCCGTGGATGATGCGATGCCCGCTGCCCATCGAGCGCGCCAGTTGTTCCTGCTGGGCGTCCATGACCTTGACGAGGTCGGGAATGGCGGCCGCCTTGGAGTCGCCATCGTCGCCATCGAACAAGCCGAACTGCCCGTTGCCTGGTTCCACGCGTATGTCGGGAAACAGGTTCCAGCGAATGCGATCGATCTGCGGCAGCGTCAGGGCGGTGGGGAACACGCGCGGAAACATCGCCCACAGGCGTTGCTGGAATGCCTCGGCGTCCACCGATTCGTACATTTCGTCCTGGCAGATGGCCAGGTGCCCGGGAATGATTTCACCAAGCTGGCCCGCGTCGAACTGCTTGCGTGTGATGTTGGTCAGCACCACGCCGTAAGCCCACGGCATGACGAGCTTGCCGGCGTGATGGTGGCTTTCGGGATGCAGCAGTGCCGGGTCGTTTTCCAGCAGGGAAACGGCAGCAATGGCGCAGCGCCTGGCTTGATCGAGCGGGTTGGCCATCTTGACCAGTTTGGTGGAACAGACGACCTGAAAGCACAAGGCATTGGCGCTGCGGATATGATCCGGCTTCCAATCCTTGACCTCCAGCACCAACAGGCCGCGACGCGGATGGAACACCAGGAAGTCGGGATGATCGCGGCGCAACCCGAGGGGCACGTTGTACCAGACGATGTAATCGTCTTCGAGCTTCTGTACGAGGCGTTCGGAAAAACGTCTTTCGCCTGCCGAATCCATTTTCGACAGGCAGGCGCTTCTGGCAGGAATGTGTATGGCCATGTTCACGGTTCCCGTGTGCGGAACACACTATCGCATGACCGGCCGACGCGCTGCGCCACGCCCCGTATCTGCAGGGCATGGCGCAACAGGATTTACCGTGCGGTTTTCTGATACAGCGCCATCACATCCTGACGCAATGCCTTCTGGCTGTCCTTGCGGGTGTAGAACATGTGCCCGCCCGGATATTCCTTGACATGGACGCGGTTGCCCATGGCCGGCATCTGGTTGACGATGAGTACCGAGGCCATGAACGGGCAGGACAGGTCGTTCCAGCCGTGGGCGATCAGCACGCGCAGGTTGGCGTCGTTGGCGACAGCCTTGCGCAGTTGCTTCACCGAGCCCGAGCGGGCGTCATCATCCTCGTGCCACAGGCGATTCACCTCGTAGCTCAGGGCGTGGTAACGGCCATAGTATTTCCAGCCGACGGTCTGGGTGATGAAGTGCACCATGGCTTCGGTGGTGGGCGCGATGATGGTGTTGAGCAGCGGATCACCGCTCATCTGGTGCGGCGCGTACGGGAACGGATCCCACGTGGCGTAGTTGGAGTCGTAGACGCTGCCGAGCTTGCCCTGGTTGCGATGCACCTCACGCAGGTAGGCGCCGGTGGAAATGCGCCCGCCGGAATGCTTGACGAAGGTGGGGTTGAGGCCAGTCAGCGCGGTCACCTTCTGGATCATGGCCTGGTAGCCGGCCGGATCGGAGCGGCCCTGCATCAGCGTGGTCGCGTAGGTGGTCAGGGTGTAATGGATGATCGGCTGCATGGCCGCGGCCGTCAGCTTGCCCTCGCGTTCCAGGTGCGCGGCGGCGATCGGCGGCAGGGTCAGCATCCACGGCACCGGCGACACGAAACGGTCGGCATAGGCACTGGGGTCGAGGTAGGGCGACAGCAGCACCACGCCATTCATGGCCACGCCCAACTGGGTTTGCAGATAGGCGGTGATGCGCGGGCCACGGAAACCGCCATAGCTCTCACCCACGAAGTACTTGCGCGAATCCATGCGGCCGTTGTGGATCAGCCAGTCGTAGATGATGCGCGACAGGTAATGGATGTCGGCATCGGTCGAGTAGAACAGCTTGGTGGCTTTCTTGTCGTCCACCAGCGCGCGGCTGAAACCGGTGCCGATGGGGTCGATGAACACCAGGTCGGTGAAATCCAGCCAGGTGCCGGGGTTGTCGTGCAGCGTCGGGCGCTGGGAGGGCGTATCGCCCTTGTCGCCGAAGTTGACGGTCTTGGGGCCGATGGCGCCGAAATCGAGGTAGACGGACGAAGCGCCCGGGCCGCCGTTGAGCGCGAATGTCACCGGGCGCTGCTTGCCGGGCACGGTGAACGCGGTGTACATGACCTGGCCGGTCATCTTGCCCTTGTCGTCGCGCACCGGCAACCAGCCGACGGTCACCTTGTAATGCAGGGTCTTGCCGTCCACGTGGGTGGTCTGCATGACACTTGCAGCCTTCGGGAAAGGCGGCAGGTTGAAATCCTTGCCGGCGGCTTTCTGCGAAGTGTCGGCCTTGTGCGATTGGGTGGCCAAGGCCATGGGTGCTTGGCCGAGCGCCAGCATCAGGCCGGCCACGGCGGCGGTTTTCAGGAATCGGCGCACGGTGTTTCCCCCAGTTGGAAGCAGCAGCCATTCAGCCTAGCGCGGCTGGCGCTTCAGCGACTGTGCCCAAAGGCATGGGTGCGGATTCGGCTGGGCTTTCTGCCGTGTTGTCGGGGGTATTGGGATGGGTGTAGGAGCGAGCCTGCTCGCGATTGGTTTGCCGGGATGCATCGGCATACACCGATCGCGAGCAGGCTCGCTCCCACACAAGAAATACAAGAATGATAGGAATGGGGATGAAATCAGGGCGTCTTCGCGTCCACCAGTTTGACCCGGAACACCAGTGAAGCATTGGGCGGGATGACGCCGCCGGCGCCGCGGCTGCCGTAGGCGAGGTTGGGCGGAATGAAGAGTTCGCGCACGCCGCCGACGTGCATGCCGGCCACGCCCTGATCCCAGCCCTGGATGACCTGGCCGGTGCCCAGCGTGAAGCGGAACGGCGTGTCGCCGTGCTTGCTGGTCGAATCGAATTCCTTGCCGTGCTTGTTCTTGGCATGCTCGTCGTAGAGCCAGCCGGTGTAGAGCACCGATACCACCATGCCGGGCTGGGCGACCGGGCCGGTGCCGACCTTGATGTCCCTGATGGTCAGCTTGGTCACGCCGCCGCCTTGATAAGGCTCGGGCGCCTTTTGGCTGCAGGCAGCAAGGGTGAGCAGGGCGAAGACGGGGATCAGCCAACGGCGCATGAGGGAACTCCGTGAGTTGGTGGGGCAAGTGGCGAGGGATGAATCGCGTAGGGCGGGCACTGCCCGCCGAACATGTTTGCGCACGCCTGGACATTCAATGGCGGGCAGTGCCCGCCCTACGTCCTTGAGGCTATCGCGCTCAGGCATCCTTCTTGGGCTGCAACAAATCGGTCAACGGCTTGATCAAGTCGATCGGCAATGGAAACACGATGGTCGAGGCCTTGCCATTGTTGGTCATGTCCAGCGTGGTCTGCAGGTAGCGCAACTGCATGGCCTGGGGTTGTTGCGACAGCGTGGCCGCGGCGTCGCGCAATTTTTCGGCGGCCTGCATTTCACCCTCGGCGTGGATGACCTTGGCGCGGCGTTCGCGCTCGGCTTCGGCCTGGCGGGCGATGGCGCGCACCATCGATTCGTTGATGTCCACGTCCTTGATCTCGACGTCGGAAATCTTGATGCCCCACGGGTCGGTGGCCTCGTCCAGCGTTTCCTGCAGCATCTTGTTGATGGCGTCGCGCTTGGCCAGGATCTCGTCCAGTTCGTGCTGGCCCAGCACCGAGCGCAACCGGGTCTGCGCCAGTTGGCTGGTGGCGGCGTAGAAATCGGCCACCTGCAGCACCGACTTGTCCGAATCGACCACGCGGAAATACACCACCGCGTTGACCCGGATCGACACGTTGTCGTAGGTGATGACGTCCTGCGGCGGCACATCCATCACGTTCACGCGCAGATCCACGCGGATGATGCGCTGCACGACCGGGATCAGCAGGATCAGCCCCGGCCCCTTGGTGCTGGTGTAGCGGCCCAGCGTCAACACCACGCCGCGCTGGTACTCGGGAAGAATCTTGATCGCCGAAAACAGGAAGAAGACGACGATGACGACAATGACACCGATGAACCCGTACATGATGTGTTCCCTCCAGCCGAATCAGTCGTGTTGAGGATCGTGTTGAGGTGGTTGTGCCGGCGCCACCCAGAGTAGCAGCCCGTCGCGCCGGGTGACGCGGACGTCGGTACCGGCGGGGAGGTCGCTGTCGCTGCGCACGCGCCAGCGTTCGCCGTAGACGCGCGCCCAGGCTTCGCCGCCGGCGCGGATGTCTTCCAGCAATTCGCCGCTGGCATCGAGCATCTGCTGGTCGCCGCTGACCACGTGCGCGCGGCGCGCCCGCATCACCACCCACAGCAACAGCCCCAGCAGCACGATGCCGCAGAAGGCGATGCCGCCGATGATGCCCAGATTGACTGCATAGCCGGGTACGCCGGTATTGAGCAACATGATCGATCCCACCACGAAGGCAATGACGCCGCCGATGCCGAGCGCGCCGAAACTGGGCACTATCACCTCGGCAATCAGCAATCCTACGCCCAGCGCCATCAGCGCCAGACCCGCATAATTGACCGGCAGCATCTGCAGCGCGTAAAGCCCGATCAGCAAACAGATGGCGCCGGTGATGCCGGGCCACAGTATGCCGGGATGGAACACTTCCAGAATGATGCCCCAGATCCCCGCCAGCAACAGGATGTAGGCAATCGTCGGATTGGTGATGATGCCCAGAAATTGCGCACGCCAGTCGGGTGCGTAGACACGCACCGGCAGGCCGGCAAGCTGCAGTGTGGCCGTTTTGCCGTTGATGTTGACGCTGCGGCCACTGGCCTGCGTCAGCAGGCTGGCCACGTCGTCGGCCATGAAATCGGCGACGTGGCGCTTGACCGCCTCGCGCGCGGTCAACGTGGCCGCGCCGCGTACGGCTTGTTCGGCCCAGTCGGCATTGCGGCCGCGCAGTTGCGCCAGCGAGCGGATGTAGGCGATGGCGTCGTTGAGCACCTTGTGCTGTTCGGCGCCGCCCTTGTCGCTGGCGTAGTGTGTGGACGTGCCGCTGGCTGGTGCGGATGAAGCGGGCATCGGCGTGCCGCCGCCCAGCGACACCGGCGTGGCCGCGCCAAGATGCGTGGCCGGCGCCATCGCGGCCACGTGGCAGGCGTAGAAAATGTAGGTGCCGGCCGAGGCGGCGCGCGCACCGCCGGGAGCCACGTAGGCGAGCACCGGAACGGGGGAGGCCAGGATGTCGGCGATGATGTCGTGCATCGAGCTGGACAAGCCGCCGGGCGTATCCAGCCGCAGCACGATGGCACGTGCACCATCCTTCACGGCCTGCCGGCTGGCGCCCTCGACATATTCGGCGGCGGCCGGGCCGATGGCGCCATCCAGATCGATCTGTGCCACGAATCCCGCACTGGTCGATGGCGAGGCGATTCCGGTCATGGCCATCAGCGTGCCGCCGGTCAGGGCCAGCGCGATGCAGGCGATGCGCGTGAACCAGCTTGCCAGACGTTGCGTCATCATCGATCCCCGTCAGCCTTTCGCCCCATTATCCACACCTGCGCCGATGGGTCGAATGCGCCGGTTGCGTACAATGGCGCCGATGCTTCGAGGTAACCCATGAGTGCTGCAGACCTTGCCGGCCGCGACGATGCCTTGCGCGCGCTGCTTGTCCCTTTTGAACACGGTGCGCTGGACTGGCCGGCGGACGGTCGCGTGCTGTTTCTGGGCGCGCGCGCAGGCGAACCGTTGCAACGTTGGGCGTCGCCCGCGTGGCTTTGCCAGCAAAACCTCAAGCCGTTTGCCGACGCGCTGCAACGCGCCGGCCTGAAAACCGGCGAGCCGGCGTCGGACGAGCAATTCGCCTGCGTGCTGCTTTTGCTGCCGCGCCAGCGCGACGAGCGTCGCGCGGTACTGGCGCGGGCGCTCGACCACTGCGCTCCCGGCGGCGTGATCGTCGCCAGCGTGGCCAATCACGATGGCGCGCGCTCGGCACAGGGCGACATGGCGAAGCTCGCGGGTACGCCGCAGGCGTTGTCCAAACACAAATGCCGCGTGTTCTGGGTGACGCCGGAACCGGCTTCGGTGGATGACGCCTTGCGTCGTGCCTGGCGCGAGCATGATGCGTTGCGCCCAACCGTGGACGGCATGACCGGCCGCCCGGGGTTGTTCGCTTGGGATCGCATCGACCCGGCTTCGGCCCTGTTGGCCGAACATCTGCCGGAGGATCTTGCGGGCCGCGTGGCCGACCTCGGTGCGGGGGCGGGGTATCTTTCGGTGCAACTGGTGCGTCGTTGCCCGCAAGTGCGCCACGTCGACCTCTATGAAGCCGATGCGCGCGCCCTGCCGGCGGCGCGCGCCAACATGCAGGCCGCGTGCAAAGGTCGCGCGCATGCACCGTCCTTCGCCGTGCATTGGCACGACGTGGTGGCCGGTCTGCCCGAATGCTTCGACGCCATCGTCAGCAATCCGCCTTTTCATCAGGGCCATGCCGACCTGCCGCAACTGGGGCGGGCCTTCATCGCGGCAGCGGCGGCGGCATTGCGTCCGGGCGGGCGGTTCCTGATGGTGGCCAATCGGCATCTGGCCTATGAGGCCACGTTGCGCGAGCACTTTGCCGAGTCGCGCCCGCTCGCCGAGCGCGACGGTTTCAAGATTTTCGAGGCGCGACGTTGAAACTGCTTCGATACCTTGCCAACCTCGGCTATGGCAGCCGGCGCGATGTCCAGTCCCTGTTTCGCGATGGCAGGGTGACGGATGCCGACGGCCAGGTTCTGCATCCCGACAATGTTGCCGCGCATGCCGACGTGCGTGTCGATGGCGAGGCGCTGGATCCATCGCCGGGCATGGTGCTGATGCTGCACAAGCCGGTCGGCTACACCTGCTCGCATGCCGACGCCGGGCGCGTGATCTATCAACTTTTGCCCTCGCGCTGGCTGGCGCGCAAACCGGCGTTGTCCAGCATCGGGCGGCTGGATCGCGACACCAGCGGGCTGCTCCTGCTGACCGACGAGGGCGCCTTGCTGCACCGGATCATCTCGCCGCGCGCGCACGTGACCAAAGTGTATGAAGCCACGCTGGCCGAACCGCTGCGTGGCGATGAGGGCGAGCTGTTCGCCAGCGGCACGTTGATGTTGCGTTCGGAAACCCGGCCATTGGCGCCGGCTGGGCTTGAGGTGTTGACGCCGACTCGTGTGCGCCTGAGTGTGACCGAAGGGCGCTACCACCAGGTCAGGCGCATGTTCGCGGCGGCGGGCAACCGGGTCGAAACCTTGCACCGCGTGGCCGTGGGTGGGTTGGTTCTGGGCGAGCTGGCTCCAGGACAGTGGCGTCAGCTTGACGCTGTCGAGGTCGACAAAATATTTGCGAATCGATCGTAGTTCTGGCGGCTTGCTTTTTCCTTCTCCCACCGGGAGAAGGTGGCGCGAAGCGACGGATGAGGGTACGCGCTCACGCGAGATGCTCGATATGCGCGAGATTCAACCTGCCCGCAAGCACGAACCCTCACCCGTCCCTTGCGGGACACCCTCTCCCGGCGGGAGAGGGGATGGGTTTGCGGACGCTGAGGTAGCTGGAATCAAACGATGCCTTGCTCTCGACACAACGCCTCCAACCGTTCGACGACGTCATCCACCGTGATCAAATCCATCACCCCCGGCTGTTCGATCTTCTTGCCCCAAGGCAACTCGGCCGCCGGCTTGCCCAGAAACGTCCGCGCGGCATCGTCATAGCGATTCACGCACCAGCGGCGGTCGGAATACGGCCCGGATCGATCCGGATTGCTGGCCGCATGCAGGCCCAGCACCTTGCAGCCGACGGCGTTGGCCATGTGCATTGGCCCCGAGTCCGGCGTCAGCAGCGCGTTTGCACGAGCGAACAGGGCAAGGGCCTTTTTCAGCGTGTCCTTGCCGGTCAGGTCGATCGGCGTGGTTCGGACTTCCGCCAGGATGGCATCAGCCATGCGCCGTTCGCCGGTCGACGGCCCGCCGGTCAGCATGACGCGCAGACCGAGCGTGGCGGCATGGTCGATCACCTGGGCATAACGTTCCGGCAGCCAGTTGCGCAGGGCATGACTGGAACTGGGGCTGACGACCAGCGTGGGCGCATCCTCGGGAATCTGCTCGCGCGCCCAGATCCGCGCTTTTTCGGGAACGGGAATGTCCCAGCGCACGGCAGTCTGGCGCAGTCCGAGCGGCTCGATGAAGCTGCCCAGCGCGTCCAGCACATGCTGCCCGTGATTGGCGGCGATGCGCTCGTTGACGAACAACCCGTGCAGATCCCTCGAACGGGCACGGTCGTAACCGATGCGCCGATCCGCGCGCACGGCGAGGCTGAGCAGGTTGGAGCGCAAGGCCACCTGCATGTGCAGCAAGGCGTCGAAACGGCAGCCAGCCAGTTCGCGGCGCACGGCGCGCATGCCGGCCACACCCGCGCCCTTGTCGAAGGTGACGAAGCGGACGCCGGCCATGTCGCCGATCAGCTTGCGTTCCAGCTTGCCGACGATCCAGGTCAGCACCGTGTCGGGCCAGGCTTGCTGCAGGGTACGCACCAGCGGCACCACGTGGGTGACGTCGCCGATGGCGGAAGTACGCAGGAGGCAAAGGGATGCGGGAGCGGCGGTCATGGGTTGCTAGACTATGCGGAAAGGCTCGACGAGGGCAGGCCGTCACCCGGAACGATGGAAACACACATTCATGCCAATGCGAATGGCACGATATTGTTCGATGCAGATACCGTGCCACAAATCGACCATGCCTGGTTCGATCCCGAGTATTGGGAACGAAAAGGCATGTTGCGCGGGCGTGGTGGTGGGCGTGCCTCGGCCAGTTTCATCGACAGCCCCGTTGGTGCCTGCGTGCTGCGGCATTATCACCGCGGTGGCATGGTCGCCAACATTCTCGGCGATCGCTACCTGTGGACAGGGCGCGACAACACGCGCTGCTTCGCCGAATTTCGCCTGCTGGTGCAGATGCTCGAATGGGGACTGCCGGTGCCCGAGCCATTGGCGGCGCGCTATTGCCGGCGCGGCATCCATTACACCGCCGATCTCATCACCCGCCGCATCGCGCAGGCGCGCACCCTGGCCGAATGCCTGCAATCGGAATGCCTGGATGCGATGCTGGCGGAACAGTGCGGCGCATTGGTGGCGCGCTTTCATCGACGCGGCGTCTGGCATGCCGATCTCAATGCGCACAATCTGCTGGTGACGCCCGGTGGCCTCTACATGATCGATTTCGACCGCGGCGAGTTGCGGCACCCGGCGCGTGCCTGGTGCGAGGGCAATCTCGCGCGTTTGCGCCGCTCGCTGCTCAAACTGGGCGCGGGACAGCGGGGCGAAGACGTGTTCGAGCGGCACATCTGGATGCCGTTGATGCAGGGCTATGCCCAAACCATGGAGCGAGCCGAGTGAGTGCGCGCTGGGCCTTGCGCTTTCTCGGCGTCGGTGCGTCGCATGCCGTGGAACTGGGCAACGCGGCAGCCGTGCTGGAGCGTGATGGCGAGCCGCTGTTGTTGATCGACTGCGGTGCCGATGCGCTGCATCGTTATCTCGATATCTACGATCAGATGCCGACGGCGTTGTATCTGACGCACGTGCACATGGACCACGTCGGTGGTCTGGAAGAATTGTTCCAGCGCAGCTGGTTCGACGAGAGTGTCCGGGGCCGCGTCCGGCTTTACACCCACGCCGGTCTCGTGCCTTGGTTGCAGGGTCGCGTGGCCGACTACCCCGGCGTACTGGCCGAGGGCGGCGTCAATTTCTGGGAGGCATTCCGGCTGCTGCCGTGTTCGCGCGGTTTCTGGCACGCGGGTTTTTGGTTCGAGATTTTTGCCTCCCGGCATCACCGGCCGGGAACCTCATTCGGGCTGGCGTTGCCCGGCAGTTTCGTCTGGACGGGCGACACACGGCCCATCCCCGAAGTGCTCGATGTCCACGCTGCCCGTGGCGAGCTGGTCGCGCATGATTGTTCGTTGGTCGGCAACCCGTCGCACACCGGTGTCGACGACATCGAGCATGAATATTCCAAATCGTTGCGGCAACGGTTGATCCTGTACCACTACGGCAGCAATGTCGACGGTGACAAGCTGGCGGCGCGCGGTTTTCGTGTGGCGCATCCGGGGGAGGTGTTCGACTTGCCGCCAGCCCTCCCGCCGCATGCCGACGCCGGCTGACATACCCGATGCGCAGGGCGGGTA
>DASSBH010000184.1:0-3019 GCA_035698945.1 Oleiagrimonas sp.
GGGGGCGGAAGATGTACTGGCCCACTTCGCGACCGAAAAACGAACCGGTCTTGGCATGGATCACGTCGCCGAGCAGGCTGAAGGCGATGTTCTGGTAGCTGTAGCACGAGCCCACGTCGCAGATGGGGTCGATGCGGTACAACTGACGCACCAGTTCCTGGTAGGGCACGTCCGCTTCCAGACGCAAGTCGTAACTGTTGCGCGGCAGTCCCAGGCGCTGGCCGGCGATGTCGCGCACGGTGGCGTTGCGCGTGTTCTGGATATCCTTGAGCTTGAAAAACGGCAGGATGTTCTTGAGCCGCGCCTCCCACGACAGGCGGCCATTTTGCACCAGCAGCCCGGTCATGGCGGTGGCGAAAGCCTTGGACAGCGAGGCCAGACGGAAAGCGGTGGTCGGCGTGACGTGCGTACCGGTGCGCGCGTCGGCGTAACCCATGGTGCGTTCGTAATACACGTGCCGGCCGACCACCACGGCAGTCGCCAGACCGACCACGTCGTTGCGCTTCCGGATCTTGTCGATCCAGCGGTTGTAATCGTGCACCGCGTCGGCGATACGTTGTTTGGGGAGCGTCTTTTCGACCGGGGTGTCGTGCGAGGCAGGCGACGGACTGGCCAGGGCCGGCGTGGTCAGGCCGATCCACGACAGCAGCAAACAAGCGGCAAGGCGTAACTGCATGGTAATCTGCGAAACGGATGGCGCGAGGGCGCCGAGGACGAGGAAACAGCGATGACAACCCTGATTGTCGTTCTGGTGATTATCGCCATCATTGTGATTTACTTCATCGCGATCTACAACGCGCTGGTGAAGGCCCGCAACGGCTACAAGAACAACTTCGCGCAGATCGACGTGCAGCTCACGCGTCGCCACGATCTCATTCCCAACCTGGTGGAAACCGCCAAGGGTTACCTCCAGCACGAACGCGGCACACTCGAGGCCGTGACCCAGGCGCGCAATGCCGCCATGAGCGGCCTGTCCAACGCCAAGGCCAACCCCGGCGATGCCGCGGCGATGCAGGAACTGGGGCGTTCGGAAAACATGCTCACGCAAACCCTGGGTCATCTGTTCGCCTTGCAGGAAGCCTATCCCGACCTCAAGGCCAACCAGAACATGATGCAGCTGTCCGAGGAGCTGACTTCCACCGAAAACCGCATCGCCTTCGCGCGTCAGGCCTACAACGACAGCGTGATGAACTACAACAATCAGTGCGAGACTTTCCCGGCCTCGCTGGTGTCCGGCAGCTTCGGCTTCCATCCGGCCGAACCGCTGGAGCTGGAAAACCCCGCCGCGCGCGAGGCGCCCAAGGTTTCCTTCGGCTGATTAGCGCCGGGCACTGACATCGAGGTCGGTTGCGATGGACTTTTTTGCTCATCAGAACAAGGTGCGTCGCGGCAGTCGCTGGCTGGTCGTGCTGTTCGTGCTGGCGGTGCTGGCCGTGATCGCGGCGGTCGACGTGGTCGTGGTGCTCGCCTTCGGCCTGCATCGGCCGGCGCAGATGGGTGCGGGGCAGGCGCCCACCGGCATCGTGATCGACTGGGCCACCGTGGGCATGGTCAGCCTTGCCGTGCTGGTATTGATCGTGCTGGCCTCGATGTACCGCATGGCCAGCCTGCGCGGCGGCGGCGCCGTGGTCGCCCAGGGCATGGGCGCCACGCCGGTACCTGCCGATACCACCAACCCGGCATGGCGACGCCTGCGCAACGTCATCGAGGAAATCGCCATCGCCTCCAGCGTGCCGGTGCCGGACATCTACGTGATGGAACAAGAGGCGGGTATCAACGCCTTCGCCGCCGGCTACACGCCGTCGGACGCCGCCGTGTGCGTCACCCAGGGATGTCTTGAACGGCTGACCCGCGACGAGCTGCAGGGCGTCATCGCGCACGAATTCAGCCATGTGCTCAATGGCGACATGCGCCTCAACATCCGCCTGATGGGTTTGCTGTTCGGCATCCTGGTGATCGGCATTGTCGGGCGTTTCATGCTGTATTCCGGCGGGCGCGTGCGTTCGCGTGACAACAACGGCACCGCCTCGCTGGCGTTGATCGGCATCGCCGTGGTCATTGTCGGTTACATCGGTTTTTTCTTCGGACGCCTGATCCAGGCGGCGGTATCACGTTCGCGCGAGTCGCTGGCCGACGCCTCGGCGGTGCAGTTCACGCGTCAGACCAGCGGCATCGCCGGCGCGCTCAAGAAAATCGCGGCGCTGCAGGAAGGTTCGCAGCTGGCCGCGCACAACAAGCAGGAAGTGGCGCACATGCTGTTCGGCGAGGCCGGGCGTTTTTCCAGCCTGTTCGCCACCCATCCGCCGTTGCCCGAACGGCTGCAGGCATTGGGCGTGAAGTGGGACGAGCGGGAAATCGAAGCCATCGCCCGCGCCTGGCAGCAACCGCGGCGTGCCAACGATCCGGAACGGGCCTCGGCCTCGACATCGGTGGCCGGTTTCGCGCCGCAGCAGGTGGTGGGCATGGCGGCGGCAGCGCCCGCGTCGCAGACCGACATGCCCGAAGTCGACGCGAGCTGGCATGTGCTCCCGGACGGCGCCAGCGGCAGGGTCGGGCAGCCGGCCATGGCCGACTTCGACATGGCCGGCGTATTGCGCGACCACTTGCCGACGAGTCTGCGCGAAGCCGTAAAGGATCCGCATCAGGCACGCGCCCTGTTGCTGGCGCTGGCCATGGATCGCAACCACGAAGTGCGCGACGCCCAGTTGCTCGCCATCGACCACACCCTGGGCAGCGACTGCGCCGAAGAGGCCGATCGCATGCTCAAGGCGCTGGTCGATCTGCACCCGATGCAGCGCCTGCCTCTGGCCGCGCTGATCTTTCCGGCGCTGCGCCGACGGCCACGACCGGAGCTGGAAAAATTGCTCGACCTGCTGGGCAAGCTGATCCACGCCGACAACCACGTGGATCTGCACGAATACTGCCTGGTGCGGCTGCTGGGTTTGCAGTTGCGCGACCTGCTCGATCCCTCCGCCGGTTTCACGCCGGGCCGGCATCGCCTGCGTCAGCATCGCGACAG
>DASSBH010000185.1:0-4419 GCA_035698945.1 Oleiagrimonas sp.
CATTGAGGACACCGACCGCGAACGTTCCACGGATGCTGCCGTGCAGGCGATTCTGGACGGCATGGCCTGGCTCGGCCTTGAGCCTGACCTGGGCCCGTATTACCAGACCGAACGCATGGATCGCTATCGCGAAGCGGCCGAAAAGCTGCTGGCCGAGGGCAAGGCCTATTACGCCTACGAGAGCAAGGAGGCAATCGAGGCCATGCGCGAGGCAGCCAAGGCCAAAGGCGAAAAACCGCGCTACAACGGCTACTATCGCGACCGCAACGAGGCCTGTCGCGACGACCCCAACCGCGTGATCCGTTTCAAGACGCCGCGCGAGGGCAGCGTGGTGTTCGAGGACAAGGTCAAGGGCCGCATCGAAATCGCCAACAGTGAACTGGACGATCTGGTGATTTTCCGTTCCGACGGCTACCCCACCTACAACTTCGCGGTGGTGGTGGACGACGTGGACATGGGCATCACCGAAGTCATTCGCGGCGACGACCACGTCAACAACACGCCGCGCCAGATCAACATCTACGAAGCCTTGGGTGCGCCGGTGCCGGCATTTGCGCATTTGCCGATGATCCTGGACAAGGACGGCAAGAAGCTCTCCAAGCGCACCAACGCGGTCAGTGTCATGGATTACCGCGAGCAGGGCTTCCTGCCGCATGCGGTGCTCAATTACCTGGTGCGTCTGGGCTGGTCGCATGGCGATCAGGAAGTATTTTCCATCGACGAGATGCAACGCCTGTTCGACGTCGGCGACGTGCACAAGGCGGCGTCGCGCTTCGACACCGAAAAGCTGGCGTGGCTCAACCAGCAGTACCTCAAGAACGACAATCCCAAGTCACTGGTGCCGGAGTTCCGCTGGCACCTCGAACGTGCCGGCATCGACGTTGCCGCCGGCCCCGATCCGGCCGCGGTCATCGTGGCTCTGCGCGAGCGCGTGCATACGCTCAAGGAAATGGCCGAGCGTGCACAAATCTGGTACGCACCGATCAGCGAATGGGATGCCAAGGCGGTGAAGAAGCATCTGGGGTCGGCGACCGCACCAGCCGTGCTGGAAGCCGCCCGCGAAGCCCTGCAAAACCTGCCGACGTGGGCGCCCGAGCCCATCCACGAGATGGTGCGTGAAGTATCGGAAAAGCTGGAACTGGGCATGGGCAAGATCGCCCAGCCGTTGCGTGTGGCCATGACCGGCACGCAGGTGTCACCCTCCATCGAAGACACCATCTACCTGTGCGGTCGCGACACCGCGCTGGCGCGCATCGACGAAGCGCTGAGACTTGCCGCATCCGCGTAGGGCGTGCACTGTCCGCCATCGCAGGTTGGCCGTATCTGTAGGGCGGGCATTGCCCGCCGTCGTGGGCATCGTTCGGCGGGCAATGCCCGCCCTACGTCGAGGTCACGTTAAAGCTGCCCCATCAGGTACTGCACACCCAGGCTGCTGAACGCCACGGCGGCCCACACGCCAAGCCCGAGTGCGATGGGCCGGAAGCCGGTCGAGGCCATGCGTCTGAGATCGGCGGACAGGCCGATGGCCGTCAGCGCGACGATGATGAGGAATTCGGCCATGAGATGGATGTCGGCATGCCAGGCGGTCGGAATCCAGCCCAGGGTGCGCACCGCCGAAGCCACCACGAACCACAGGATGAACCACGGAAACACGCGGCGCAGGCTGAAACCGTCGCCGCCACTGCGCTTGTGCCGCCAGGCCTCGAACATGGCCACGCCTAGGCACACCGGGATGATCAGCGTGGCACGAGTCAGTTTGACGATGGTGGCGTAATCGCCCGCTGCGCTGGAATAGCTGTAGCCGGCGGCAACGACGGACGAGGTGTCGTTGATGGCGGTCCCGGCCCACAGGCCGAAACCCTGGTCGCTCATGTGCATCAGGTGGCCGAGGGCGGGAAACACCAGTACCGCGATCAGGTTGAACAGGAAGATGGTGGAGATGGCGAACGCCGTGTCGTGCTCGTCAGCCTTGATGATCGGCGTGGCGGCGGCAATGGCTGAGCCTCCGCAGATGGCCGTGCCCACGCCGATCAGCAGCTTCAATTTGGAAGGAATGCCCAGCAGCCGCCCCAGCAGCCAGGCCGCGACAAAAGCTGCCGTCACCGTCACCAGCGTCACGGACAGCGACGACAGGCCGGTCTGCGCCACCTGCGTCAGGCTCAGCCCGAGGCCCAGCGCCACGATCGACCATTGCAGGATCTGCTTGCCGGCGAAGTGGATGCCTGGCTGGCATGCCGCCGGCGGCGTCATCACGTTGCGCACCACGACGCCCAGCACGATGCCGAATACCGGGCCGCCGACCAGCGGCAGCCAGCGGCCCAGCTGCCAGGCGATCAGCGCAATCACGCCGGACAGCAGCAGACCGGGCCAGAGCGACGCCAACCGTGACGGATGTTGGCTGGGAGCTTCGGCAGTGGCTGCGAGGCTGAAATCGTGTGCCATGAGGGCTTCCGGAAAACGAACCGGAGCAGCATAGGCAGGCATGTGCAAAAATGATATTTATAAATATTTATCAGTAATATAAGATTTCTTGATGCAAAACGTCAGCCCGCGCCAGCTCGAAGTCTTCGTGGGGATTGCCGATGCCGGCAGCGTGCGCGCGGCTGCCGAACGCCTGCACCTGACTCAGCCGGCAGCCAGCATGGCGCTGGCCGAACTGGAGCGGCATCTGGATGCACCCCTGTTTGCCCGCGATCGTGGCCGTCTGCATCTCAACGAACGAGGTCGCGACCTGTTGCCGCTGGCGCGGGAAATCCTCGAACGGCTGGACGAAATGTGCCGGCGTGCGACCGACGCGCCGGATCAGCTGCGCGGGGAATTGCGCCTCGGCGCGAGCAACACGGTGGGCAATTACCTGGTGGGCGATTTGCTTGGCGTCTTCGCGCGCACGCATCCGCAGGTATCGGTGCGGCTGGAGGTCGACAACACGCACGGCATCGTCGCTGCCGTGCGCGAGCATCGGCTGGATGTCGGTTGTGTCGAGGGCATGGTGATGCAGCCGGACATCGAAGTGCATCCGTGGCGAAACGACAAGCTGGTGGTCTGCGCGCGACCGGATCATCCGCTGACGCGGCACAGAAATTTGCGTGTGGAACATTTCGCCGGAGCAAGCTGGATCATGCGTGAACCCGGATCGGCTACGCGCGCCTTGTGCGAGCGTGCGCTGGCCACGTTGCCGCCCGGCGAAACCGTGCTTGAACTGGGGCAAACCGAAGCCATCAAACAGGCCGTGATCGCGGGTATGGGCTTGGCCTGCCTGCCCGAAGTAGCCGTGGGTGATGCAGCGGCGGCCGGTCGCCTGGTGGTGTTGAAGACACCCTTTCTGGACATGCAGCGACGCTTGTCGCTGGTGTTGGCGCGAGACGCCTATCACGGCGCACTGGTGAAGGCGTTCGTGGCGAGTGCAGGCCAACTTGACGCTTCGTAGGTCGGGCACTGCCCGACATTGATCCCCGTGGATGCCGCGAACCTGATGGCGGGCAATGCCCGCCCTACTTTTCAGAGCCTTCCTTCAGATGCTCGCCGGTGACGACGAACCAGACGTTTTCGGCAATGTTGGTGGCGTGGTCGCCGATGCGTTCGATGTGCTTGGCGATGAACAGGAAATGCGTACAGGCGGTGATGCTGCGCGGGTCTTCCATCATGTATGTGAGCAGTTCGCGGAACAGGCTGATGTAGGCCTGATCCAGTTCGTCGTCGTCGATCCAGACCTGGCGCGCGCGTTCGGCATCGTTGTCGCGGTAGGCGGCCAGCACGTTTCGTACCGCGTCGACCGCCAGGTCGGACAGGTGGCGGAGGCCGCGCGCCGGAGCCACGGGGTCGGTGACCGACAACGGTACGGCGCGTTTGGCGATGTTGGCGGCATAATCGCCGATGCGCTCGATGTCGGAGGCAATACGCAAGGCCGCGAACACTTCGCGCAGATCGCGCGCCATCGGCGCACGCAGCGCCAGCAGCCGCACCACGTCGTGGTTGATGGTGTGCTCCATGGCGTCGAGGGTGTCGTCGTTGTCGAACACTTTCATGCCCGCGCGCTCGTCGCGCTGTTCGATCGCGTCCATGGCCGCTCCCAGTTGGGCGATGGCCATTTCGCCCATGCGCGCGATCTCGGCGGTCAAACGCGCCAGTTCGTCGTCGTAGCTCTTGATGAGGTGGTCGGTGGTGTTCATGGTGCGTCTCAAGGTGATGAAATGACGGTGCAGGGTTTACGTTTTTTCCGAGTCCCGGGTTCTCATCCGAATCGCCCCGTGATGTAGTCCTCGGTCTGCTGCTTGTCCGGCGCGGTGAAGATCTTTTCAGTGTCGCCATATTCCACCAGCTCACCCATGTACATGAAGGCGGTGCGGTCGGACACGCGCGCGGCCTGCTGCATGTTGTGGGTGACCATGACGATGGTGAACTCGCGCTTGAGCTCCTCCA
>DASSBH010000186.1:0-8770 GCA_035698945.1 Oleiagrimonas sp.
GCAGCGCCGGCACGCGTTCGACCGGCACCGTCCAGGCCGTGCTGATGCCGTGGCAGAAATAGAACAACGCGATGATGCCGGCCCACAACAGCGCGCGTGATGGCCGCCTGATGGCCAGCAACGGCAACAGCAGGGGCACCAGCGCAACAACGGCGGCAAGCATCGTCTCCTGCGCCGATGGCCGCCACCATGTGTGCCAAATGACCTGCAGCCCGGCCAGCAGGAACCAGGCCGCGTAGCCGACGCGGCGAGCATGACGCAAGCGGTCGGGCAGTGAAGCCATCATGTGCCGGCATCCAGACGACGCGTGGTTTCGGCCAGGCGCTTGCCCAGCGCGCGGGCCAGCGTGCGTTCGTGTTCGGTGATCGCATTTTCGCCCTGGGCACCGGCCACGTGGCTGGCGCCATAGGGTGTACCGCCGCTGCGGGTGGCGTTCAAGGCCGGCTCGGTAAAGGGAAGGCCCAGCAGCAGCATGCCGTGGTGCAACAGCGGCAGCATCATCGACAGCAACGTCGATTCCTGGCCGCCATGCATGGTGGCGGTGGAGGTGAACACGGCGGCGGGCTTGCCGGCCAGGGTGCCGGAGGCCCATTCGGCGCTGGTGGTATCCAGAAAATGCTTCAGCGGTGCGGCCATGTTGCCGAACCGGGTCGGGCTGCCCAGCGCCAGTGCCGCGCATTCGACCAGATCCTGGCGAGTGACGTAGGGCGCGCCTTCGTCCGGTTCGGGCGGCTGCGCGACCTCGGTGACCGGCGCCACCGGCGGCACCTGACGCAGGCGTGCGCGCATGCCGGGCACTTCGCCGATGCCGCGTGCGATCAGGCGGGCCAGTTGCGCCACGTGACCGTTGCGGCTGTAGTAAAGCACCAGGATGTCGTTGCTCATGGGTACTCTGTCGGGGTCGGCGGGTGTTGGCGGGGCGACCGACTTGTCACGCATTCACGCCATTTGCGCTAGTGTAGCGTCTTGTTCGTCCAGGCCGCATGAGGCGTCCATGGCCCTGCAATTCGATCGTGACCGCGTCCGCGCATTCGGCTTGTTTGTCTGGCGACGTTTCGTGGACGACAGGTGTTTCGAGACGGCCGGCGCGCTGTCCTACACCACGTTGTTCGCGATCGTGCCGCTGACGGCGGCGGTGTTCGGCATCCTCACTGCCTTGCCCTCGTTCGAAGGGCTGAGCGAGCGGTTCCAGCAATTTCTTTTCAACAATTTCGTGCCGGCGGCGGGGCGCGCGGTGCAGCATTACCTGTTGCAGTTTGCCGGCAATGCCAGCAAGTTGACGACCATCGGCATCGTGGTGTTCCTGCTGTCGGCGCTGATGATGATGGCCAGCATCGAGGAGCGCTTCAACCGTATCTGGCGGGTGGCGGTGCGGCGTTCGGCGGTGTCGCGGTTTCTGATGTATTGGGCGGCGCTGACGCTGGGCCCGCTGCTGCTGGTGGTCGGCCTCACGGTGACGTCCTACCTGACCGCACTGCCCCTGCTCGGGCATGCCGGCGAGCACTGGAAAATGCTGCGTCGCCTGTGGAGCGTGCTGCCGTTCCTGGTGACGCTGGTGGGCCTGTTCGCGATGTACATGCTGGTGCCCAACCGGCGCGTGCCGTGGCGCTACGGCGCCATCGGCGCGCTGCTGTCGGCGCTGCTGTTCGAGTTCGCCAAATGGGCCTTTGCCGCCTACGTGCGCAGCGTGCCTTCGTATCAGCAGATCTACGGGCAGTTGGCGGTGATCCCGATTTTTCTGGTGTGGGTGTACCTGTCATGGGTGATCGTGCTGCTGGGGGCGTCCATCACGGCCTCATTGTCGGCGTTCGAATACCGCCCCAGCGACTGTCACCTGCCGGCCGGCGGCGAATTCCTGGGCTTGATGCACTTCGTCAAGCATCTGGTGCGCATGCAGCAGCACGGGCGCGGCATGAGCGAAGAGGCTCTGCTGCACTGTGAGCGGTTCATGACCGACGATCTGCTGCAGCGTTACCTGGAGGATCTGGAGCAGCTCAAACTGGTTCGACGCACCGAGGAGGACTTGTGGGTAATGGTGCGCCATCTCGATGCGGTCACCCTGGCCGCGCTGTACGAGCAGGGAAGATATCGTCTGCCCCTGGATGCGACGATGCTGGAATCCCTGCAACAGGGATTGCCGCGCGCCTTGATGGACACGTTGGAGCAATTGGTCGACGAACTGCGCACCGGCCTGGATCGCTCGCTCGGTCATGTGTATCTGTCCGACCGGGAGACTTCGTCGTGAGTTGCGTGCGTTTTCGGATATCAGGTCGGGTGCAGGGTGTGTTTTTTCGCGCATCCACGCGCGAGCGTGCTCTGGCGCTGGGTTTGAGCGGACACGCCATCAATCTGGACGACGGACGCGTGGAAGTGCTTGCATACGGCGACGAGACGGCCATCGAAACCTTGCGTCAATGGCTGCACCAGGGGCCGCCGGCAGCGAAAGTGCAGGCGGTGGAAAGCGAACCGCTGCCCACTGTCGACGAACCACCAACCGGTTTCGTCACCGGGTGACACCCACGCCATTCGTCGTTCGCTGTTGGCAGAGCATGAAGAGCAGACACGGATCAACGCCGATAAACGCGGATCAAGAACCGCTTTCATATCCACGTTTTCCGCGTGAATCCGTGTCAAAAATCAGGCGCATCGCGAAACCGGAAGCTCCATGGCGGGCAGTGCCCGCCCCACGTCCGCGAGGTTGTGCCGCCGAGTGACAAGTCCGCGCTGTCCGTAGGGCGGGCACTGCCCGCCGAACAGCCGATTCAAAGTCATTGAGGCCGCCGATCGTGCGGCAGATGGTTGACCAGGAACTCCATCTGGTCGGCCAGGATGTTGCGGTTGGACAGGATCAGGTGCTCCACCCAGCTGGGCCGGAAGGGTACGGCCAGCAGCGGCATGTGCGCCTGCTGCGGCGTGTGGTTGCTCTTTCTGAGGTTGCAGTGGGTGCAGGCGGAGACCACGTTTTCCCATTCGTCGCGGCCGCCGCGCGAAAGCGGCATGACGTGGTCGCGAGTCAACTCGTGGCGCGCGAAATGATTGCCGCAGTACAGACACAGGTGCTTGTCGCGGGCGAACAGCGCGGTATTGGTGAGCGCCGGGGCGGGGTCGAAGGCGCGGCCATGGCAGTGACCGGTGCTGGCGATGATCGGGTGCAGGTGCAGCACGGTCTGCTCGCCGCTGTCGCGGTTCATGCCGCCGTGCACGGCCAGGCAGGGTTCGCCCAGCGTCCAGGCGACGACGTCGCGAACGTACAGGCATACGGCGTCCTGCCAGCTGATCCAGTCAAGGATGCGGCCAGTGGCATCCAGCGACAACACGCGAGTGGTGTTGAGGTCGTGCAACGGTGCGATCTGCTCCAGCATGCAAGTCCTCCGGTGTGCAATCGGACGTACTCTCCATGTTTGCATTTCTCCCGACAGTGCCAGCATAGCGAAAATCGGCCCGTGCGCGTAGCTGAAATGTGGCGCCTGCCCGGATCGCCGCGCCCCCTTACCGGCGGCTGAAGGCGCTGTTATAGTGTCAGCCTTGCACAAACCAGCTGCCGGGGTTTCGGAGCACCGGAGGGGTGTTCCACGGCGGCAACGAGGATCAAACAACGTGGCTGAAGTACTTTTCTATGAGCGTCCGGTGCCCCTGAATCGTGAGGGTCACAAGGATCTGCGTATCAAATCCATCAACAACGTGGCCTTTGCGGCCAAGGCCCACTCGGTGCCCCTGACCGTGGCCGAATTCGGCCCGGCGGCACGGGATTTCCCCATCCTGTTCGGCGGCAACAGCCTTGAGGAAGCCGGCCCGTTGGCCATGCTTGGCCTCAACCAGTCCGAAAATGCTTTCGTCGACGAAAACGGCCAGTGGGAAGCGGGCGCCTACGTCCCGGCCTTCATCCGCCGCTATCCGTTCGTGCTGGCGGAAAAGCCCGAGGGCGCCGAGGGTGACGATTTCACCGTGTTCCTGGACGAGGACTATGCCGGCTTCGGCACCGATGAAGGCGAGCGCCTGTTCAACGAGGACGGCAGCGACACCGACACGCTGAAGAATGCCGTGCGTTTCCTGGGCGAGTTCCAGGAGCACGTCAAGCGTACCCATGCGTTCAGCAAGCGCCTGCGCGAGCTGGATCTGCTGGAGCCGCGTACGGCGCAGATCAAGGATGGCGAGAACACCATGGTCATCAACGGCCTGTTCGTGGTGAACGAGGAAAAGCTGCGTCAGCTGGACGAGAAAGTGGCGCACGAGCTGCTGGCTGACGGCAGCATGGGCTGGATCTATGCCCACCTGCTGTCGCTGTCCAACATCGACCGTCTGAAGATGCGCACCGACCGTCGCAAGGCGGCCGCGTAAGCCTGCCAGGGCAGCCAGCGCGGATCACGTCCGCGTTGCGCATCGCGATACAAGTCGCCGGGGCCATGCAAATGGCTCCGGCGTTTTTTTACGGGCCGTTCTTGAGCGGCTTGACCATGCGCAGCAGATCCACGTCGAAACCGTTCTCGGCATAGAGCTTGCGGGCGCGCTCGTTGCCGGGAAACACCGCCAGCGAAAGCATGTGGCAGTGGTGTTCGCTGGCCCATTGTTCGGCATGCTCAAGCAGGGCGCGGCCGATGCCCCGGCCTTCCTGGCCCGGCGCGACGGCCAGGTCGGAAATGTGGCAGTTGGTGCGTCCGTTGAAAAAATCCTGCACCTTTTTCAGATGCACGAAACCGACGGCGTCGCCGCTTTCGCGATCCTCGGCAATGAACATGAAACTGCCGGCGGGCTGGTCGCCGAGATGGCGCGCCAGATCCTCGCGGATGCCGCCGATGCATTCGTTGCGCCGCCGCCATGGCGGCAATGGAAAATCGGTGAAGCGGGGTACCAGGCCGAGGATGAAGTCGTCGTCGTCGACCTCGGCCATGCGGATCAGGTAGGTGTCGTCGCTCATGTGTTGTCGTCGTGCGATCGCGGGGGACGGGAAGTTCTACGCTCTTGTCCGTGCGGATGAAAGGGAGGTCAGCGGTAGGTGTCGGCGATGCCGGGCACCGCGGACAACCAGTCGTGGCTGTCCACGTCGTAGTCCCGCGGCGAGTCTTGATGTTCCGGGATGGCGCTTGCCTTGCCCTTCAGTGTGTAGGCCAGGGCGCTGGAACTGCCCTTGTCGGCTATGGCGGCCAGGGCGGCGCGCGCCGCGGCGCTGGGCGCGATGTCCACGTCGGTCACGTCGGCGGACAGGGCCGGGATGTCGAGCTTGAAGCTAGTGTCGATTTGCGTCGCCGGCTGGTTGTTGATGAGCATCGTCAGGTGCAGTGCGCGAAACTCCATCGAGCCGTAGCTGTTGTTGAGGATGCGCACCTGCATGTGCCATTGGCCGTTCGGCTGGACATGCAATTGCTGGATGCTGAGGGTCGGCGGAAACATGCTCCTGCGTGGCGTTGACGAGCAGCCCGTCAATACGACCAGCAGCATGGCCGGAATAATCCACGACAGCAGGCGTTTCATGAGTCGGCTCCAAACGTGACGTTCGCAGAGGTCTAGATTCTAACCTCCCGCGCCTGCGTGCGGGTGATTCCCATGACGGGCCCGACGCGGCATCATGGACGCTTTCCACACGAGTCGCCTGCATGCCACGTCGCATCGTTGCCCGCCGTTCACCCATCCATGGCAATGGCGTTTTTGCCGTCGCCCCTATCGCCAAGGGCGAAACCGTCATCTATTACAAGGGACGGCTCATCACGCACGCCCAGGCCGACCGGGAATATGGCGACGGCGCCGATACCGGACACACGTTCCTGTTCACCTTGAACGACAAGTACATTGTCGACGCCAACACCGGCGGCAACACTGCGCGCTGGATCAACCACAGCTGCGAGCCCAACTGCGAAGCGTTGATCGAGGAAGCCGACGACGGTGACCCGCGCCACGACAAGGTGTTGATCGAGGCGCTGCGCAACATCGCTCCCGGCGAGGAGCTGACCTACAACTACGGCATCGTGCTGGACGTGCCGCACACGCCGCGCATGAAAAAACTTTGGGCCTGCCGCTGCGGTTCGCCCAAGTGCACCGGTACGCTGCTGCAGCCCAAAAAGTAGGGCGGCACTGCCCGCCGGGGTTTCCGGCTCCGCATCGCGTTTGATTTTTGACGCGGATCAACACCGATGGACACGGATATAAAAGCTGTTCTTCATCTGCGTCCATCGGTGTTGATCCGTGTCCAAAGCGCCTGTCTCGCTCATGCGAATACTCCGTTCCACGCGAGATCGTTCGGCGGGCAGTGCCCGCCCTACAATTCCCGGCTTCGTATCGTGTTTGATTCGTGTCTGCTGCAATCCAAAAAGTAGGGCGGGCACTGCCCGCCGAACAAGGTTGCGTGGAACTTCATGGCGGGCAGTGCCCGCCATGTGGAGAGGTCAATCTTCCTCGGCATGCGGCTTCCAGGCCTCGCGGAGTTTCTTCTGCATCGGTTCGGGTACGGGGTCGTAGTGGCTCATGTCCATGGCGAAGCGGCCTTCGCCGCCGGTGAGGGATTTCAGCTCGGTCTGGTAGTCGGCCAGTTCGGCCAGCGGCACCTGGGCATTGATGACGAGTGATCCGTCGCGGCGCGCGTCGGTACCCATGATGCGTCCCCGGCGGCTGGCCAGGCTGCCGGTGACGTCGCCCACGTGTGATTCGGGAATGCTGATGTCGACGTTGACGATCGGTTCGAGCACCAATGGCCGGGCCTTGGCGATGGCTTCGAGAAAGGCCTTGCGTCCGGCGGCGACGAAAGCGATCTCCTTGGAATCGACCGGATGATGCTTGCCGTCGTGCACGGTGACGCGGATGTCCTGCATGGCGTAACCGGCGATCGCGCCGGACTGCATGGCCTGCAGCACGCCTTTTTCCACGGCCGGCAGGAACTGGCCGGGAATGGTGCCGCCTTTGACCGCATCGACAAACTCGAAGCCGCCACCTCGCGGCAGCGGATCCACACGCAGGAACACTTCGCCGAACTGGCCGGCGCCGCCGGTCTGCTTCTTGTGGCGATGGTGGCCTTCGGCGCTGCCGCTGATGGTTTCGCGGTAGGCGATGCGCGGCAGGCGGGTGTCGACCTTGACGTCGTAGCGTTGGGCCATGCGTTCGAGCGCCACCTTCAGATGCAATTCGCCCAGGCCGTGCAGCACGGTTTCGTTGAGTTCCTTGTGGTGCTCGACATGCAGGCAGGGATCCTCTTCGGTGAGTCGGGTCATGGCATCGGACAGCTTCTGCTCCTGCCCCTTGTGCGCCGGCTCCACGGCCAGGCCGAACATTGGCGCAGGAAAATCCAGCGGCGCCAGGCCGATGGTGTCCTCGTCGTGGCTGTCGTGCAGCACGGCGTTGAAATGGATCGCCTCCACCTTGGCCACCGCGGCGATGTCGCCCGGGCCGGCCTGCTCGATGTCGCGGTGATCCTTGCCCTGCAGCGCGAACAGGTGCCCGACCTTGAAAGGCTTGCGCCCATCGTCGACGAACAGTTGCGAGTCCTTGCGCACCGTGCCCTGATAGATGCGGAACACGCCGAGCTTGCCGACAAAAGGATCGTTGATGATCTTGAACACGTTGGCGATGACGTGCTTGTCGGGATCGGGCTCGACGGCGATCGCGACGGCATCCCTGCCTTCGCCGCGCACGAAGGGCGGCGGGTTGCGTTCGCCGGGATGGGGCAGCAGGCGCGCGGCCAGATCCAGCAGCTCCGCCGCGCCGACCCCGGTGCGTGCGGACACGAAGCAGATCGGCACCAGATGGCCTTCGCGCAGGCATTGTTCGAAGGCGTCGTGCAGTTCCCGGCGTCCGAGCGCTTCCTCGCCGGTGTCCAGGTAATGCTCCATGACCGACTCGTCGATCTCGACCACCTGATCGAGAATGCGCTGGTGGGCGTCGGCCAGCGGCATGATGTCGGTGTCACCTTCGGTATGGAAAAAGCAGTCGCGTATCCTGTCGCCGTTTTCCGCCGGCAGGTTCACGGGCAGGCATTCGCTGCCGAATGCCTCGCGCAGGTCGTCCAGCAACGCCGCCAGATCCAGCCCCTCCATGTCGATCCGGTTGATGACCAGCATGCGTGCCAGGCCGCGTTGTTTGGCGTAGTGCATCAGGCGCCGGGTGCCTCGCTCGATGCCGTTGGCGGGGTTGACCACCACGGCCATGGTTTCCACGGCATTGAGCGCGGCCAACGTGGGGCCGCGGAAATCGGCGTATCCGGGAGTGTCGATTAACGTGATGCGACAGCCGTCGTGCGTGACACTGGCGATGGCGGTGTCGATGGAGTGGCCGTGCTGTTTTTCCTGCGGGTCGAAGTCCGACACGGTGCTGCCGTGCTCGATGTCGCCTGCCACGGGAATCGCGCCGCCGACCTGCAGCAGGGTTTCGAAAAGCGTGGTTTTGCCGGCGCCGGCATGGCCTGCCAGGGCGATGTTGCGGATGGAATCGACACTACCGGGCATGACTTGCCTCCTTTGCGGGTGCAGGGTCATGGTCGTCCGCGGGAGAGCGCGGGCCGCCGGGCAGGTGCGCTCGGGCGGGCGGTCATGGCGAAAAGCGGGTGTGCATAGACTTGCCTCTTTCCGCAGACGGGTCAAGCCGGCCGGGCGGGCGCATCCTGCCGAAACCTGAACGGAATGCGCAGCCGCTTTCGGCAAGGCGGGCAATGTCCCGTACATTTGTTCGGAGTCGTCACGGAACCGTTACAGTGTCAGGCGGTCGTTTGCATGGCCAGCCTGAACCCCCAGGACACTTTCATACCCATGCCGCATTTTTACGGCGCCGTCGGCGCTCCCAACGTGGGCCA
>DASSBH010000187.1:0-11664 GCA_035698945.1 Oleiagrimonas sp.
TGCCGTGGGTGTTCGGCGATCAGGGCCAGCAGCACCAGTTTCAGTTCGCCATGGGCAAATACCCGGCCGCCGCCGAAGCGACCGCCGCGATGGCCGCCGCGGAATCCGCCTTCGCCGTCGCCGAAACCGCCGAAACGTCCACCGTGCCTGCCGGCGCAATGCATGGCTTCGTCCATGTCGTCGAAAAAGGGGCGGTGGTGGTGGTGCCTGAATGAGTGATTGTGCATGTGCATGATGTTTCTCCGATACAGTCTCAAGATACAATCTAAAGATATATCTTAATTGAAGCTGTGGCAAGCCTGTGCGCCTGGGAAATGAAAGCGGAAGTCAATGTGCCTTTGCGGCGGGCAGTTCCCGTCCTACGTGTTGGCTGCGCGACCGGAAGACGCAAGTGGAGTCAATGTGGCTTCAGTGCCGCAAGCGTGGCGCGCACGGTGGCATCGAGATCGCCATTGGCATCGATCATCAGCGCCGGTTCGTCGAGTGCGGGAGGTTCGAGTGTCGCCAACTGGCTGTCCAGCAGCGAGGCTGGCATGAAGTGGTTCGTGCGCCGTTCGAGGCGGCGTTCCAGCTCCGCACGACTGACTTTCAGCCACACGAAACACACGTTGGATCGATCACGGCGCAGGCGGTCGCGATAGCGTCGCTTGAGCGCCGAACAGGCAACGACAGCCGATTCGCCCGCGATCTGTTTCGTCTCCATCCATTGGCCGATGGCGTCCAGCCAAGGGCGGCGGTCGGCATCGTCGAGCGGCTGGCCGGCATGCATCTTGGCGACATTGGCCGCAGGGTGCAGCGTATCGCCCTCCAGGAACAACCAGCCGAGATGCTCGGCCACGCGCTTGCCGACACTGCTCTTGCCGCAACCGGATACACCCATCACCACCAAAAAGGCGGGTTTGCCGGACAGCAGTGGATGCGACGTGCACATGCCTTGAGCATAACCGCTGTATTGCGTCGTTGGAGATGTAGTGGCATGGTCACCGCCCGTTGCGACAAGTGCCGGAAACATCATGTACCCATTGCCCGCGTTGCACACCGAACGCACCTGCATCCGTTTACCGAAGGCATCGGATGCATCGCTGCTGTTGCGTTACCGCCTCCACAACCGTGAGCATTTTGCGCCATGGGAGCCGCGGCGCGACGAAACGTATTTTACCGAGGGCGCCTGTCGCCGGGCCATTGCCGATGGTCTCGACGCGGCCCGCGCCGATCGTGCCTATCCCTTTCTGGTGCTGGATGTCGACCAGCGCGAGGTGCTGGCCAGCATCACGCTGACCAATATTGCGCGCGGCATTTTCCAGGCCTGCCACATGGGATACGGCGTGGCGGCGGCGTGGCAGGGCAAGGGGGTGATGCACGAAGCACTGTGCGCCGTGCTGGATCTGGCCTTTGGCTCGCTGGAACTGCACCGTGTCATGGCCAACCATCTGCCGGACAACGAGCGCAGTGCGCGCCTGCTTGAGCGGCTGGGTTTCGAACGCGAAGGATATGCGCGCAGCTACCTGTGCATCGACGGACGCTGGCAGGATCACGTGCTGACGGCGAAGATCAGTCCGCGAAACAAGGAATCCTCGCCTGCGGCGTGATCCTTACTCCGCCACGTTGTGCGCCTCGGCGGTGCCCAGCAGTTCCTTCTGCAGCTTGCGCGGTCGCCGCCGGCTGATGAGCGGGTGCAGCACCACCGATCCGACCACCACGACCACGCCGGCATAAAACAGCGGGCCGACCTCGCGCTGCTCACCCAGCAGCAGGATGGCCAGAATGACGGCATAGACGGGTTCCAGATTGGTGGCGATCTGCGTGCCGAAGGCGCTGACCTGGCGCAATGCCTTCAACACCAGCGCAAAGGGCAGCAAAGTGCAGCCCAGCGACATCAGCAGCAACAGCCAGGTGTCGTGCCAGCCGGGCAGGGGCAAGGCGGCTCCCGTGTGCGGAACCACCGGAGCCAGCAGCGTCAGGAACAGCGTGCCCGCGCCCAGCTCGATGCAGGTCACCGCCAGCGGCCCGGCGCGCTCCACCATGCGCTTGTTGCAGGCGCTGAAAGCCGCCACGAAGACCGCCGATACCAGCCCGGCAATCAAGCCCAGATACATGCCCGACGGAATACCGCCCACGATCAAGGCCACGCCGGGAATCACGCCGATGCCCAGCAACAGTTCACGCGGATTGAAACGCTGCCCCACGATGCGCGGTTCGATCAACGCCAGAAACACCGGCGCCACCGCAATGCAGATGGCGCCCACCGAGGCATTGGCCAGCTTGATGGCGGCATAGAATAGCAGCCAGTGCATCGCCACCAGCAGACCGATGGCGGCGTAGGCGCCGATCAGTCGCCATGACATGTTGCGCAGTTGCCGCCACACACGCGGCATCAGCACAAGCGCCACGACCACGATCAGCATCCGCCACCACACCAGGGCCAGCGCATCCAGCGTGATCAGTTTGCCGAAGATGGCCGTGAAGCCCCACAGCAGCACGCAAAAATGGATCTGCAGGTAGGCACGGGAAGTATTGGACAGCGACACGTGGGGAGCGTCCGCAGGCAGGATGGGGAGGGGAAGGCGACCCATTGTAGGGCCGCTGCCGGTCGGGCGGAACAAGCGCCGGCAACTGGACGCCATCGGTGCCGGCATGCATGATGACGGCGGACTCACCCGATGCCGGGCCTCGCGGTTCGGCACTCACTCTGGAGGGGACGTCATGAAATATCTCAAGGGCATGATCATATTGATCATCGTCGTCGTCATCGCCATTGCCGCATGGGTATGGTCGGGCAGCTACAACATCGGCGCGGATTCGCCACATTGGGGCTTCACGCGTTATGCCATCGGCCAGTTGCGCGAGCGCTCCATCGAATCGCGCAGCGCCGACATCAAGGTACCCAATCTGGATGATCCGGCACTGGTGGCCGAGGGCGCGCACCACTACGCGGAAATGTGTACCGGCTGTCATCTCGCGCCGGGCATGGGCGATTCGGAATTGCGCAAGGGGCTGTATCCAAGGCCGCCCAACCTGACCCACTTCGCGCCGGATCCGGCCGAGGCCTTCTGGATCATCAAGCACGGCATCAAGATGACCGCCATGCCGGCCTGGGGCAAAACCCACGACGACCAGAAAATCTGGGCCATGGTGGCGTACCTGCAAAAGCAGCCGCACATGAGCGTGGAGCGCTATCGCGAACTGGCGGGGATGCCGGCGATGGCGCCGGTGATGACGCATGCGGCCACTTCGCCGGCGACAACGGGCAGTGCCGCGCAGGCCATGTCCGCGCCCATGACCGTGACGCCCGCAGCGCCATCGAGTGCTGCTGCGCCGGCCAAGGCTGCCTCGACGCATTGACGATTGCGCTGTCGCCTTCGTTCCGGGCAACAGCCATGCGATGAAGCGATGCATCGCCGGCTTCGGCCGGTGGTGCGGGGTTTGTGCGCGGAACGACGTCGGTATTTTTCCGGTCGGGTAGACGCATCAGCCTCGCGTGCATCCAACGGCGGGCACTGCCCGCCCTGCAGTTGCGCCGAGCACCCTTATGGCCAGCGGTGGGGTTGTGCAATTCGTGCTTCCAAGCACAATGTCGCTTCCCCGCAAGCAGGAGCCATGGCATGGCGCTTCCTGATTCACCTTCCGATGCGCATCCCCCACGGCGTATCAGATCATCGTCGGAAGATACCGCTGGCTCCGCCGCGCGCGATTGGCGCACTTTTTTCGAGATGCTACTGCTCGGCGGCATCTGGGGCGGCTCGTTTCTGTTCATGCGCGTGGCCGCGCCGCATTTCGGGCCGGCGCCGCTGGTGCAGGTGCGGCTGGCGCTGGGTTCGCTGGTGCTGCTGCCTTTTCTGTGGCGCGCCCGGGCACGTTTGACGCGGGCGCATTGGCTGCGCTTCATCGGTGTCGGCGCCCTGAGCTCGGCGGTGCCCTTCATGTTGTTCGCCTGGGGCGCCGAGCGTGCCCCTGCCGGCATCGGCGCCATCGCCAACAGCATGACGGCGTTGTTTGCGACGCTGGTGGCGTTTGCCTGCTTCGGCGAAAAAATCGGGCGTCAGCGCAGCATGGCCCTGGTGGCCGGATTCGTCGGTGTGGTGGTGCTGGCCAGTGGCGACACGGCAGGCGCCGAAGTGGGTCTGGCCGCCACGGCGGGCACGCTGGCGGCGCTTTGCTACGGCATTGCCGCCAACCTGATAAAGCACTATCTCACCGATCTTCCGGCTACGGCCGTGGCGTCCGGCACGCTGTTGTGCGCGGCGTTGATGGTGGTGCCGTTGGCGGTGGCGACCTGGCCTTCGGCGCCGATTCCGGCCATGTCGTGGGTCAACGCGGTGTTGCTCGGGGTGCTCAGCACCGGGTTGGCCTACGGGCTCTATTTCCGGCTGATCGGCCGTGTCGGCGCGTCGCGTGCGGCGACCACGACTTATCTGGTGCCGTTGTTCGGTGTGGCCTGGGCATGGCTGTTCCTGGGGGAACCGGCAACGCCGACCATGGTGGTTTCCGGCGCGTTGATTCTCGGCAGCGTGATTGTCAGCCAACGCAACTCCACCGCAGTGTCGAAGCCTGCAGTGCCACGTGACCCGAATCCGCCGTGTGAAGCGTGACGCGTAGGGCGGGCACTGCCCGCCTGAGGACTTGCCTCACATCGGACATGTGATGGCGGGCAGTGCCCGCCCTACATGAATCGACGGATACTTGGGGTATTGACTCTTGATTTAGGTCAAGGGTTTATCCTGAGCGCATGGCTACTCTCCATCACATGCGCATTGGCACGGTGGCCCGCAAAAGCGGGGTCAGCATCGACACGATTCGTTACTACGAGCGCGAAGGTTTGCTGCTGCCACCGCAGCGACGGCCTTCGGGTTATCGCGAGTACGACGAGGAGGCGCTCGACCGGCTGCGTTTCATCCGTCGGGCCAAGGATCTTGGTTTCAGTCTGGACGACATCCGCGAACTGCTGAGCCTGTCAGGCGACCGCGAGCATGGCGTGAAAGGCGTCAAGCAGCGCGCTCAGCAGCGCCTGCAACGGGTCGATGAGCGCCTGGCGCAGTTGCAGCGCATGCGCAATGGACTTGAAGAGCTGATTGCCAACTGTCCGGGGCATGGCGCGCTGGGCAAATGCCCGATTCTGCGTGCCCTGTCCGAACCCGAATCCGACGAAGAGGCGAAGGCATGAACAGCCCCGCGCGCGAAATCACCGAGACGACAGGCACGGCCATCGATCCCAACTGCGGGATGACGGTGTCCACCGATACCCATCGTCGTGCCGAACATGATGGCCACACCTTCCATTTCTGCAGTGACGGTTGCCAGCGCAAGTTCGAGGCCGATCCCGTGGCCGTGCTGGCCAGGGCACGTCGGCGCGAGATAGAGCGGGGCCGGCGCGATCCGGTCTGCGGCATGCGCACCGATCCCGAAAATCCGCGGCACGTCGCCGAGCATGAAGGTCATGCGTATCATTTTTGCAGCGCCGGCTGTCGCGACAAGTTCAAAGCCGACCCCGCGCATTATCTCGATGCGGCGCCGACACCCGCACCGGCGCCGGCAGGCGCCATCTACACCTGCCCGATGCACCCGGAAATCCGCCAGGAAGGCCCCGGCGACTGTCCCAAATGCGGTATGGCGCTGGAGCCGGAAATACCGCAGGCCGGCGATGACGACGACAGCGAAGTGCGCACTTTGCGTCGCCGTTTCTGGGTGCTGGTGGCGCTGACGCTGCCGGTTTTCATCCTGGCCATGACGCCGCATATGACCGGCTGGCATTGGCCGGCGGCGTGGGGCGTGGCCACCGGCTGGATCGAGGCGGCGTTGGCCACCGTGGTGACGTTGTGGGGCGGAGCGAGTTTCTTCCGGCGCGGCTGGCAATCGATCCTGGCGCGCTCACCCAACATGTACACCCTGATCGCCATCGGCAGTGGTGTGGCCTGGCTGTACAGCGCCGTCGCGTTCCTGTGGCCGGCGTTGTTTCCGGCCGGCTTCCGCGACATGCATGGCCGTGTGGCTGTCTATTTCGAATCGGCGGCAGTCATCGTCACCCTGGTCACGCTGGGCGACATGCTGGAACTGGGCGCGCGCCGACGCACCGGTGCCGCGCTCAAAGGCTTGCTTAATCTGGCCCCGACGGAAGCACGCCGCATCGACGGCGACGGCCGCGAAACCGACGTGCCGCTGGATCAAGTACGCGTGGACGACGTGTTGCGCGTGCGTCCCGGCGAAAAGATCCCGGTCGACGGCGTGGTGCTGGAAGGCGCGAGTCATGTCGACGAATCCATGCTCACCGGTGAGCCACAGGCGGTGGCGCGCGGCGTGGACGACACCGTCACCGGCGGCACCGTCAATCAGGAAGGTGCATTGGTGATGCGCGCCAGCCGTGTGGGCAGCGACACCGTGCTGTCGCAGATCGTGGCGACCGTGGCCAAGGCGCAACGCAGCAAGGCGCCGTTGCAGCGCATCGCCGATCGCGTTGCCGCCTGGTTCGTGCCGTCGGTGGTTGGCGTGGCGGTGCTGGCCTTCATCGCGTGGGCTGTGCTGGGGCCCGAGCCGCGCCTGGCGCATGGGTTGATCGCCGCCGTGTCGGTGCTGATCATCGCCTGCCCGTGTGCACTGGGCCTGGCCACGCCGATCTCGGTGATGGTGGCCAGTGGTCGCGGTGCGCGGCATGGCGTGTTGTTCCGCGACGCCACGGCCATCGAGAACCTGCGCGATATCGACACCCTGGTGCTGGACAAGACCGGTACCCTGACCGAGGGCAAGCCCAAGGTCGAGCACCTGCTGCCGCTCAACGACAAGCTCAAGCCGCAGCGCATCCTGGCCCTCGCCGCCGCGCTGGAACAACCCAGCGAACACCCGTTGGCGCGCGCCATCCTGGAAGCGGCCGAGGGTTACGAGGTCGACATTCCACGTGTGGAAAACTTCATCGCCACGTCGGGAAGCGGTGTCGAAGGCATGATCGATGGGCAGCGCGTGGCGCTCGGCAACGAGGCCATGGTCAATGCCGCCGGCGCCGGTCTGACCGGCCCGGAGCGCGGCTATGCCGCCAAGCTGCAGGCCGAGGGCGCGACCGTCGTATGGCTGGTGGTGGGCGCCGATGTGGTGGGCCTGCTGGGCATTCTCGATCCGGTCAAGGAAGGCGCCGCCGAGGCGCTCGAACGTCTGCGCGGCGACGACCTGCATCTGGTCATGCTGAGCGGCGACGCCCAGGCGACCGCCAAGGCCGTGGCCGACAAGCTCGGCATCGGGGAAGTGCATGCCGGCGTTTCGCCGAACGGCAAGGCCGAGATCGTGCTGTCGTTGCGCACCAAGGGCCGGCGCGTGGCCATGGCGGGCGACGGCATCAACGATGCGCCGGCGCTGGCCACGGCTGACATCGGCATCGCCATGGGCAACGGCACCGACATCGCCATGGAAAGCGCCCAGGTCACCCTGGTCAAAGGCAACCTGGATGCCGTGATGCGAGCGCGCGCGTTGTCGCGTGCCACCGTGGGCAACATCCACCAGAACCTGTTCTTTGCCTTCATCTACAACGGCATCGGCATCCCGCTGGCCGCCGGCGTGCTGTATCCGTGGCTGGGTATCACGCTGTCGCCGATGATCGCGGCGCTGGCGATGAGCTTGTCCTCGGTATCGGTCGTGAGCAACGCTTTGCGGTTGCGGCGCCGAAAACTCGTTTGAACGGGTAGGGCGGGCACTGCCCGTCGAACAGAGCCCGCGTGTACGAGAGACTTCCATGGCGGGCAGTGCCCGCCCTACCCGGATTTCGCACATATTGTTTCTGCGCAGCGTCAGCTCCACTATGCGCACACCCGACACGGATCCGCCCCCATGCCGACCACCCTGGCCGAATGGCTCGAATACCAGCAACACACGCACAAGCGCGACATCGACATGGGCCTGGACCGCATCCGCACGGTCTGGCAACGCATGGGTTCGCCGCGTGCGCCGCTGGCGATCACGGTCGGCGGCACCAACGGCAAGGGCTCGACGGTCGCTTTTCTGACCGCGATGTTGCGCGCAATGGGCCTGCATGTGGGCAGTTACGTTTCGCCGCACATCAGCGTCTACAACGAGCGCATTTGCGTGGATGAAAAGCAGGCCGACGACGCCACCCTGTGTGCGTCCTTTGCCCGCATCGAAAAGGCGCGCGACGAAATCCCCCTGACCTATTTCGAATTCGCCACGCTGGCCGCGCTGGATATCTTTGACGCTTCGGGCGTGGACGTCATGGTGCTGGAAGTGGGGCTTGGCGGACGCCTGGACGCCACCAACATCGTCGATGCCGACGTCGCCGTGATTACCACCATCGACCTGGATCACATGCAGTGGTTGGGGCCGGATCGGGACAGCATCGGCCGGGAAAAGGCCGGCATCGCGCGTCATGGGCGACCGGCGATCGTTGGCGAGATCGACCCGCCGCAAGGGCTTCTGAGGGCGCTGGAAAGCACGGGTGCGCAGGTCGAGCAGGCCGGAAGGGATTTTCATGTCGAAAACCACGCTGACGAGACTGTCTGGCGGCATCGCGACGGCACCCGGATCAGGCTTCCCACCTTGCCGCTGACGGCTCCCTGCCAGCAAGCCAATGCCGCGGCCGCCCTGGCCGCGTTGTATGCCGCGCGCGAGCATTTGCCGTGGTCGGTGCAGGCGCTGTCCGATGGGCTGTTGCACACGCATTTGCGCGGCCGCCTGCAAAACCTCGGGCACGCCCCAGAACGAGTGGTGGACGTGGCCCACAATCCGCAGGCGGCGCGGGTACTGGCCACCTGGCTGGACGAGCATCCTGTGGCCGGCAAGGTGCACGCGGTGTATGGCGCGATGAGCGACAAGGATGTGGCGGGCGTATTGACGGCGCTTGGCTCGCGGGTGGCGCATTGGCATCTGGGCGGGCTGGAAGCCGCCACGCCGCGCGGACTGCCGGTCGACGAATTGGCTGTCCGCTTTGCGCAGGCGTTGCCCGAAGCAAGTTTCGATACGCATGCCGACGTGGCTGCCGCCTGGCGGGAAGCCAATCAACAGGCCGGCGCGGAAGATGCCGTGGTTGCCTTCGGTTCGTTCTTCGTCGTGTCTGCCGTGCTGGCGACCGACTCGTAGGGTGGACACTACCTGCCGATACCCGGCCTTCGATGGCGGGCAGTGCCCGCCCTGCGTTTGATACGGTGCGGGTCTGTCATGAACGGGCATTCCGGATATGATGCCCGCCAAGCCCTTCAGCACGTAATCCACATGCAACCAGCCCTCAAAACCCGTCTGCTAGGCGCGGCCGTTCTGATCGCATTGGCCGTGATCGTCGTGCCGCTGTTTTTTTCCGGCAAGCCGGGAGGGGACGGCAACCAGAGCATCAGCCTGGATATTCCGCAGACGCCGGATCAGGCGCTGCAAACCCGCACCATGAGTGTTGCCACATCGCCGCAACCACCGGCTTCGACAGCTGCTGCCGGCGATCAACTGGCGAGAGTCGACATTCCTTCGCGGGTGCCGCCGGAAGTGACGCCGAACCAGCAGGCCGCGGCGGAGCCGGCTTCGACGCCGTCCACTCCATCCGCTTCCGCTGCAAAAAAAGCGGTGGCGGAGCCAGCTTCCGGCAAGGCACCGACCACAACATCGTCCGATGACGAAAAAGCCGCCGAGGCCAATCCGGGCCGGGCCGCCGTCGCCAACTATCAGATCAACCTTGGCGCATACGCCAACAAGAGCAACGCCGAGAAACTGATGGCCAAGGTGAGCAAGATGGGCTATCCGGTACAGCTCAGCGGTGTCAGCATCGGCGGCAAGCCGGCGGCGCGCGTGGATGTGGGGCCTTTCAGCAGCCGCGCCACGGCAGAGCGCGCGCGTTTGAAACTGCATGCCGCCTTGCCGCGTGCTCCGGCCAAGCTGGTGTCGGCGCCCACCGACCAGAAGGACAATGCGCCGGCCAAGGCGCAGCCGAAGCACCAGGCAGGGGGCTACGCCGTCCAGGTGGTGGCTTACAGCAAGCGCGCCGATGCCGACAATTTGCGCGACCGTCTGCGCAAGGCAGGCTTCGACAGTTACGTGGACGACGTCAAATCCGGCGGCCAGACCCTGTGGCGCGTGCGCGTCGGGCCGATGACACAACATGACGATGCGGTATCCACCGCCAAACGCATCACCAGCAAGTTTTCACGCCTGAAGGCGGTGGTGGTCACCGTGCCATGAACTGGGCCGACTACGCCATCATCGCCGTGCTGGCGCTGTCGGTGCTGGTCGGCCTGTGGCGCGGGCTGATTTCCGAAGTGCTGGCGCTGGCGATATGGGTGGCGGCGTTCTGGGTGGCCTGGATGTTCGGGCCGCGTGTTGCCACGGCGTTCCAGGGCAGCATCGACCAGCCCTCGATCCGCATCATCCTCGGTTACGTCTTGTGTTTCGTGGGCGTGCTGATCGTCGGTGCGCTGATCAAGTTCGTAATGGCAAAGCTGATCCAGGGCACCGGGCTTTCCGGCAGCGATCGCATGCTGGGCATGCTGTTCGGGCTGGCCCGCGGCGTGCTTCTGGTGGCGTTGCTGGTGTTTTTGCTCGGGTTCACGCCGTTCACGCGCGATCCGTGGTGGCATCAGTCGAAGTTGTTGCCGACATTCATCACGACCGCCGACTGGCTCGGCCGGCATGTGCCCGAGAGCGTGCGCCGTTATTTGCATACGCACAGCCCGTCGCAGCCGCATATCGAGGTTCCGTTGACCGGTTTGCCGAAGACGCTGACAGCGGTATCCGATCACGCGTTCGGCGCGCTGACCAGTGGCCAGCCGGCGGCGGCTTCCACCAGTCTTCCCGTTCAGGCGACAAGGCTCGCTCCGGGAGCGCTTTCGCGCGATAATTGACGGGTTCCCCAACGGGCTTTTTCATGTGCGGAATCATTGGCATCGTCGGCACCAACAATGTGGCACCGGCACTTTATGACGGTTTGACGGTTCTCCAGCATCGCGGCCAGGATGCCGCGGGCATCGCCACCGGCGAGGGTTCGCGGCTGCACCTGCACCGCGGCAAGGGGCTGGTGCGCGACGTGTTCACGCAAAAGGCCATGAGCAAGCTGCTGGGCCGCATCGGCATCGGGCATTGCCGCTACCCCACGGCGGGCGGCGACGAGGAGGCCGGCGAGGCGCAGCCGTTCTACGTCAACTCCCCCTACGGCATCGCTTTTGCCCACAACGGCAATTTGGTCAACACCGAGGCCTTGCGCAACGAGCTGTTCGAGGAAGACCGTCGCCACATCAATACCGACTCGGACTCCGAGGTACTGCTCAACGTGCTGGCGCACGAGCTGCAGATCCAGGAGCGCATGAGCCTGAGCCCCGACAACATCTTCAAGGCAGTTGCCGGCGTGCATGCGCGGGCACGTGGCGGTTACGCCTGCCTGGCGCAGATCGTCGGCTACGGGCTGCTGGCGTTTCGTGATCCGCACGGCATCCGTCCACTGGTGCTCGGCGAGCGCATATCGGCGCATGGCCGCGAGTACTGCGTGGCCTCCGAATCGGTGGCACTCGACGTACTGGGCTTCAAGCGATTGCGCGACGTGGCGCCGGGCGAGGCCGTGTTCATCAGCGAAAACGGCCAGATGTCCTCGCGCCTGTGCGCCGAGGGCGCGGTGCATGCGCCGTGCATTTTCGAGTATGTCTACCTGGCGCGTCCCGATTCCATGATCGAGGACGTGTCGGTGTACAAGGCGCGCCTGCG
>DASSBH010000188.1:0-12947 GCA_035698945.1 Oleiagrimonas sp.
GATTTGGCTGTACGGCGCGCAGGTACATGATCGGCGTCGCGAAGATCGGCGGGGGACTTGTCCTGACGCAGAGTTTTCAGCGAGGGCTGTCGCAACAATCCGCGATCACTGATGCCTCGGTAATACACTTCCGCCACTGCACGCGGCTCGACCCAGCGCGCATCGCGCAACTGCGGATCAATGTCGGTAATGTTTGCATCGGGTTGCTTGTGTCCAGCGCTGGCCAATTCCCCGGCGAGATCGCGCAGCATCGCGTCACTGAACCCGGTGCCGACGCGCCCGGCATAGCGCCAATGCCTGTTGCCTCCCGGCTTGGCGAGAAGCAGTGCGCCAAACCCCGTGCGTTGCCCTTTGGCGAGCGTATAACCGATCACGGCGAACTCGTCGCTCATCAAACGCTTTGTCTTGATCCAATCGTCGCTGCGGCCAGCCCGATAGGGCGATTGGCCATGCTTGGATACGATGCCTTCCAGTTTCTGTTGCGTGGCGATGTCGAACACGCGTGCGCCGTTGCCGATCCAGTGCGAGCTGAAACCAAGTTGGGTGCTGCTTTTTTCGAGGATCGTCTCGAGCAGTTGCTTGCGCTCGAGCAACGGTGTTTGCGCAAGATCGAAGCCTTCCAGATACGGCATGTCGAACAGCATGTATACCAGCGGTGCCTGCGCTTCGCCGGCGAGTGTTTTCTGCAGCAATCCAAAATCGCTGACGCCGTCGGCGGGCGCAACCAATTCGCCATCCAGATGTGCCGACTGCAGGCCGAGCGCCTCGACAGCCTGCACGATTTCCGGAATACGCGTGTTGTATGCCACGCCATTTCGCGACCACAACCTGACCTGTCGATCCTTGATCGTCGTGAGCAATCGATACCCATCCCATTTGACTTCATGCAGCCAGGCATCGCCTTGCGGCGGGCGGGTTCGCAGCTTCGCAAGCTGTGGCTTGAAGGGACCCGATTCGACGGGCGCGCGTTGCGCCGAAGGCAGCTTCGACAACCGGCGCGTCAACCGGGGTGACTTTGGCGCAGTGTCTTGCGACTTGCTTCCGGCAGCCTTCTTGCGGGCGGCCTTGCGCGCCACGGCACGTTCTCCGGGCGTACGCGCGGCGCGGCGCGTGCTTTCGATGAGCTTGTCGTCCAGCAGATCGTCCGCTTCACACTTGCCCGCATGGCGATCCTTGGCCTTGATGAGAAACCAGTTTGGTTGCCGCTGCTTGCGATGGCCGCGCACCAGGTGCCATGCGCCATGGAGCTTTTCGCCAAACAGTTCCAGGCGCAGGTGCCCCTTGTCCAGTTGCGCCTGGGCATCGCCAGGTGTGGCCCAAACGCCATGGTCGAATATGTCGACGTGTCCCTTGCCGTAGCCGTCCTTGATGTCGCCTTCGAATTCGGCATAGGAAACCGGGTGATCCTCCACTTCAACTGCCAGTCGCTTGATGGCCGGATCAAAGCTGGGACCCTTGGGAACGGCCCAACTTTTCAAGGCATCGCCCACCTGCAACCGGAAGTCGAAATGACGTCGGCTTGCATGGTGAAGCTGCACCACGAATATCGCGCGCGAACGAGCATGCGGCGGTGCGAAATCCGGCTCCGTGGATTTCGACAGATCGCGTTTGCGCCGATAGGTTTCGCGGCTCATGGCTGCGGTCTATATCGAGGCCTGCAACGCTGCCGCGACGGCGGCATCGTCATTCACGAGATCCTTCCACTCGCACGTGAATCCGTTTTGGTGACCCTTGAGAGCAAGTCTCATGCCCTGCGGATCAATGGTCAGGGTGTAGGCATCTCCCTCGATGTCGACTTCGCGCCGAACCGGCTTGTCGAGTTTCGTCATCATGGACTTGGGTGGTTGCGCGGCGCGCTCGTTGCGGAATACGCAGGCAGGTTACGCGTACCCTAATGAATGCCTTGTATAAAAAGCTTGTTGTCACGTCATCCACTTATCCCGGTTTCACACTCTGACGCGCAAACTGGCATTCGGCTTTACGGAGGACAAGCGCATGGCACGTCCGATCTGGATCGGCACCATTTCTTTCGGGCTGCTGAACATACCGATACGGTTGATGACCGCCGAGCGACGTGTGGATCTGCACTTCCGCATGCTGGACAGCCGCGATCAGACGCCGGTTCGTTACGAGCGCGTCAATGCCGAAACCGGCGACGAGGTGCCGTGGAAGGATGTCGTCAAGGCGTTCGAATACGACAAGGGCAGCTATGTCGTGATGGAAAAGGAGGATTTCGACAAGGCCGCCCCGGAGTCCACCGAATCGGTGGATATCGAGGCATTCATCGACCCTGCCCAGATCGGTCCCGAGTATTACGAGAAACCCTATTACCTCGTGCCGAACAAGAAAGCGGAAAAAGGCTATGTGCTGCTGCGTGACACATTGCGCCAGTCCGGGCTGGCCGGGCTGGCGCGCGTCGTGATCAGGACGCGCCAGTACCTGTCGCTCATCCTGCCGCGCGAGGATGCCTTGATCCTGATCCTGGTGCGCTTCCCGCAGGAACTGGTGGCGGTCGACGAGTACGATTTTCCGAGCGCGGATCAGGGCAGCTACCGCATCAGCGCCAAGGAACGGGAAATGGCCACATCACTGCTCGAATCCATGGTTTCGAAGTGGCAGCCCGACCAATACCACGACGAGTATCGCATGCGCCTGCAGGAGATCATCGAAACGCGCATCCGTTCCAAGGGCAAGAAAGTGCATGTCGAAGACGAGCAGGCCGCCACGCCCGGCGACGCCACGACCAACGTGGTGGATTTCATGTCGCTGCTGAAAAAAAGCATCCACAACAATCAACGTACGCCGGCAAAGGGGAAGTCGGCAAGCAAGTCGACAGGGAAAAAATCGATGGCAAAAAAGTCGGCAGGCAAGAAGTCGACGGCGAAGAAATCGACCAGTGCCAAGTCGAAAGGCAAAAAATCGACGACAGCGTCGAAGGACAAGAAAAAAGCAGCCAGGTAGTGCGAATACGCGTCCTCGGCGATCCGGTCATTGTCGCTGATCCGATTCATGCGCTTGCGCATGGCGTTCCCGTTCAATGCGCAGATCTTCGGTTGCCGCGGGAAGCGGGTCTTTCGATTCGATTCTCTCCATGGCCCGGTCGAGCAGACCCAGAACCGGTTGTGCGGTAAGCCCGTAAAGCACAATCGAGAACAACACGGTCAGTGCGGTAACAGGCCACAGCTTGTTGGCGGCGCCGGAACCCGTGATCGCCATCGCGTAGCCGACGTAATAGAGCGAACCCAATCCACGGATGCCGAAGTAGCCGACGGCGAGCCGGACAGGCATCGGGTGCCTAGAGCCCAGGAAGCTCAGGAGCGCCACGACAGGCCGAACCACCAGCAACGCCAGCAGCGCAAACACGATGTCTCGCCAGCCTATGTGGTCGAGCACACCGCTGGCGAGCGTGCCGCCGAACAGGCCGATGACGAGAAATGCCAGCAACCGTTCCAGTCGTCGCGCCGAGTCCGTGAGACGTTGCGCATAGTCGAGCGCATGGCCAAGGTTGCGGATGGTGATGGCGGCAACGAATACGGCCACGAGCCCGTAGCCATGCGCGACCTCGGCCACCGCGTACACCAGAAACGCAAGGCCCACCGAGGCCAACCCTTCGTTGGAGCGTGACAATTGCAATCGCTCGGGCAGCAAATGGTTGCCTTTCACCAGCAGCCATCCGCAGGCGAATCCGATGACGACCGCCACCACAATGCCCCAGACCAGATCCATGCTCAGCCAGTACCACACCCATGCGCCCGGTTGCGAATCATGCACGATCATCGCCGCACCGAGCGCGATAAACGGCAATCCGAGACCATCGTTGAGACCGGCTTCCGAAGTCAGGGCGAAGCGCGTTTCACCTTCCTCGCCGCGGCCCGGTGGAGCGACTTGCACCGACGCCGCCAGCACCGGATCGGTCGGGGCCAGGATCGCCGCCAAGAGCATACCGAGCCCGGGCGACAGTCCGAGCAGAACGCAACCGAGCGCCGCCAGGGCTGCGATCGAGAGCGGCATCACCAGAGCGAGCAGTCGCCATGCGCTCCCCCACTGGCGCCACACAAAGCGCCGGTCGATGCTGAGGCCGGCGCCCATGACTGCCACGATCAGCACGATTTCCGGCAACATCGTCGCCGCGCGTGGATGGCTGGATGGCGAAGCCGCGCCGTGGGTGAACAGGAACGCGATATAGCCTGCGCCAACGGCCAGCATGGGCAAGGTCAAGGGCAGGCGATCCAGCCACAACGGCAGCCATGCCACCAGCAGGATGGCGGCGCCGAAGCCGGCGAAGGCGAGGAGTTCCGCAGAGAACGGCATGATCGCGACCCGGCTCCTTCGACATGGGTTGGATCAGGCCATCACCGTCACAGGCTCAGGCGGCGGGCTTCAACACGATCTTGATCCAGCCTTCCTCGCGCGCATCGAAACATCGGTAGGCTTCGGCGGCCTGGTCAAGCGGTAGTTCGTGCGAAACGATCATCGACGGATTGACTCGGCCCGCGGCGATCAGCTTGCACAGCCTGCGGTTGTACGCCTTTACGTTGGCCTGGCCGGTGCCGATGGTTTGTCCCTTGTGCCACAACTTGCCGTAATTGAACGCCACTTCGCCTTTCTTGGCCGATTCGGTGGCCGCCTTGGGATCCTTGGGCATGAATACGCCGACCACGCCGATTCTTCCGGTGGGGCGCACCGCATTCACCAGATTGTTCATGGTGAGGTTCGGCACTTCATGGCCGGCGCAATTGAAACACTGGAAGCCGACGCATTCGCAGCCGCGATCCGCACCCTTGCCATCGGTCAATTCCAGCACCTGCTCCACGCCGGTTTCTTCGGTGTCGTCGATCGGAATCGCGCCCATTTTTTCGGCCAGCTCCAGACGATCCGCTTGCGTGTCGACGACCATCACCTTGGCGGCGCCTCTCAACATCGCCGAACAGGCTGCCATGAGGCCGACCGGGCCCGCGCCGTAGATCACCACGGTGTGTCCGGGTTGCACGTCTGCCATCTCCGTGGCGTGATAGCCGGTCGGAAAAATATCCGCCAGCATCACGTAATCGTTTTCCTTTTCCGTCACGTCCGGCGGAAGTACCAGACAGTTGAAATCGGCATAGGGCACACGCAAAAGTTCGGCTTGGCCGCCCGCGTAGGGGCCCATGCCCGAGTAGCCATAGGCGCCACCCACGCTGCCCGGATTCACCGTCAGGCAAAAGGCCGTCAAACCGCGCTCGCAGTTTTCGCAGAATCCGCAGGCGATGTTGAAGGGAAGGCACACATGGTCGCCCACCTTGATGCGATCCACCGCCTTGCCGACCTCGATCACCTCGCCCTGGTTTTCGTGTCCCAGAATCGTGCCCGGCTCGACGTCGGTACGGCCTTCGTACATGTGCAGATCCGAGCCGCAGATGTTGGTGCTGGTGATGCGCACCAGCACGTCGGTGGGTTTTTCCAGTTTCGCGTCGGGAACGTCGTTGACGCTCACGTCACGAGGGCCGTTGAATACGACGGCTTTCATGATGGCACCTCTTTGTGTTGCGGATTCGTGGGATGGTTTGGCCCCTGAAAACATGGGTTGAAGACGGATGCCGCATCAGGCAGGACAGTCGATTCCGGCATCCTCGACACGCGCGCCAAGAACTTCATGCAGATAGTCGCTGGCGCGTCGATTGCGTGCGGGCGTGATCGACGCCATCGTGTCGCGCGGCACCCACAATGGATAGTCGTGCGTGTGCGCGTCGATGGCCGTGGCCAGAACGCACTGGTCACCGGCGATGCCGACGACGGTCAGCGCTCGTATGTGCAGTTCATCCAGAAGAAGCTTCAATGGCGTCATGAAGAAGGCCGAGTGCCGCGGTTTGAGAATGGAATAATGGATCGGCAACGGCGCCGCTTTCTGGACGATGGCCGAGCCGATGGCGTTGGGGCGGCTGCAACTTTCGACCACGTGGGAAAATTCGGAACGCCAGCGGCCGAAATTGTCGTTGGCGTAGATGACCGGCTGGTGCGCGGCATCGTAGCGGTCGCGCAATGCCAGCACTGCCGGCAGTATCTGCCGCGTTTGCTCCATCAAGGCTTCACCGCCGGGGAAGTCGAAATGGTTGATCAGATCCATGATCAGCATGGCGCTGTCGGGGGATGGCGCGCGCTCGTCGGATGGCCGGGGCCTGCCTCGATCAGGCATGGGCATGTCGTTTGGCGCTTGGACTATCGGCTGACCAGTTTGAAGAATCGGCTTTCGTCGCCACTCGCGGTTCTGTCCTGATAGAGGAAGGCGAGATTGGCGTCGTCAAATTTTTCGAACCAGTCGTCCCATGAAATGGATTGCAACTTCGCGTCATCGCCCGCAAATGCAATTCGCAATATGCCGGCATCGTCCTCGCTGCTGGCGGTATCGCGCACATGCGCCGGAGCACCGCCACGTTCCTTTGCCCAGCGGAGAATTTCATCGTGATCGGTGGTGGTGTGCGATTGTTGTGAAGTCATGGCGATCTCCCGGCGACGGACGGTTCCAGTTGTAGGCCGGCAGCGATGAACCGGGGCTGTGAATCTGGCCGTCGTCGTTGTCCGCGTTCAGCCGAGGGTGAAAAGTCGATTTGGAAACAATCTGTTCGATGACGCGTTCGCGCGCTCGTGATTTCCGCCGTGCGCTGAATGCATGGCCGAACGGATGGGAGCAGTCAGGGCAGGTTGAAGCATCACGCGTACTCTCGGGAACGTATGCCGAGGAGCCCAGTCATGAGTCCGGACAGCCGAGAATCCGCCAGCATCGACGCCACCCGCATCGATCTCGTCGAACCGTGGGAAATCGACTATTGGACCGAGACCTTCGGCGTCAGCGAAAAACGGCTGCGGCACGCGATAGATGAAGTGGGCCACGCTCCTGCCGAAGTGCGCCGCTACCTGGCGCGCGAGACAAGCCTCGATCCGCCCTCGTCAACGCATTGAACCGATACTTTACCGGGAGAACGCCATGCCGCTGTCCGCGTTCGGCATCAATTGCACGCTCAAGCCGAGTCCGAAATCCTCGTCCACGCAGAAAATGCTGGACGAGGTCATGCAGGCGCTGCAGCAGCAGGGAGTTGCCGTAACCTCGGAACGCATGGTCGATTGCGACGTAAAACCGGGTGTCACCAACGACGAAGGCGATGGCGACGCCTGGCCGGCGCTGCGCCGGAAAATTCTCGATGCCGATATTTTCGTGATGGCCACGCCGATCTGGTTGGGCCAGCCATCGAGCGTGGCCAAGCGTGCGCTGGAGCGCCTGGACGCGTTGCTTGGCGAGAGCGACGAGCATCAGCGGTTTCCAAGTTATGGACGGGTTGCCGTGGTGGCCGTGGTCGGCAACGAGGACGGCGCGCATCATGTCGGTGCGGAGTTGTACCAGGCGCTGGTGGATGTCGGTTTTACCGTTCCCGCCTCGGCGACCGTCTACTGGGTGGGTGAGGCGATGGGCTCCATCAATTTCGAGGATCTTTCCGAAACGCCCGACAAGGTGGCCTCGGCGATCCGGCAATTGGCAAGCAATGCGGCGCACCTGGCGCAGTTGCTGAAGGCGTCGCCTTATCCGGGTTCGTGAGGCGATTTGCGCCTCATGCCGCCGGTCGGAAACATCATGTCACGGATTCCGCATGATCCTTTTCCGGACAGCACGCTGGCGTTCAAGCGGCGCGGCTATGCCTTCATCGGTCAACGCTGCGACCGCTACAGCTCCGACATCTTCGCGACGCGCTTGTTCGGCAGGCGCCATTACTGCGTGCGCGGCGCCGATGCCGCGCGCATGTTTTATGAACCCGACCGTTTCACGCGCAAGGGCGCCTTGCCCGCTTTCACTTTGAAGTTGCTGCAGGATCAGGGCAGCGTCGCCACGCTCGATACCCACGCTCACCTGCATCGCAAGCGCATGTTCATGGCGTTGATGACGCCGGAGCAGTTGCAGACCATGGCGCGATTCGCCGCCGAAGGGCTGCGTGCTTCGGCAGGGCAATGGCCTCGGGGCAGCCGAATCAACTTGCATCATGCGTTTCGCTCGGTTTTATGCAGCGCTGCTTGCCGCTGGATGGGTGTGCCGGTCGACCACGAAAGACTGCGGCATCTGGCCCGTGAGTGCGGCGCGATGATCGACAACGCCGGAAGGGCAGGGCCGGCGAACTGGAGAGCTCGCCGGTTGCGCCGGCGCACGGAGCAATTCATGCGGGCGCTGGTGGTCGATGTGCGCGGCGGGCGCATCGAGCCGCCTGCAGGGTGCGCATTGCAGGCGGTGGCTCTGCATCGCCAGTCGGATGGGCAATGGCTTGCGCCAGACGTCGCTGCGGCCGAATTGATCAATCTGCTGCGCCCCACCATGGCCATTGCGCGTTTCATGACGTTCGCCGCGCTGGCGTTGCACGAGCATCCGCAAACCAGGGCGCGGCTTGTCGATGACGAGCATTATCGGGAGGCTTTTGTTCAGGAAGTACGCCGGTTCTATCCCTTTTTTCCGGCTGTTGCCGGTGTCGCGCGCGAGGCGTTCACGTGGTGCGGATTTTCGTTTCATGCGGGCGATCGTTTCATGCTCGATCTTTATGGCACCGATCATGACGCACGGTTGTGGCCGGAGCCTGAGGTCTTTCGCCCCGAACGTTTTCTCGACTGGCGCGGCGATGCGTTCGTCCTGATTCCGCAGGGCGGCGGCGAGCATGAGCGGAATCATCGTTGTGCGGGCGAATGGTTGACGATCGCGGTGATGAAGGCGATGTTGCTGACGCTCGCACGTGACATCGCCTACGACGTGCCCCCGCAGGATCTGCGCCTGAAGTTGTCGCACATGCCCGCGTTGCTCGAAAGCGGATTCGTGGTGACCGCCGGTTCGCCGATTCCGCGTTGATGGAGTTGCGTTCGGCGGGCAATGCCCGCCCTGCAGAGCGAGTCGGGCAGGCATTGCCCGCCATGGAAGGCTCAATACACGCGCTGGCAGCATCTGGCGGACAAGACAACGGGGCCAATCGGCCCCGTTGCTTTGCACTGTCATTCCGGTTTCAGGAATCCAGCAGTTCGTTCATGGTCTTGGCCAATTCGCCCTCGTTGACGGGCTTGGTGACGTAGCCTTTGGCACCCTGGCGCATGCCCCACATGCGATCGGTATCCTGATCTTTGGTGGTGACCAGCACGATCGGAATATGCGCGGTTTCGGCATCCTTGCTGATCGAACGCGTCGCCTGGAAGCCGTTCAAGTTGGGCATGACCACGTCCATCAGGATCAGGTCGGGCTTTTCGTTCTTGGCCATTTCGACGCCGGCGGCGCCGTCTTCGGCAGTCAGTGCTTCGTGTCCCAGCTTTTCGACGAGGCGCTTTATGCCGAGAAGCTGGGAAGGTGAGTCGTCAACGATCAGGATGCGGGCCATTGCAAATTCCCCATGTGAAAACAATGCGACTGGCGTCGGGCGGCCTATTTTGACCTGTGAGCGCCAAATGTCAGAAAAATCGAAAAATACAGCTTGTTATGAGCGCTTTTTGAAGTCGTGTGGTGCCTTATTCTTGCATTAATCCTACTACCGTACGCCCAAACGAGTCGCCCGCCAACATCTTTTCGAAAACCTCCGGCAGGGCATCCAGTGTGGTTGTTCCGGTGTGGATATCCGCCAGGTGCGCCGGTTTCCAGTCCGAGGCCAGATGTTGCCAGATGCTTTCGCGGATGCTGCGCATGGTGCCCGCCGAGGCGACGCCGAGCAGACTGACGCCGCGGATGATGAAGGGCATGACGGTTGTGGACAAGGCGGCGCTGGCGGCAAGGCCGCAACTGGCGACATTGCCGTAGGGCATGGTCGCCGCCAGCAGCGACGCCAGCATGTCGCCACCCACGGTATCCATGGCGCCGCCGAAACGGGCCGACATCATGGGTTTGCCGCCAGCGTCGATGGCGTCCCGTCCCAGACATTGGCTTGCGCCCAGCTTGCGCAGGAAATCGAAGCGATCGTGTTTGCCGCTGATGGCATGCACCTCGTAACCGGCGTTGCTGTAGATGTCCACGGCTAGCATGCCGACGCCGCCCGTGGCGCCGGTGACGGCGACGGGGCCATGTTCCGGCGTCTGCCGGTTTTCCTGCATGCGATACAGGCCGAGGGCGGCGGTAAAGCCTGCCGTGCCGAGGATCATGGCTTCCTGAAGGCTGAGGCCGTCGGGTAGCGGAATGGCCCATTGCGCGGGCAGGCGGGCGTATTCGGCATAGCCGCCGTCGCGGGTTTCGGATAGCCCGCAACCGGTGCACAACACCGCATCGCCTTCCTTGAAGGCCGGATCGGTCGAGGCCGCCACATGGCCCGCCACGTCGATCCCGCCGACCAGCGGAAATTGCCGCAGGATCTTGCCCTTGCCGGTACCGGCAAGGGCATCCTTGTAGTTGACGCTGGAATATGCGGTCTTGATGACCACTTCGCCGGGCGAGAGATCGTCCAGGCTCACGTTTTCGACGCCAGCGTGATAGCCGGCATCGTCGTTGTGGATGCGAAAGGCGCGGAAGGTGTCAGTCATGGCGAGTGCCGTAGGAGCGAGCCTGCTCGCGATCGGGTCCACCTAGTGCATCGGGATACGCCGATCGCGAGCAGGCTCGCTCCTACATCCTGCGATTCTTTACGGTTTCTCAGTTGGCCTTGTGGATGGCGCGCTTGTCCACCGACAGGGCGGCTTCGTGCACGACTTCAGACAGGGCCGGGTGGGCGTGGATGATGCGGGCCAGGTCCTCGGAGGCGCCCTTGAATTCCATGGCGACCACGGCTTCGTGGATCATTTCCGAAACCACCGGGCCGACCATGTGCACGCCGAGGATGCGGTCGGTGTCGGCGTGGGCGATCACCTTGACCTGGCCGACGGCTTCGTTCATGGCCACGGCGCGGCCGTTGGCGGTGAACGGGAAGCTGCCGGTCTTGACCGGGATGTTCTCGTCCTTGCACTGCTGCTCGGTCTTGCCGACCCAGGCGATTTCGGGCTCGGTGTAGACCACCGACGGGATCACGTCGTAGTCCATGTGTCCGGCCTTGCCGGCGATCAGTTCGGCGACCATGACGCCTTCCTCGGAGCCTTTGTGCGCCAGCATCGGGCCGCGCACGCAGTCGCCGATGGCCCAGACGCCGTCGACGCCGGTCCAGCAGTGCTCGTCAACCTCGATGCGGCCACGGTCGTCGGTCTTGACGCCGGTGCCGTCGGCCAGCAGGTCGGCGGTGTAGGCGCGGCGGCCGACGGCCACCAGCAGCTTGTCGACGGTGAGCGACTGCTCGCCGCTCTTGTCTTCGTAGGTGATCTCGACCTTGTTCTTCTTGACCTCGGCACTCTTGAGCTTGGCGCCGAGCTTGATGTCTAGACCCTGCTTCTTGAATTCGCGCGCGGCGACCTTGGCGATATCCTTGTCGGCCACGGCCAGGAAGTCGGGCAGGGCCTCAATGATGGTCACCTCGCTGCCGAGGCGGTTCCACACGCTGCCAAGCTCCAGGCCGATGACGCCGGCGCCGATGACGGCCAGCTTGCCGGGCACCTTGTCGAAATCCAGCGCGCCGGCGTTGTCGACGATGTGCTTGCCGTCGAACTTGGCGAACGGCAGCTCCACCGGCACCGAACCGGAAGCGAGGATCACGTTGGTGGCTTCCAGGGTTTCGGTCTTGCCGTCCTTGCCGGTCACCTCGACCTTGTTGCCCTTGACGAGCTTGCCCTTGCCGAAATACGGCGTGACCTTGTTGCCCTTGAACAGCATGGCGACGCCGCCGGTGAACTGCTTGACGATCTTGTCCTTGCGGCCAACCATCGTGCTGATGTCGATCTTGGCATCCTTGGTGGTGATGCCGTGCACGTCGAAGTGCTGGGTGAGGTTCCAGTACTGCTTGGACGAATCGAGCAGCGCCTTGGACGGAATGCAGCCCACGTTGAGGCAGGTGCCGCCAAGCGCCTGCTTGCCGTCCTTGCCCTCGAAGGCGTCGATGCAGGCGGTCTTCAGGCCCAACTGGGCGGCGCGGATCGCGGCCACGTAACCGGCGGGGCCGGCACCGATGACGATGACATCAAACTTTTCGCTCATGATTTGGGTTCCTCGGAATCTGGGGTGCGCGCCATGGTCGCGTGAGTTGTCGTTTGAGGGGCGGGGGACGAGGGACGAGTAGCGAGGGCGCTCCGATGTGACATGCTGGCGACGAATCGCCGAATTGCGCACTCACGACTCGCCCCTCGTCCCTCGCCCCTGTCTCTGATCGCGCAGCGATCAGAGACCTAGCAGCATGCGGTGCGGTTTTTCGAGCTGATCCTTGATATCCACCAGGAACAGCACCGCGTCCTTGCCGTCGATGATGCGATGGTCGTAGCTGATGGCGATGTACATCATCGGCGCGGCGATGACCTGGCCGTTTTCGACGATGGCGCGCTCCTTGATGGTGTGCATGCCGAGGATCGCACTCTGCGGCGGGTTGACGATCGGCGTGGACAGCAGCGAGCCGAAGGTGCCGCCGTTGGTGATGGTGAAGGTGCCACCCTGCAGGTCGTCCAGGGTCAGCTTGCCGGCACGGGCGCGCGTGGCGTAGTCGGCGATGGTTTGCTCGACCTCGGCAAAGCTCATGTCCTGCGCGTCGCGCAGCACCGGCGTGACCAGACCCTTGTCGGTGGACACGGCGATGGAGATGTCCTGGTAGCCGTGATAGATGATGTCGTTTTCGTCGACCGAGGCATTGACCACGGGGTGACGCTTGAGCGCTTCGCAGGCGGCCTTGACGAAAAAGCTCATGTAGCCGAGCTTGATGCCGTGCTCGGCCTTGAACTGCTCGCCGAACTGCTTGCGCATCCTGGCGACCTGGGCCAGGTTGACCTCGTTGAACGACGTCAGCATGGCGATGGAATCCTTGGACTGCATCAGGCGTTCGGCGATGCGCTTGCGGATGCGGGTCATCGGCACGCGTTCTTCCGGACGTGCGCCGGATGCGGCTGGCGCCGGAGCGGCCTTGCCG
>DASSBH010000189.1:0-27732 GCA_035698945.1 Oleiagrimonas sp.
ATGTTCGCCCTGCACGTCGTCCGGTCGCACCTGGACGTGCACGATGCCCGGCGCGTACAGGCACACGGAAACGGTTCGGTCATCGACATGCCACGGCTCGGCGCAGGTTTTGCCGACAAGCCGGGAGTGCCCCGTGCTTTCCTCGTCATGCGCAAGGGTGGCGGTATCCATGGTGTCCACAGAGTCATTCGGGTGGGTTTTGGCGTTCGCCGGCGTGGCGGATCGAAGGGTTTCCGTGTCGGCGGGACGACGCACCTCCGAAGCAACCGGTCGAACCGACCCCTGCGCCGCGCCGACCCACGCCAGAACCATCAGGCCACAGACTCCCACCCACGCTTTGCACCCCATCATTGCAACACCACACTGTCGTAAGCCGGCACTTCGAGAACGACGCCACGGAGCGATGCACCCTGCGTTGTCTGCTTGACGATGCGCGTGAACGACGGCTCGCCGGGCACGTCCAGCGTCATGGTCTGCGCTTTGCCGGAAAGGTTGTGCACCACCAGCACGGCGCCCGCGGGCATGGTGCGTTCGAAGGCCAGCAGATGATCGCTGGATTCGGGGTAGGCGCGGAAACCGCCCTCGCGCAGGGCGGGCACGTCGATGCGCCAGTGGATCAGGCGCCGGTAGAGGTTGAACAGCGAATGCGGCTTGTCGCGCTGCGCCGCCACCGAAATGGCGGCGCCGTTGGCCGCGGCGGTGGCTTCCCAGGTGGCTTCGCCATGCGCGTGCGTGGCGCGATTCCAGCGCATCGGCGTACGCAGTTCGGGGTCGGGCTTGATGCCGCGCATGCCCAGCTCTTCGCCGTAGTAGATGTAGGGCTCGCCCGGCAACGTCAGCAGCATGGCCGCGGCCACGCGCATGTGATCCATGTTGCCGCCCAGCTGGCTCATGACGCGCTCCTGGTCGTGGTTGGACAGGAACGGCGCGTCATGGATGCGCCCGCAATCGCAGGCTCTGCGATAGGTCGCGTAGGTGTGCTCCAGCGTGCGCGCCAGATCCTGGTTGCGCTCGCTCTTCGCCGCCTTGATCAATCGGGTCGCCAGCGGAAAATTGAATACCGCCGTGAGCGGCTTCAGATACGGCGCAAGGTCGGCGGCCTCGTCGCGCGTGACCTCGCCGACCAGATAAGTGTGCGGGTTGATCTTGTCCAGCCCCTGCCGATACTGCCGCCACCAGGCAATGTTCTTGCCGATGGCCGCAGGCGCGCCCACGTCCGAGGCGAAATTGACGTAGACATGCCGGGCCGCATCCAGACGAAAACCGTCCGCGCCCTGCTTCAGCCAGAACTGGCCGACCTTGACCATCTGCTTGCGCACGGCCGGATTGTCGAAGTTGAGGTCGGGCATGGTCGGCGAAAAGATGCCCAGGTAATGCTGTCCGTCGGCACTGGTCTGCCAGGACTGCGCGCCGAAGGCGTTGGGCGTTTCGAGGTCGGTGTATTTGCCGGCCCAGGTGTACCAGTCGCGGTACGGGCTTTTCGGATTCAGCGCCGACTCGAACCACGGGTTTTCATTGCTGCTGTGATTGACCACCATGTCGATGATCACGCGGATACCGCGCTGGTGCGCCGCGGCGGTCAGCTGGCGAAAATCGGCCAGCGTGCCGTACTGCGGATTGACCGCCTTGTAGTTGGTGACGTCGTAGCCGTGGTAACTGGGCGAGGGGTTGATCGGCATCAGCCAGATGCCATCGACACCCAGCGACTTCAGATAATCCAGCTTGGCGGTCACGCCATCGAGATCGCCGATGCCGTCACCATTGGTGTCGTACCAGCTGCGCACGAAAATCTCGTACCACACGCCGGAAGTGGCCGGCTTCTGCACCGCTGTGGCTGCGGCATGTACCGGCGTGGCCGGCGCAAGGCCCAGCGTCAGGCCGGCAGCGGCCAAAAGGGCGAGCATGGAAACACGGCATTGCATCATCGTCGACTCCCGGACAACCGGGTACATCATGCCTCCGCTGCCAGTACCCGCCAATCAACCATAAAAAACCGGGCGCGATGCATCCCTGCATGCGCCCGGCTGGAGGGGACTATTGGAACTTGTAGGACACGCCCACTTCGTAGCGGCGGCCGTAGCTCTCCCAGGTCTGCACCTGGCGCGGATCGTTCTGATAGGTGATGAACTTCTTGTTGCTGAGGTTGGAACCCTGCACCACGAAGGTCAGGCCTTTCAGGCTGCCGCTGTTGATCGTGTAGCTGACCTGCGCCGAATAACTGCTGCCGCCCTCGATGCCCTGCTCGATGCGCGAGGCGCTGATGCCCGACACGCGGCCGAGGAAGCTGGAACGGTAGTTGTCGCTGACGCGCGCCTGGAAGCCGCCGTGCTGGTAGTACAACGTGCCGTTGGCGACCCACTTGGACAGGCCCGGCACGGTGATCGGGTCGGGGTTGTTGCCATACACCAGCGAGCTGGCGGTACGGTTGCCGCTCAGGATCACACCGAAACCGTTCAACGCCGAGGAGACCACGTTCATCGGCAGGTTCAACGTCACCTGCGCGCCCTTGACGTAACCATGGCCGTCGTTGTTCGGGCCCGAAACGATGCCCATGGTGGTACCCAGCTGGGCCTGTTGTGCCGCCGTCAGGTAGGCTGGAACGAAGGCGCTGAAGTCGTACAGGTAGGCCGCGTTCGGGTTGATGTAGTCGCTCAACTCGAGAAAGTAGGCCGACACCGCGATGTAGCCGCCACCGCCACGGCACAGCTCCGAGGTTTTCGAGTCGGTGGAGTTGCACTGGAAACCCGAGCCGCCCGAGAAATAGTGCTCGTAGCTGACGTTGTAGTTGTTGGCCATGGTCGGCAACAACTTGGCATTGCCGCCGGAAGCACTGAAGAACGCCTGGTTGGGATCGGTGGACGACAGGTGCGTGATGTTGCCGCCGACGGACAGACTGGCATTCATCTGATCCATGCGCGGACGCATCATGGTGCGTGCGGCACTGACGCGCAGATCGTCGTTGGGCGTGAAGCCGAACACCAGGTTCATGCTGGGCAGGTAGCGGGTATAGCTGGTGCCGCCCTTGACCGGAACCAGTGCCGTCTTGCCGCCGGTCAGCGAGCTGCCCGGAACCACACGCTCGCCGGCCGAACTCTGGCTGGTGTGCGCCGCCTGCACGCCGAAGTTGCCGCGCAGGGTGACGTTGCCGAAGTAGGTGTCGAGGTTGGCCTGCAGATACGAGGTGAGGTCACGCTCGCGCACCTTCCAGTTCGGCGGCAGACCCAGCGACGACATGAAAGTCGGCACTTCCACCAGTCCGCCGCTGCGAATCAGGTCGAACGGGTTGTAGCAGACCTGCGGGCCCACACCCATCCACGCCAGCGGATCGCAGGTCGTGTCGGAGTTGATCGGCGCCGTTTCGACCGCTTTGCCGCCGCTGATGAAGCCGCCGCCCAGGGTCAGGAAATTCTGGTCGATGTTGTAGGTCTTGCTGCGGGTACCGCGATTGATGCCGAACTCGAGGCTGGAAATCGGACCGCTGACGAAGCTGCGCGTGACAGCAAGACGCACATTGGCCAGGTAGTCGACGGTGTGCGGTGCGTTGATGAAACCGGCCTGCACAAGGTCGCTGCCCGAACCCCAACCTTCCGGATCGGTCAGCACCAGACCCTGCGTATAGTCCTGGGCGGTGTTGACGTACAGCAGGCCGTTGCTCAACTCCTGGAAGTCGATGGTGTCGGCCGGCCCGTGGCCTCCGGCGGCGTAGTAGTAGCCGGTGCCCGAGTAGCTTTCCAGGTTGACGTCATGCCGGGTGGCGCGCGAATAGTTGGCGTCCAGATCCGCCGACCAGTTGGCATTGAAGTGGAACTGGTTGTCCCAGTTGAAGTTGTACACGCGCGCGCTGGTGCTGTTGTAGTCGTTGCGCACGACGGCGTTGATGTTCTGATACGTGCCGCTCTGCACGAAGCCATTGACCACGTTGCCGGGGATCAGGGTGGGCTTGGGCGCCACCGCACCGTTGCCCCACCACAACGGGAACTCCATGCCCTTGGCCTGCTGCTTTTCCTTGAAGTTGTCGGAGGTGATGTCGATGGTGCCGGTGTAGAAATCGCTGGGTCGCCACTGCAGCGTCATCAGCACGCCGTTGCGGTTCATCAGGTCGGAAATGCCGTAGTTCTTGGAGCCGCCGACCACGAGGTCGCCATTGGCGTCGGTCGGATAGCCCCACGGTCCCTGGTGTTGGATCTGCGCGGGGTTGGAGTCGAGGTCCACACCCAGCGTCACACCAAAAGTGTTGTCGGCAAACTGGTGCACCCACACACCGTTGACGTGATAGCCGTGGTCGCGCATGCCCGGCCCTTTCGACAACTGGCTCGTACCGTTCCAGATGTAATGCGCGTTGACCACCGCCAGCGGCTTGCCGGCTTCCAGCGGACGAATGGTGTGCATGTCGACCGTGCCGGAAAGACCCTGCCCGATCAGGTTGGCGCTGGGGCTCATGTGCACGACCACGCTGCCGAACCAGCTCGACGGGTACTGGTCGAGCTGCACGTCGCGGTTGTTGGAAGTGGATACCTGCTGACCGCCGTTGACCAGCGTGGTGGAAAAATCCGGACCCAGGCCGTGAATGGTCAACACCTGCGGGCGACCGTTGACGGACTGTGTAGCCAAGCCGGGCAAGCGACCGAGTGAGTCGGCGATGCTGGTACCGGGCAGCTTGCCGATCTGTTCGGCGGACACCGCTTCCACGATGGAATTGGAATTGCGCTTGATCTCGGTGGAGTTCTGGATACTGCTGGCAAAACCGGTCACTTCGACCGCGCCAAGCTGGGTGGCGTCTTGCTGCTGCTTTTTCTGCTTGTCTTGCTTCTTGGCCGTCTGGCCGTTGTCGGTTTGCGTCTGGCTCTGGTCGGTCGTCGTTTGCTGACTGTCGACGGTTTGTGCCTGCGCGCCCACGGCAACCATAAGGATGGCCGAAGCGAGCGCCGCGCTGAGCAGGTTGCGCTTGAGAATCATGATCAGTGTCCTCCCCATCAAGGATCAAAAGTTCAAATGGCGATCACCAGGTCTTTGGTTTTTGCCGGTGACAGCATGTCGGCAGGTCTGTGCCCGCCATGCATGACCCGATACTAGTCGCGGGTTCGGCCACTTGACATTTTGTGCATACGTATTCATGCCCACGTCAGGGTCGTGCGCAAGCTGAATACGTATGCAATGGCAGGGGCTCCATGCATGGCCACGGTTAAGCTTGGTGACAGCTATTCAACGTCGCCGCTGCCGGCACGGCGCGGCGCGTCCCGCTTCTGGAAGGTTTCAATGGATACTCAAGCCTGGTGGCGCGGCGGCGCCATCTATCAGATCTATCCGCGCAGTTTCCAGGACACCAACGGTGATGGCGTCGGCGATTTGCCGGGCATCATCGAGCGTCTGGATTACGTGGCCGGGCTAGGGGTGGATGCGATCTGGATCGCACCGTTCTTCACCTCCCCGATGCACGACTTCGGCTACGACATCGCCAACCATTGTGATGTCGATCCGCTGTTCGGCACGCTGGAGGATTTCGACCGTCTGCTGGAAAAGGCGCACGCGCTGGGTCTCAAGGTCGTGATCGACCAGGTGCTCAGCCACACTTCGGTGGAGCACGCCTGGTTCCGCGAAAGCCGCGAAACCCGCAGCAACCCGAAGGCCGACTGGTACGTGTGGGCCGACCCGCGCGCGGACGGCACCGCGCCCAACAACTGGCTGTCGCTGTTCGGCGGCCCGGCTTGGCAGTGGGAGCCGCGACGTCGGCAGTACTACCTGCACAATTTTCTTTCCTCGCAGCCGGATCTCAATTTCCACAACCCGGACGTGCGCGTGGCCATGCTCGACACCCTGCGTTTCTGGCTGGAGCGCGGCGTGGACGGCTTCCGTCTGGACTCGATCAATTTCTGCTTCCACGACACGCGCCTGCGCGACAACCCGCCCAAGCCGCCCGACGCGCGCATCGGCCGCGGTTTCAGCCCGGACAACCCCTACGCGTTCCAGTACCACTACTACAACAACACGCAGCCGGAAAACCTGGCCTTTCTGGGCGAGTTGCGCGCCCTGCTGGATCGCTACCCGGGCACCGCCTCGCTGGGCGAAGTGGCGTCGGAAGATTCGCTCGCCACCATGGCCGAGTACACCAACCGCAAGCGCCTGCACATGAGCTACAGCTTCGAATTGCTGACGACGGATTTCAGTGCCGCGCACATTCGTCGCACCGTGGAGCAACTGGAAGCGCGCATGGCCGACGGCTGGCCGTGCTGGGCCATTTCCAATCACGATGTCGAGCGCGTGGTCACGCGTTGGGGCGGCGAGCAGGCGCCGGCGTACCTGGGCAACCAGCTGACCGCGATGGTCGGTTCATTGCGCGGCTCGGTATGCATTTATCAGGGCGAGGAACTGGGCCTGCCCGAGGCCGAGATTCCCTTTGATGCCATGCGCGATCCGTTCGGCATTGCCTTCTGGCCCGACTTCAAGGGACGCGACGGTTGCCGTACGCCGATGCCGTGGGTCGACGCTCCCGGCGCCGGCTTCAGCCAGCGCACGCCGTGGCTGCCCATTCCCGCCACGCACCAGGCCATGGCGGTGGCCGTGCAGGACGATGATCCGGATTCGAGCCTGAACCGGTTCCGCCACTTCATGCACTGGCGTCGCACGCAGCCGACCCTGTGCCACGGCGACATCCGCTTCCTCGACACGTCCGAACCGGTGCTGGCCTTCATCCGCCAGGCCGGCGACGAACGCCTGCTGGCCGTGTTCAACCTTTCCGACGACACACAGGTCGTCAGCCTGCCGTTGAACGCCACACTGACGCAGTTGGACGTCGCTCCGCTCTGGCAAGGCAAGCTGGACAACCGGCGCGTGCACCTGCCGCCTTATGCATTGGTGTTTGCCCGCGTCGAGTAAAACCCACCTGCTGTTGTAGGAGCCTGCCTGCAGGCGATAGCCGGATTATCCCGTACATCACGCCATCGCCTGCAGGCAGGCTCCTACACATACAAAAAAGCGGGGCATCGTTGGCCTTATCATGGCCGGGTCATCGCGCCAGGTCGTTTCGGCGGGCGCGACGCACCGAGGAGACAGGCATGCGCAGCGTCAACGAATGGTTCGACGGTTACAGCCGCGATCACCAGCATCCCACCAACCGCGCCATCCACTGGGTCTGCGTGCCCGTCATTGTATGGTGCGTGATTGCGCTGCTGTGGCTGATTCCGGTGCCGACCGGTTACGCGCAACAAGGGGCTTGGGCGGTGCTGGCCATGTTTGCCGCCTTTCTGTTCTACCACCGGCTGTCGCGCAATCTGGGCTGGGCCATGGCGCTGGTTTTCATCGCACTGGCGCTGATCACCGCCGGCCTGCATGCGTGGCTCGGCTTCAGCGGTCTGCTGTGGCTGGCGGTGGTGTTGTTCGTGCTGGCCTGGATCGGGCAGTTCATCGGCCATCTTGTCGAAGGTCAGCGTCCCGCGTTCCTGACCGATCTGGCCTACCTGCTGATCGGGCCGGCGTGGCTGGCGGGCAAGCTCATGCGGCGCGCGGGTATTTCCTATTGATGGGAATCGCGGAAAACCTTTTCCCATAGGTAGGAGGGGTGGGAGCCCCGACCCGATCTCGCCATTCAGCAATACGCCATCGGGCTTCCAGCCCTCCTACAGGTTTTTCGATGTCCCTGGCGCGACAACGGCCACGGTTCAAGCCGTGGCCGTTGCCGAAACCGCAAGACGTTCAGCCCGACGTCGCGCCGGATGCCGGAACCGACGATGTCGGCGCAGGTGCGGGCGCCGCCGTCTTCGGTGCCGTCATCGGCGCTGCCATGGTCGGCGCCGTCGAAGCAGCCGACGGCGCGCTCATGGCGGCCGCCGGTGCGGTGGCTTCATGCATCTTGGCCAGCCTCGCCTGCTGCCATGGGCGCAGACCCCAGCTGAGCAGCGCCAGCAGGATCGCCAGGATCAGATACGGCACCACGGCACGCTTGAAGCCCAGCGGCGATTCATCCTCCCGGCGCACGAACATGCCGAAGAAGGCACCACCCACGAGCGTGGTGACAATGATGCCGATGACGAGCCCGGCCCAGAATCGATCCGTTCCGATCATTTTTCCAATGACGAAATTGATGATGCCGGCCACGATCAGCGTCAGGACGACGGTGCCGTACGTACGACCGTAGTGCGGCCAGAAACGGTTGATGATGAGATTGATCACGCCGAGAACCAGCGCCAGAATCAATGCGATGATCAGCACGGCGATGATGGCGACAATGACGCCCATGACCATCTGGCCGCCGCTCAATTGACTGAAACCCATAAAACTTGCCCCTCGTTGACAGAACACCATGACCGCTGCCGCCGGCCCTGTTCAAGCCATCGGCATCGGTTTCCGGGAAATCCGGCATTCACCCCTCCCAATTCGTCAACCCCGGCTCGAACGGCCGGGGTTGCACGCCGAGCAAGTTTATCAGCTCCGTGTTGTCGGCAACGAGATCCTGATCGAGCCGCGCGACCATGCCCCGACCGCGCCCACTGACGGCGGCCAAGCCGCGCAGCACGATTTGCGGCAGCGGCAGACACGGCACGCCGGGCGCCAGAGCCTTGCGCGCGCGGGCAAACATCATCGTGGCGCTCAGACGTTCGCCACCACCGATGCAGATCACGCCGGCGGCCTGCGGCTTGTCAAGCGCCGCCAGTACCGCACGCGCCAGATCGTCCGCATGCACCGGCTGACGCAGACCGTGTCCACGCGGCGACGGAAACGCATGCCGACGCCGCGCCCGCGCGGCCATTTTTTCCAGGCTTCCGCCCGCGCCGCCGTAAATCAACGTGGCGCGCAGGATGGCGCAAACGCTGCCCAATTCTGCACAACGCGCCAACAGCCGTTCTTCCGACTCGCGCAGGCGCGCGGCCAGCTCACGCTCGGCCGGATCGGGCGATTCGCGCTTGCTTTCGGCGCTCATCGAGGACATGGCCACGATGCGCGGCGATCCGGTCACTTCGGCATGCTGCAGCCAATGGCTGAAGTGATCGAGCGGACCCAGACAGACAATCGCCGAGACCTGCTCGGGCAACGCCGGCACCGCATCAGGCAAGCTGCCGTGCTGCCAGGCCACACCGGCATCGTCGGCTTGCGATGCACGACTGAAAGCGACCGTCGCCATGCCGCGCGCACGCAAGTACGACAGCAGGTAATGCCCGATCTGTCCCGACGCACCGAACACCACGCAGGTCATGCCCGCTCCTTGCGCTTGCCCTTGCGCGTTGCCGCACGATCCTCGCGCAGGCAATCGACCAGCCGCGTCAGCGCCGGCACGTGGCGGCCGCGCGGCGTCACCACGGCCGTGTGCACGCGCGCGATCCGCGCCGGCACCTTGTGTACCGATATCGCATCGCGCTGCGGATAGATGTCCAGCACCGCGCGCGGCACCAGGCTGATGCCGACGCCGGCGGCCGCCGCGGCCATGATGGCGTGATAGGACGCAAACTCCAGCACCCGCGCAGGCACCGCGCGCAAGGATTGCAGCCATTGCTCGAAGCGTCGCCGATAGGCGCAGCCGTTGCCGCGAAACACCAGCAGCGTGCTGCCGGCCATGCGTCTGGGATCGCGCATCGTCTCGCCGGCAGCGGCCACCAGCACCAATTCTTCGACATACCACGGCGTGCTGGTGAAACGCTCGCCATCCACTTCGTCGCCAACGATGGCGGCATCCAGCGCACCGGTCTGCAGCAACTGCAGCAACTCCCGCGATGGCGCCGTCTGCAACTCCACCGACACATCCGGGTGACGCCGATGGAACTCGGCCAAGGGGCGCGGTAGACGGCTGGCCGCCACGCTTTCCATCGCTCCCAGACGAAGACGCCCGCACACGCTGTCGCGACGCACCGCCGCGCGCGCCTCGTCGGCCAGATCCAGCAGGCGATCGGTGTAACCGACCAGCGCATCGCCCGCCGCGGTCAAACGCAAACGTCGTCCTTCGCGCTCGAACAACGGTACCCCCAGCGAGGCTTCCAGCTGGCGTATGCGCGCGGTGATGCTCGATTGCGCACGGTTCAGGCGCGCCGCCGCATGGCTCATGCCGCCGCTTTCCACGACGGCGCGGAAGGTTTCCAGTTCGCGTAATTCCATAATCGTATATTTCGATGATTAATGATCGAATTATTCGCTTTACCTGATGTATTGGCAAGCCTAGCATGCTTCCACCCCGCAACCCCGGTACCCCCATGAACCACGAATGGCGCACCGCCCTCATCGGCATGACCACCTTGGCGCTGGCACTCGGCATCGGCCGTTTCGTACTGACGCCGCTGCTGCCGTTGATGCAGGTCGACAGCCACCTTGGCCTGGTTGCCGGCGGCTGGCTCGCTTCCGTCAACATGATCGGTTATCTGCTCGGTGCATTGTTGTGCACGCTGTGGGCGTTGCCGCCACGCGCCAGCCTGCGCGTCGGCGCCGTCGTGGTGACGCTGGCCACTCTCGGCATGGGCGTGGGCGCCCTGGATGCGTGGCTGGTATGGCGTTTCCTGGCCGGCGTGGCCTCGGCCGCGCTGGTGGTGCACGGCATCGCCTGGAGCATGGCCCGGCTGCGCGCCGCCGGGCGACCGGTGCTGGAACACGTGATGTTCAGCGGCACCGGCGTCGGCATCGTGGGCAGTGGATTGCTGGTGGCGGGGTTGCGCCCTCTGGGTGCGACCTCGACCAACCTTTGGGTTGGATTCGGCCTCATGGCGGCGGTGCTTTTCATCGGGATGTGGCGGCACCTGGGCGAGCATGGCAATGCCGCCTCCACGGGCACCACCCCATCCTGCACTGCGCTGCCGTCCGGGCCGGCATGGACGCTGGTGCTGATGTATGGCCTGCTGGGTTTCGCCTACATGATCCCCGCCGCGTTCCTGCCGTTGATCGCCGGGCGACAGTTGCACTTGCCGGCGCTGCGCGAATGGTTCTGGCCGCTGTACGGCATGGCCATGACCGTAGCCACGCTGGCGCTGCGCTGGTTGCCGGCACGCGTGGACAATCGCAGCGTGCTGGCCGCCTGCAGCGCCTCGATGATCATCGGCATGGCCTTGTGCATCGTCGGCCACAGCGTGGTCGTGCTGGTGCTGGCCACACTGCTGGTCGGCAGCGCCACCATGCCGGTGGTGATGTACACCATGCGCGAAGCACGCCTGCTTGCGCCACGCAACCCCGTGCGCCTGATTGCCGCGCTCACCACCACTTTCGGCATCGGCCAGGCCGCCGGCCCCGTGATCGCAGCCTGGCTGGCCGAACGCACGGGCGATTTCACCATGCCGTTGCTGGCCGGCATCGGTACCGCCGCGCTGGCCATGAGCTGCATGCTGGTGCGTCGCCCTCGTCGCCGTATCGGTTTGGCGCGGTTGTCGCCGTAGGGTGAAAAGACCTACGCGATCCGGCTTTCCGTCGGTGTCGCCATTCGTGAGACGCAAACCGGCTACAACATGCCACCCGGTCGTCTTCGCTTTCCCTCATGACCCTGCGCAGCCTGTTTGTCGACTTCAACAGCTATTTCGCCTCGGTGGAGCAGCACGAGGCGCCGGCCCTGCGTGGGCGCCCGGTGGCGGTGGCGCCGGTGGCGGCGGAGACCACCTGCTGCATCGCCGCCAGTTACGAGGCCAAGGCTTTCGGCGTGAAAACCGGCACCCAGGTGCGCGAGGCCCGGCGCCTGTGTCCGGGCATCGTGATCCGCCTGGCCCGCCCCGAGCTTTATGTGCAATGGCATCACCGCCTGATGGCCGCCATCGACCGCGCCATTCCGCTCGGGCATGTGGGTTCCATCGACGAGGTGGCCTGCGAACTGGTCGGCCGACAGTGCCGTCGTGAGGCGGCCGAACAAGTGGCGCACCAGGTCAAGGCGGAAATTGCCGCCGCCGCACCCGGTGGCGCGATCCGTTGCTCGATCGGCATCGCACCCAACGCATGGCTGGCCAAGACCGCTTCGGACATGATGAAACCCGACGGCTTGACCGTGATCGAGCAGGCCGACCTGCCGCATGTGCTGCATCGGCTGGAGCTGCGCGACCTGTGCGGCATCGGCCCATCGATGCACCGACGTCTCCAAGCCCACGGCATCCATACCGTGACGCAACTCACCGCCGCACCGAAGCACCTGCTGCACCACACCTGGGGCAGCATCGAAGGCGAGCGCATGTGGGGGCTGCTGCGCGGCCAGTGGCTGCCGCAGGCCGCAACCACGCGCGGCTCCATCGGCCATTCGCACGTGCTCGGTCCCGAGTTGCGCAACGCCGTGGCGGCACGCTCGGTGCTGGCCAAGCTGCTGGCCAAGGCCGCGATGCGTCTGCGCCGCGAGCAGATGCTGGCCGGCGCGCTGGCAGTACGCATCCGCTATCTCGGTCAGGACGAACGCTGGAAGGACAATATCGCCTTCGATCCCACCGACGACAGCCGCGAGCTGCTGCATCTGCTCTCGAACATGCTGGATGGCAAGCGCCAACGCGGCCATGGATTGCCGGGCCCGGCGCGCGTCGTGCCACTGTCGGTCAGTGTGGCGCTGCACCGCCTGGTCGAGCGCACGCAAAGCAGCGGCTCGCTGTTTGCACCGCCCGGCAGGGCGCATCGCATCGACAAGGTCGTCGACCGCATCAATGCCAAATACGGCCACAACAAGGTCTACTTCGGCAGCATGCAGACCGCCCTCGCCCACGATGCCGCGCCGATGCGCATTCCCTTCAGCCACATTCCCGACCTCGCCCATGAAAGCGACGCCGAACACAACACCCTTTGGCTGCAGTCGCTGAATCGCGCCAAGGTGCTGGCCGAGAGCACGCACCGGCAACTTCGCGAACCTCGCGATTGATCTGTGGGCATGTCCTGCAGGACATGAAAAGAAAACCCGCGGAACCGGAAGGCTCCGCGGGTTTGAATGGTGGGCCGTATTGGATTCGAACCAATGACCAATGGATTAAAAGTCCAGTGCTCTACCAACTGAGCTAACGGCCCGCAAACGGTTTGTGCGTCGTCGCGCAACGACGCGAGCCGGCAATTCTAACGGCTCTTGGCGTTCAACGGTAGTGCGTGGGGTCGGCGATGCCAGCCTCGCGGAATCCGTCGGCGCGCAGCAGGCAGGCGTCGCAGTGGCCGCAGGCGCGGCCTTCGGCGTCGGCCTGATAGCAACTGACGGTCTGACTGAAATCCACGCCCAGACGCATGCCCTCGCGCGCGATATCGGCTTTGCTCATGTTCATCAGCGGCGCATGCACGCGGATGCCGGCGCCTTCCACGCCGGCCTTGGTGGCCAGATTGGCCAGGCTCTGGAACGCTTCGATGAAGGCGGGGCGGCAATCCGGATAGCCGGAATAGTCGACGGCGTTGACGCCGCAGAAGATATCCGCCGCACCCAGCACCTCGGCCCAGCCGAGCGCGATGGACAGCATGATGGTGTTGCGCGCCGGCACGTAGGTCACGGGGATACGGTTTTCGTCGGCGCTGGCGGCATCCTCCGGCACGTCGATGTCGGCGGTGAGGGCCGAGCCGCCGATGCTGCGCAGATCCACGTTCACGGTCTTGTGTTCGGCCGCGTCGAGCATGCGGCAGACGCGATCGGAAGCGGCCAGCTCGGAAACGTGGCGCTGACCGTAGGCCACGCTCAGGCCGTACACGGTAAAACCTTGTTCGCGGGCCATGGCCATGGTGACGGCCGAATCCATACCGCCGGAAACGAGGACGACGGCATTTGGGGGAGCAGTGTCAATCATGTGCGCATTCGCAAAATCAGGGGCATTCCATTGGATGATAACAATGACACGGAGAGGTGGAAGCTGCACCCGGTCATCCTGTGTACGTGGGATACGTAGGGCGGGCACTGCCCGCCATGAAGGCTTGCGGCAAACGTGAAGCTGTTTCGTCGGGCAATGCCCGACCTACCGGTTTGAGGGGCGTGGTTGCTACAGGAGATGGGATATCAGTGCCCGGGCACGTCGCCCCAAAGATACTTGTGCAGCTGCACCTGCAGACGCACCGGCAGGCGGTCGGCCAGGATCCATTCGGCCAATTGACGGGGTTCGAGCTTGCCGGCCACCGGCGACAGCAGCATGGTGCAACGTGAGGCAAGCCCGTGTTGCCGCAGCACATCGCAAGCCCAGTCGTAGTCGACGCGGTCGGCCACCACCACCTTGACCTGATCGTGAGCATTCAGATGATCCAGGTTGCTCCACAGGTTGCGCGCGCTTTCGCCGGAGCCCGGCGCCTTGAGATCCAGTACCTTGTGCACGCGCGCATCCACGTCCGAGACATCCAGTGCGCCGGAGGTTTCCAGCGACACGCTGTAACCGGCATCGCACAGGCGCTCCAGCAGCAGCAGGCAACGCTTCTGCGCCAGCGGTTCGCCACCGGTGACACAGACGTGGCGCGCGCCATGGCTCGCCACTTCGCTCAGGATGTCGTCGATGTCGTGCCACTGGCCGCCATGGAAGGCGTATTCGGTGTCGCACCACACGCAACGCAGCGGGCAACCGGTCAGGCGCACGAACACAGTGGGCCAGCCGACGGCATCGGCCTCGCCCTGGATGGAATGGAAAATCTCGCTGATGCGCAGACGCGCGGCAGGCGGCGACGAGGCCGCATCCGCAGCTTGCAGGTGTTCACTCATGCAGAGATTTTAACCGCTCGTCGCAATCAAGCGAAGCGAAGTCGGAGAGGCGTTCGAGCAGCCTTTCGACTTACCTGCGGGCCGTAGCCTGCCTGGGCCCGTCGAAGGGCTCAAGGCGAACGGATGTTTATGCAGCTTCGGGCCGAGGAGCTATTTCAGCTGCTGCTGCAGACGCATGTCTTCCAGACGCTGCTTGGCCAGATTGGCCACCGAGCTGTCCGGATATTCGGCGATCACCGATTGCAGCGTGGCGCGCGCCGTGTCGGTCTGCTTCAGCGCGTACTGGCAGTAACCCTTCTTCAGCAATGCGCCCGGCGCCTTGCCGCTTTGCGGGAACTGCTTGAGGACCGCGTCGAAGGCATCCTGCGCCTGCTTGTAGTTCTGCGTGATGTAGTAGGACTCACCCAGCCAGTACCAGGCATTGGGCGTCAGCTTGTCGTGCGGGTACTGCTCGATGAAGGCCCGGAATTCGCGCGAGGATTGGACGAAATTGCCGGATCGCAAGGCGTCGAAAGCGGTGTCGTAAGCCTGCTGCGCATCCGCATTGCTGGCCAGTGCGGTACTGGCGCTGGCGGGTGCCGATGTGGCTGCCGATGTCGGTGTCGATGCCGAGGTTGCCGGGCTGCCTTGCGCTGCCGGCGGCGTGCTGCTTTCAGCCTGTGCGGGCGCCGATTGGCCGCTGCTTTCAAGACGCTTGATGCGCGTGTCCAGTGCGATGTACTGCTCCTTGTTGATCTGCTTGATCTGGTCGAGCTGATGCCGCAACTGCTCCACCTGACCCAGCAGCTCCCTGTTCTGCTGCTTGAGCATCTGCACCTGGTTGAACAACGACATCAGGTTGCCGCCCCGGTCGCTGGCGCTGTCGCCAGGCGTCCGGGTCTGCGTTGCCGCCGTGTGTTGCCGCGCCGGCGTGATGCCCGTGCTCTGGGCGTGAACAGGGCCACCACCCCACAGCGCGACGACCGCACACACGGCGGCCGTCGCGACTGCTTTGGCAGCCCATGGCTGATTGGCCACAGGCAGTTTCATCACTTGGAGGTGTAGACGATGTTGACGCGACGGTTCTTCGACCAGCAGCTTTCGTTGTGCTGGCGGCAGACCGGACGCTCTTCACCATAGCTCACCACTTCGATCTGGCTGGCCGAGGCGCCATTGGCTTCCAGGGCCGCTTCCACCGCGTTGCCGCGGCGCTCGCCCAGACCAAGGTTGTACTCGCGCGAGCCACGCTCGTCGGTGTTGCCTTCCAGGCGCACGTGGGCGCTCGGACGATCCTGCAGGTACTTGGCGTGGCAAGCCATGATCTGCTGGAACTCGGGCTTGATGGTGCTCTTGTCGAAATCGAAGTACACCACGCGCTGGCGCAGGCACGGATCGGATTCGAGATCGGCCGGGGTGTAACCGGTCGGGGCCGGAGCCGGTGCAGGCTGGGCCGGCGGCGGTGGCGGTGGCGGCGGCGGCGCAGGCTTGACCTCCTGCTTCTTGGAGCAGGCGGCGACGGCGACGGCACACGTCAACGCGATCAGGGTAAGACGAACGCTCTTGTTCATGGCACTTTCCTTCAACAGTTTGGAAGTCCGAAAATCAATGGGTTCTTGCCGGCGAACCGGCGGGTGGTTTCTTGTTGTTGCTTACTGATGCGGCCTGAATGGCCCCCATGCAGGTGAACGGACGCTGCCATGCGACAGCACAAGCCGTTGGCGCACCTTCCCGTCCGCCGACACTGCATACAGCACACCGCGCGTACCCTGCGTGGCAGCGTACAAAAGCATGCTTCCATTCGGTGCAAAACTGGGGTCTTCGTCAAAATTGCCAGGTGAGACGAAGTGCTCCTGTCCGCCCAGGCTGCGATCCATCACGGCAATACGATACACGTTCCCGTTGCCTTGCACCATGGCAATCTGCTTGCCTTTGTAGCCGACGGAGGCATTGGAATTGTACGCACCCTGGAAGGTGATCCGATCGGGCGAGCCGCCGCTGGACGGCATCTGGTACAACTGCGGCTTGCCCGCGCGGTCGGAGGTGAAAACGATCTGCTGGCCATCGGGCATCCATTCGGGCTCGGTGTCGATGGCGTAATTGTGGGTCAGACGCGTGGCCTTGCCGCTGGCCAGGTCGATGATGAAGATTTCCGGATTGCCCACGGACGACAGCGATACCGCCAGCTTGCTGCCGTCGGGCGAGAACGAGGGCGCGCCGTTGATACCGCTGCGGCCGGACACCAGACGCCGCGCGCCGGTGGCGAGATTCTGCACGTAGATGGCCGAGTTGCCGCTCTCGAACGACACGTAAGCCAGCTCCTTGCCGTCCGGCGACCAGGCCGGCGACAGCAGCGGCTCGTGCGAGCGCACCACCACCTGCGGGTTGTAGCCGTCCGAATCGGCGACGATCAGCGAATAGGTGATGTTGGGCGCGGTGCCGGTGGAGGTGACGTAGGCGATGCGCGTGAAAAAGGCGCCCGGCTCGCCGATGATCTTCTGGTAGATGGCATCGGCGATCTGGTGCGCGATGCCGCGCAGGTCGCCCGCCTGGGCGGTATAGGACTGATCCAGCAGCGACTGCTGGCGGTTGACGTCCCACAACTCGAAACTCACCTTGAAGGCGCCGCCACCGGCATCGGACACATGCCCGACGACGATGTAATCCTGTTTCAGCAGCTTCCACGCCGCAAACTTGATCTCGCTGCCGCGATGCGGGAAAGACACCAGATCGTTGCGGTCGAGCGGCCTGAACTTGCCGCAGCGCGCCAGATCCTGATGGATGACCTGCGCCACGTTGGTCGATGGTGGCAAACCGGCGTTTTCATTGGCAAAAGGCACCACCGCGATGGGAATGGCCGACTTGGTGCCATTGACGATGTCGATGCTGAGCCCCTGCGCCCGCGCACCGCCCATGCCGGCCAGCGACAGGCCCAGCAGAAGCAACAACGCGAAGACCGGGTGTTTTTTCATGCCACACATCATGCTCAATTGTTGACCTTGAAATTGAGGGTTATGTCACTGCGGAAGGCTTTCTCGAAGCCTTTGTAAGGCAACGGCTGTGCCCGCAGCACGGCATTTTTCACCGAGCGCCGGCCAGCCGCATCGAACGGGCAACTGGGCTCGATCGTAACGCTGATGACCTGCCCGCCGGGTATCTGCACGATGTGAATCGGGCAGACAGCACCTTCGGGAATGTTATCTGGACGTAACCAGGCCTGTGTGACCGCGTTCTGAATGGCCGCTTCATAGGCATCGTTGGACGTGCCATTGCTGCCGCTGCGGGCCTGCTTGGCCTCGTTGACCCCGGCCGGTTGCGGCGGGGCCTTGGATTTGGCCTTTTTGAGATCCTTCAGTTGCGCCAGTTTCTGCTTTTCGAGATCGCTCTGGCGGCTGGCGTGCTGGCTCTGATTGCGCGCCTGGTCGAGTTGCTTGAGGATCTTGTCCAGTTTTTCCTGCCGCTGTTGCGCCTCCAGCTCGGCCATGCGCTGCTTCTGCTTTTCTTCCTGCTCGCGCTTGGCCTGCTCGGCCTTCTGCTCGGCCCTGGCCACCACCTTCTGCTGATCCTTGACGTCCGGACGCTTGGGCGGCGGCGGCAGCGTTTTCAGCGGCTGCAGCTTGGGCTTTTCCGGCTCGATTTTCGGTTTGGACGCCTTGGGCGGCGTGATCGAGGGCTTTTCCGCCTTCGTCTCGATCGGCGGCGACGGCGGCGCGCTGGCCACGCCGACCAGCGTGGCCTCGATCACCGGGCCTTTCAGCGACACCGGCCGCGTGCAGGTCATCGGGTTCCAGGATTCGGGCAATGGCAGCACCGAAAACATGTGCTCCCAGGTGGTGCACGAGATCGTGGTCAGCAGCAGGAACGCCGCCAACCCGAGGTGCAGCACTGCCGACCAGAGGATCGCGCGTGGCGTGCGCTTACTTTCGTCCATCATGCTGCGCACCCGATGTGGACGCTGGCTGGCTCATCAGGCCCACATGCGGCACACCGGCCTGCTGCAGCATCACCAGCACCTGCATGATGCGGCCATAGTCGATGCGCTTGTCGCCGCCGACCAGCACCGACACCTTGGGATTGGCGTCGACGAAGGCATGCACCTTGCGCACCAGCTCGTCCGCGTCGATCGGCTCGCGCGGTTCGTTGCCCAGGGTCAGATAGAGGTGGCCGTCCTTGTCGACGCTGACCAGTACCGGCTGCTTGTCGTTTTGCAGGGACTTGGCCGAGGCCTGCGGCAACTGGATGTCCACGCCCAGGTGCAGAAGCGGCGCGGTAACCATGAAAATGATCAACAGCACCAGCATCACGTCGATGTAGGGCACGACGTTGATTTCGGCCTTCAGGCGCCGCTGTCGGCGTCGATTTCGTGGCGATGTGCGCATGACCGGACTCCGTCAGGCGTTGTCGTCGGCGTTGATCTGGCGTTGCAGGATGGACGAAAACTCCTCCTGGAACGTGTCGTAACGCGTGGCGATGCGATCGACCTTGTTGGCGTAGCGGTTGTAGGCCCACACTGCCGGAATGGCGGCAAAAAGGCCCATGGCCGTGGCCACCAGCGCCTCGGAAATGCCCGGCGCCACCATCGCGATGGTGGCCTCCTTGACCGCGCCCAGCCCCTGGAACGCCGCCATGATGCCCCACACCGTGCCGAACAGGCCGATGTAGGGACTGATCGAACCGACGTTGGCGAGGAATTCCAGATTGTGCTCCAGCTGTTCGACCTCGCGCGTGCCGGCCACGCGCATGGCGCGCTCAGTACCTTCCAGTACCTGACTGGTTTCGGTGCCCTTGCGTTGACGTTGTCGCGCGAACTCGCGGAAGCCGGAGGCAAACACCGTCTCCAGACCGCTTGCCTCGTCCCCGCGGCTGTTCACCTCGCGGAACAGCCCGGCCAGATCACCGCCCGACCAGAACCGCTCCTCGAACGCATCGGCCGATTCCATCGCCTGCCGCAGCAAGCCGAACTTGCGCACGATGATCACCCAGGACAGAAACGAGAATGCCAGCAGCAGCACCAGCACCAGCTTTACCGGAATGCTGGCCTGCCACACCAGCTCGAGAATATTCAAATGGCCGTTCATCAGTCAGGAAAGCCTCGCCATGAGTTCGTCGGGAATGGGAGCCGGCCGCATCTGTTCGATGTCGACACAAGCCACGCGCACACTGGCGCGCACCAGCTCCGCATGATCGCCATAGCGTCGCACATTTTGCACAAATGTCAGACTGGCGTGACGTATCGTTTGGACTGCAACCGTCACGTCCAGTTCATCATCCAGACGTGCCGGAGCGAAAAAATCGATATGCATGTCGCGCACCACGAAACCCAGCCCCGTGGCCTCGCGCAGCTTGATCTGATCCACCCCGTGCGCACGCAGCCACTCCGAGCGCGCCCGTTCCATGAATCGCAGATAACCGGCGTGATAGACCACGCCGCCGGCATCGGTGTCTTCCCAATAGACGCGCAGGCGCCAGGTGAAATCGGCGTCGGCGGTGGATGGTTGGTGCATGCGGCATACCCGTGAAAATATCCATCAAGCCTAACCCAGATACCGCGTGTCGCGCGACCGGCATCATCGCCAAGATGAGCAGTTTCGTTAGGGCGGGCACTGCCCGCCGCAAGCTCCACGGCGGGTACTGCCCGCCCTACTCGGATGGCGCGGGCGCGACATCCTCACCGGGGAAAAGATCCGACGGCAGCGGCTGCTTCGGCGGCGGATTCAGACCCAGATGCCGCCAGGCGCGCGCACTGGCCATGCGACCGCGCGCGGTGCGCAGCAGGAAGCCCTGCTGGATCAGATACGGCTCGACCACGTCTTCCAGCGTGCCGCGATCCTCGCTGAGCGCGGCGGCCAGCGACTCCACGCCGACCGGGCCGCCATCGAAATGCTCGATGATGATGCCAAGCAGGCGCCGATCCAGCTCGTCGAAACCTTCGGCGTCGACCTTCAGCATGTCCATGGCCGCGCAAGCTGCTTCACGGGTGATGCTGCCGCCGCTTTTCACCTCGGCGTAATCGCGCACACGGCGCAGCAGACGGTTGGCGATGCGCGGCGTGCCGCGCGCGCGTCGCGCGATTTCGGATGCACCTTCGGGATCGCAGGCGATCCCGAGAATGCGCGCCGAACGCCGCACGATGGCCGACAGCTCCTCGTGGTTGTAGAACGCCAGACGCTGGATGATGCCGAAACGATCGCGCAGCGGGCCGGTCAGAAGCCCCGCGCGGGTGGTCGCGCCGATCAGCGTGAACGGCGGCAGATCCAGCTTGATCGAACGTGCCGCCGGCCCTTCGCCGATCATGATGTCGATCTGGAAATCCTCCATCGCCGGGTACAGCACTTCCTCGACCACGGGCGACAGACGGTGGATCTCGTCCACGAACAGCACGTCATGAGGTTCAAGATTGGTCAGCAACGCCGCCAGATCACCGGCGCGCTCCAGCACCGGCCCCGAGGTGGAGCGCAAATTGACGCCCAGCTCGTTGGCAATGACATGCGACAACGTGGTCTTGCCCAACCCCGGCGGACCGAAGATCAGCACATGATCCAGCGCCCCACCGCGCCGCCGCGCCGCCTCGATGTAGATGGCCAACTGCTCGCGCACCGACTGCTGACCCAGATATTCATCCAGACGCTGCGGGCGGATGGAAGCCTCCAGAGCTTCCTCGTCGGCAGTGGCGGCGGGAGCGATGATGCGTGTGTCGGTCATGGGGCCATTATGCCGTCACGAATCAAGTTTCGGGGAAACACGTAGGGTGGGCACTGCCCGCCATCGAAGTTTCGCTATGACGATGAAGCATCCACGGCGGGCAATGCCCGCCCTACTCGTCATATTTCAACTTGCGCGCCCAGCTCGATCAGGCGGTTGCCGGGGATCTGGAAGAACGCCGTCGCCGGCAGCGCGTTGCGCATCATGAAGGCGAACAGCTTGTCGCGCCAAAGCGCCATGCCGGGGCGTTGCACCGTGGCTACCACGGTTTCGCGCGAAAGGAAGAAGGTGGTGTCCATCATGTCGAAGGCCAGGCCCTGACGCCCGCACTTGGACAGGGCCAGCGGCACGTTCTGATCCTCGGCGAAACCGAAGCGCAGCGTGAGCAGGTAGAACTCGCTGTCCAGCGGCTCGATATGGATGCGTTCGTCGGCGTCGGCGATGGGCGTTTCCAGCGTGTCCACCGTCAGCATCACGTTGCGCTCGTGCAGCACCTTGTTGTGCTTGAGGTTGTGCAGCAAGGCGTGCGGCACGGTCTGCTGATTGGCCGTGAAGAACACCGCCGTCCCCGGCACCCGCAGCGGCGGGTGCTCGCTGATGCTGCTGATAAATGCCTTCAGCGACAGGCCGTCCGAATGCTTGATGCCGCGCATCAGCAGCTCGCGGCCACGCCGCCATGTGACCAGAATGGTGAACACGCCGCCGCCCAGCACCAGCGGCAACCAGCCGCCATCGGGAATCTTCAGCGTATTGGCGCCGAAGAAGCACAGGTCGATGCTCAGGAACACGATGCCCGCGACAATCACCTTCCATGCCTGCCATTTCCACATCAACCGCGCCACCACCAGGAACAGCGTGCTGTCGATGGCCATGGTGCCGGTCACGGCAATGCCGTAGGCGCCGGCCAGCGCGTTGGACGAACCGAATCCGACCACCACCAGGATCACCGCAATCAACAGGATGCGGTTGATCCACGGCAGATAGATCTGGCCGATGGCTTCGGTCGAGGTATGCACGATCTGCATGCGCGGCAGAAAGCCCAGCTGGATCGCCTGCCGGGTGATGGAAAAGGCTCCGGAAATGACGGCCTGCGAGGCGATCACCGCTGCCGCCGTGGCCAGCACAATCATCGGGTACAGCGCCCAATCCGGCACCGCGTGATAGAAGGGATTGACGGCGGCCTCGGGATCGGCCAGCAGGTTGGCCGCCTGGCCGAAGTAGCTGAGCAGCAGGCCCGGCATCACGAAACCGAACCAGCCGGTGCGGATGGGCGAACGCCCGAAGTGCCCCATGTCGGTATACAGCGCCTCGGCACCGGTCACGCACAACACCACCGCGCCCAGAATCACGAAACCGCCCCAGTGGTGATGCGTGAAAAACGCCACGGCATACCATGGGTTGAGCGCGCGCAGCACCAACGGATGCTGGATGATACCCCACGCGCCGATGGCCCCGATGGACACGAACCACAGACACATCACCGGCCCGAACACCCTGCCGACCTTGCCGGTGCCGTGTTTTTGCACCCAGAACAGAATCAGCAGCACCACCACCGTCAGTGGCACCACGTAATGCTCAAGGTGCGGCGCGGCCACTTCCAGGCCTTCCATCGACGACAGCACGGTGATCGAGGGTGTGATCACCCCGTCTCCGTAAAAAAGCGCCGCCCCCAGCACCGCCGCCAGCACCACGAAGCGGCGCAGGCGCGGCGAGTGCCGCGAGGCTCGCTGGGCCAGCGCCATCATGGCCATGATGCCGCCCTCGCCCTTGTTGTCGGCGCGCATGATGAAACTGACGTACGTGATCGCCACCACCATCACCAGCGTCCAGGTGACCAGCGAGATCATGCCCAGCACATTGACCTCGTTGACCGGCATGCCGTGCACGCCGCTGAAGGCCTCTTTCATGGTGTACAGCGGGCTGGTGCCCAGGTCGCCGAACACCACGCCGATGGCGCCGACCACCAGTGCCTTGTAGCTGCCGTGGACGGTGCTTTCCTCGGAAGAAGCGGAAGTTGGCGCGTCGGCCTGATCGCCATTCATGTCGGATCTCCGGATACCGATTCGGTGTCAGCCGCCAAGTGCGGCGCGCAAGGATTTGCGGATGATGGATTCGGCATTGTCGCCGTCTTCGGCCGTCTTGGCGACCAGACGCGCGGCCTCGGCGGGTTTGTAGCCCAGTTGCTGCAAGGCAACCTCGGCCTCGCCGCGCGCGTCCCGCGGTGCGCCCGCAGACACGGCGGCAGCCCCGGCCACGGCAGCGCCGGGGGCGTCGATGCGGTCGCGCAGTTCCACCACGATGCGCTCGGCGGTCTTTTTGCCGATGCCGGGGATGCGCGTGAGCGCGGTCACGTCGCCCGCATGCACCACGCGCGCAAACTCGTCGGCGGATGCACCGGACAGCACGGCCAGCGCAATCTTGGCGCCGATGCCGCTCACTTTAAGCAACTGCCGGAACAGGATGCGCTCGGCCTCGGTGCCGAAACCGTACAGCGCCACGCTGTCTTCCTTGACCGCGTAATGGGTCAGCAGGATCACTTCCTTGCCCGTGGCCGGCAGGTCGTAGATGGTGGACATGGGCGCTTCCAGCTCGTAACCCACGCCGCCGACCTCCACCAGCAACCACGGCGGCTGCCGGGACAGCAGGATGCCACGCAATCGACCGATCATCGCCGCCGTCTCCAGGCGGCACGGGTCAGGCCGGTGCGCTCCAAACCCGCACGCATGTGTGCGTGGGTGACGGCGATGGCCAGCGCATCGGCGGCATCCGCCTGCATGGGCGCCTTCAGGCCCAACAGTATGGCCACCATGTGCTGCACCTGCGTCTTGTCGGCGCGACCGCCACCGACGACCGATTGCTTCACTTCCGTTGCCGCGTATTCGTGCACCTGAACTCCCCGGCTGACCACGGCGCAGATCGCCGCACCGCGCGCCTGCCCCAGTTTCAACGCCGAATCGGCATTGCGCGCCATGAACACGCGCTCGATGCCGCACTCGTTGGGCTGATGGGTGCCGATGATGGCACACACCTCGTCGTAAATGCGCTTGAGCCGCAACGGAAAGGACGCCTCGCCGCCCACCGCGATGGCCGCATGAAAGACATGCGTGAGCTTGCCGCGAGCATCCACGTCGATGATGCCGACGCCGGTGAAGCGGCTGCCGGGGTCGATGCCGAGGATGCGCGCGCCATTGCGGGACTCGGGAGGGTTTGCGGTGCTCATAATGTTGCTCGCAAGCCCATGGTTCGCCCCCCCGTTTCGCCTGGAAAGGCAACGCCTGATACGGCGTCGCGTCCCGGCTTCATTCCGGCAGCAAGGCGTTGTGATACACCTCGCTGACATCGTCGAGCTCGTCGAGCTTTTCCAGCAGGTCGATCAAGGTTTCACGGGCCTCCTCGTCGTCCACCGCAATGCGGTTGGACGGGCGCATGCCGACACCGGCATGCAACGAGTCGAGACCGGCATCGGTCAAGGCCTGCTGCACCGATTCGAAATCTTCCGGCGCGCACAGGACGATGCTTTCGCCGTTTTCGTTGACCACGTCGTCGGCACCGGCTTCCAGGGCCGCCTCCAGCACCTTTTCCTCGGCCGCCTCGTCGCCCTCGGTCTCAAAAGCCAATTCGCCCAGGCGCTGGAACTGGAACGCCACCGAACCCGTGGTGCCCAGATTGCCGCCATGGCGATCCAGCAGATGACGCACGTCGGCCACGCTGCGGTTGGGATTGTCGGTAAAGCATTCGATGATCAGCGCCACGCCCGCCGGGCCGTAGCCCTCGTAGCGCAGCTCCTGCATGTCCGCGCCGCCGTCGGCGCCGGAGCCGCGCTTGATCGCGCGCTCGATGGTGTCCTTGGGCATGTTGGCGGTCAGCGCCTTGTCCACGGCCGAGCGCAATCGCCCGTTGAGCGCAGGATCGGGCACGCCCTGGCGCGTGGCCACGGTGATCTCGCGGATCAGCTTGGTGAAAATCTTGCCGCGCTTGGCGTCTTCGGCACTCTTGCGGTTGGCGATGCTGGGGCCACGACCCATGGGATGTCCTGCTGGAAATGGATGACAAATGACGATTTTACGACAGCCCACGCCTGAAGTCGTGCCCAACCAAGTAGGACGGGCAGTGCCCGCCATGAAAGCCTCACCTGCACGCGGACTTTGCCGGCGGGCAGTGCCCGCCCTACGTGAAATGGCCGTGCTGCAAAAAAGCGATGGCCTGTGCGGCGGCGGCACGCGACAGCAACATGCCGGTGTGGCTGGTTTGCACGACGCAATGGTCGGTGAGACCCGGCAGCCGGGTTTCCGCGACGGTCACGGTGCCGTCGCTGTCGCCTTCCAGATGCCCCATCACGGTGCCCAGCCCCACGCCATTGCAGCCGGCCACCATGCCGACGTCGCGCGAGCCGTCCCACTGTTCCAGGCCATTTTCGAGAATTCGGCGGCTGTGGCCGAGCATCCACGCTCCGCCATGCTCGGAAAGCTGCCGCGCAATGGCGCTGCCGGTCAGCGGCGAGGCCATGCAGACGATGCGCCCCGGCGGCAGATGGTCATGGTCCTGGCAAGCCAGCAACGCCAGCAGCCCGCCCAGGCTGTGGCCAACGACATGCACGCCGTCGGCATACGTGTGCATGCGTCGACGCAGTGTCTCCAAGGTCTTCTCGAACGGCGTCGCCACGCTCAGGTAGTCGAGGGTTTCCACCCCATACCCCGCTTTCTCAAGGCGATGCTGCAGCACCGTCAGGGTGATGCCGCGCATCCACAGGCCGTGCAGGAGGATGAGGTCTTTGGGCATGGGGCAATTCAGACGGATCTGAAACCAGGCATTCGGGACAGCCACATTATCGCCATAAATGCAGGGCGGACACTGTCCGCCGAGCATGGTTCAGATTCACCAAAGATCACGCTATCGGTGAGCAGTGTCGATGCTGCCCCCGCCGTGACGGTGTCCGATGGCGGGCAGTGCCCGCCCTGCGTGTACTACGCCTTTTCCGCGTCCCGTTCCACCGCCACATGCAGCTCCTTCAGCTGCGGCGCGGATACCGGCGAGGGCGCGTCGGTCATCAGATCCTGGGCGCTGGTGGTCTTGGGGAAGGCGATCACATCGCGGATCGACTCGGTGCCGGCCATCAGCGCGGCAATGCGGTCGATGCCGAAAGCAATGCCGCCATGCGGCGGTGCGCCCAGCTTGAGCGCCTTGAGCAGGAAGCCGAATTTGGCCTCGGCCTCTTCGGCGCCGATGCCGAGCCGTTCGAACACCGTGCTCTGCATGTCCGGGCGATGGATACGGATCGACCCGCCGCCGATCTCGGCGCCATTCAACACCATGTCGTAGCCGCGGCTGACCGCGTGTTTCGCATCGGCCTTGAGCGCGGCGATGTCGTCGGCCTTCGGCGCCGTGAAGGGATGATGCAGGGCCACGAAGCGTTGTTCGTCCGCGTCGTATTCGAACATCGGGAAGTCGGTGACCCACAGTGGCTTCCAGCTGTCCTCGACCAGCCCGCGATCCTTGCCGACCTTGAGCCGCAACGCGCCCATGAAGGTGCTGACCGCCACCCATTCGCCGGCGCCGAACAACAGCAGGTCGCCGGCTTGCGCGCCGGTCGCGGCGAGGATGCCTTCGAGCGCGGCGGCATCAAGAAACTTCGCCACCGGTGAATTGACGCCTTCCATGCCTGCTGCCGGATCGGTGACCTTCATCCAGGCCAGACCCTTGGCGCCATGTTTGGCGGCATGCGCGGCCAACTCGTCGATCTGCTTGCGCGAGAGCTCCGCGCCGCCGGGTACGCGCAAGGCGGCCACGCGGCCATCGGCGTCATTGGCCGGATCGGCGAATACCTTGAACTCCAGATGCTTGACGGCCTCGGCCACGTCCGTCAATTCCAGGCCGAAGCGCAGATCCGGCTTGTCCGAGCCGAAGCGGCGCATGGCGTCATGCCAGGTCATGCGCGGGAACGGATCGGCCAGCTCCGCATCGATCACCTCGCGGAACACCTTGCGCATCATGTCCTCGACGAAGCCCTGGATATCGGCTTCCTCGACGAAGGCGAATTCCATGTCCAACTGCGTGAACTCGGGCTGGCGGTCGGCGCGCAGGTCCTCGTCGCGGAAACAGCGCGCGATCTGGTAGTAGCGGTCGAAGCCGGCCATCATCAGGATCTGCTTGAACAACTGCGGTGACTGCGGCAGCGCGTAGAATTCGCCTTCATGCAGGCGTGAAGGCACCAGGTAGTCACGCGCGCCCTCGGGCGTGGCCTTGGTCAGGATCGGCGTCTCGATGTCCTGGAAACCGGCCACGTCCAAATGCCGGCGCAAGGCCTGCACCAGCTTGATGCGGGTGCGCATCATCTGCTGCATTTCCGGACGGCGCAGGTCCAGATAGCGATAGGTGAGGCGCATTTCCTCGTTGGGATTTTCGTGCAGCGCGAACGGCAGGTCGCGTGCCTCGTTGAGCACTTCCACCGTGTCGGCCAGCACTTCGACCACGCCGGT
>DASSBH010000190.1:0-6738 GCA_035698945.1 Oleiagrimonas sp.
CACGATGGTGTTCTTGAGCGCGTCGTGATCTTCGAGCTTGCGCACCACGGCGGCGATGGAGCTGCGCTTCTGGCCGATGGCCACGTACACGCAGCGGATGCCCGAATCCTTCTGGTTGATGATGGCATCGACGGCCAGCGCAGTCTTGCCGGTCTGACGGTCGCCGATGATCAGCTCGCGCTGACCGCGACCGACCGGGATCATGGCGTCGACCGACTTGTAGCCGGTCTGCACCGGCTGATCGACGCTCTGGCGGGTGATGACGCCCGGCGCCACCTTTTCGATCGGGCTGGTGAGCTTGGCCTCGATCGGGCCCTTGCCGTCGATGGGGTTGCCCAGCGCGTCCACCACGCGGCCCAGCAGGGCTTCGCCGACCGGCACTTCCAGGATGCGGCCGGTGGTCTTGGCGGTGTCGCCCTCGCGCAGGTGCTGGTAGTCGCCCAGCACCACGGCGCCGACCGAGTCGCGCTCCAGGTTCAGCGCCAGCGCGTAGGTGTCGCCCGGCAGTTCGATCATTTCGCCCTGCATCACGTCGGCCAGGCCGTGGATGCGCACGATGCCGTCGGAGACGCCGATCAGGGTGCCTTCGTTGCGGGCTTCGGCGTCAAGCTTGAACTGCTCGATGCGGTGCTTGATCAGTTCGCTGATTTCGGAAGGATTGAGCTGAGTTGCCATGTTCCGGTTTCCCTTGCGGCGGATCGACATCCGCCCCGTGATGTATATGTCAGTGCGCCAGCGTGCTGGCCAGTTGCGTCAGACGTCCGCGCGCGGAGCCGTCGATGACTTCGCCGCCGGCATCGATGATCGCGCCGCCGATGAGGTCGGCGTTGACGGCCGTGTCCAGTTCGATGTCGCGCTGGTAGCGATGCTTGAGCGCGGCCTTGAGCTTGTCGATCTCGGCCGCGTCCAGCGCCTGCGCGCTGGTGACCGTCACCTTGAGCACGGCTTCGGCGTCGCGCTTGAAGGCATCGAACAGTTCCGCCACCTGCGGCAGCAGGCCCAGACGGTCGTGCTCGGCCATCTGACCCAGCAGATGCGCGAATTCGCCATCGGCCGGCGCATCGGTCGGCAAATGCATGCCCACCAGCACCGGTTGCTCGACGCGCGGATCGTTGCGCATGGCGGCCACGCTCGCGTCCTCGGCCACGTTCGCGGCGAAGGCGAGCGCCGAAGACCACGCATCCAGCGCCTGCTGCCCACGCGCCACTTCAAAAGCGGCGCGGGCGTAGGGACGGGCGAGTGTCAGGGCTTCGGACATGTCAGATCTCGGCTGCCAGCTGGTCGATCAGGGCCTTGTGCGTGGCCGGATCGATCTCGCGCTGCACGATCTTCTCGGCGCCGGCCAGCGCCAACGCGCCAACCTGCTGACGCAACTGGTCGCGCGCCTGCTGGGCCATCTGCGCCACTTCGTCCTGGGCAATCTGCTTCTGGCGCTCGATTTCCTGCTGCGCCTCGGCCTTGGCCTGCTCGATGATCTGGTTGCCCTGCTGCTGGGCGCGGTCGATGATTTCCGACGCCTGCTGACGCGCCTTGCGCACTTCCTCGGCGATGCGGGTGTCCGCATCCTTGAGTTCGCTGCGCGCCTTTTCGGCCGCAGCCAGACCGTCGGCGATTTTCTGCTGACGCTCCTTGATCGCATTGAGCAAGGGTGGCCAGATGAATTTCATCGTGAACCAGATCAACAGGGCGAAGGTAATCGCCTGACCCAGCAATGTGTAGCCAATGTTCATGACGTGGATACCTTAAATAGTCACGAAGCCTCGCGGATGTCCCGGCACCCGCACTGAGGCGCCCGCCGAAGCAGGCGCCAGCGCCTTTTACGCGGCGCCGATGGTTGCCAGCAACGGGTTGGCAAAGGCAAACAGCAGCGCGATGGCCAGGCCGATGATGAACGAGGCATCGATCAGGCCGACCATCAGGAACATGCGCGCCTGCAGCATCGGCATCAGTTCCGGCTGACGGCCCACGGCTTCCAGGAACTTGGAGGCCATCACGCCCATGCCGACGCAGGCGCCCAGAGCGCCGAGGCCGATCATCAGGCCGATGCCGATGGAGGTGAGGCCCTGGACTTGGGCAATGAGGCTGACGAGTTGGGTATGGTCCATGGTTTTTTCCTGATGGGTTGGACAGTGTGGACGAAAAGAAAAACGCTCAGTGATGTTCCTGGGCCAGGGCGAGATAGGCCACCGACAGCACCATGAAGATGTATGCCTGCAAAACGATGATGAGGAGCTCGAAGACGCTCCACGCAAAACCGAACACGACGCCGAAGCCGAACGTGATCCAGCTCGACAGCAGGCCGGCGATCAGCATGAACACCAGTTCGCCGCCGAACATGTTGCCGAACAGTCGCATCGACAGCGAAATCGGCTTGGACAGGTGCTCGACCAGGTTGAGGATGATGTTGGGCACCGCCAGCACGATGGCGGAAAACGGGCCCGAAGGCTTGAACGGCGAGGCCACCTGCTCCTTGGCGAAGCCGAGACCGCCCTTGGCCTTGATGCCGTAGAAGAACGTCAGCACGAACACCGACAGGCTCATGGCGAAAGTGGTGTAGGGATCGGCCGTGGCCACCGGCTTGAAGTAGAAGCTTTCGGCGAAGCTGTGACCACCGAACACGGCCACCACGCCGCCAACGATGTCGATCGGCACGACATCGATGATGTTCATGAACAGCACCCACATGAAGATCGCCAGGGCAAAAGGCGCGAGGAAGCTGCGGTCGCCGTGGAACATGTCCTTCACCTGGCCGTCGGCGAACTCGACGATGATCTCCACGAAGGCCTGGCCCTTGCTCGGCACGCCCGAGGTGGCCTTGCGCGCGGCGCGATAGAACCAGGCGCAGAAGATCACGGCCAGCAACACGCCCATGATCCAGCTGTCCAGATGAAAATTGCGCCCGAACACCTCGACGGTGTTCCAGTGGAGGTGGTGCTGGATGTATTCGGTCAGGCCGCCGGGGGCTTGGATCGACATCATTGTTCCTTGAATTTCAACGCCATCAAGTTGACTGCCAACGCCGCAACCAGCCCCACGATGGTGGGTAGAGGCGGCAGGTGCCAGATCACCAGCACCACGTAAAGTCCCCCCAGAACCACGAACCACTTGAGCAGCATGCCGGTGAGCACGCGCATCAGCACCACATCCGGCCGGCCCCGCGTCAATGTCCGCGATGCCATCAAAGCCGTACCCAGTGCCACCAATACGGCGCCCGCTGCCGCCGCCATGGCGGCGTGACGCCCTTTCAGCAAAAAGAGGGCGCCTGCGACAAGGGCCACCACCAACTGCGCAGCCAGAAGGCGCGCGGCTAGATGGCGGCCGGCGGCAAGTGTATTGAGCACGCGGGCTTCCCGATCAGCTGAATGCAAGTTCAACCGGTACGTGTAGCGAGTTTCGAAGTCCTGAGCGGAGGAATTGTAGCAGCCCTCCGGCGCGGGCAACAAGCCACTTTTTTCATCCCCAACACGGGGTTGGATGATCCGGAGGCCGCTCGGGAAGGCTCCGCTTGAATCGCACAGGGTCGGCACGCTTCGACTCGACCCATCTCGACTCGTAGGGCGGGCACTGCCCGCCGAACGCTCCACGCACAAACGAACCTTCCATGGCGGGCAGTGCCCGCCCTACGCAAATCGGTTCAGCCGGCGTCGCCGCGGCAAATGGCGCCGGCGGTGCAGGTTTCGCGCACCAGCACTTCGCTCAACCCTGGCAGACGTGGCGCCAGTTGCCGCCAGATCCAGCGCGCCAGCACTTCGCTGGTGGGGTTTTCCAAGCCTTCGACATCGTTCAGGTAATGATGGTCGAGTCGCTCGAAGATTGGTGCGAAGGCGGCCTTGATGTCGGCAAAGTCCATCACCCAGCCGGTCACCGGATCCGGCTCGCCGCCGACCCGGATTTCGACGCCGAAGGAATGCCCGTGCAGACGCGCGCACTTGTGGCCTTCGGGCACGTTGGGCAGGCGATGCGCCGCCTCGATGGTGAATTGCTTGTAGATGTCCATGGGAATGCCTGCATGGTAGCGCTGCGGAAACGACAAGGCCCGCGACGGGCGGGCCTCGTGTTCCATGATCTTTTCAACCTCATGCGGCAGGAGCCTGCCTGCAGGCGATTGATGTACCGAACATCACGCCAATCGCCTGCAGGCAGGCTCCTACAACATGCGTCGCATTATTTGATCTTGCCTTCCTTGTAGATCACATGCTTGCGCACGACCGGGTCGTACTTCTTGATCTGCATCTTGTCCGGCGTGTTCTTCTTGTTCTTGTCGGTGGTGTAGAAGTGACCGGTGCCGGCCGAAGAAGTCAGACGGATCTTGTCGCGTTTGCCTGCCATGATTCAGTCCTCCTCAGATCTTCTCGCCGCGGGCACGCAGCTGGGCGATCACGGCCTCGATGCCGTTCTTGTCGATGGTGCGCAGCGCATGATTGGACACGCGCAGCTTGATCCAGCGCTTCTCGCTGGGAACCCAGAAACGACGCTCATGCAGGTTGGGCAACCAGCGGCGACGGGTCTTGTTGTTGGCGTGCGAGACATTGTTGCCGGTTGTCGTGCGCTTGCCGGTGACTTGGCATTGTCGAGCCATGATGGCCTCCGTAATCGGTAGGGGTCGCCCGTTGGCCAGGACGACGTCGGCCCAGCGCAGCCGATGGATCGGCTGCTGCGCGATGCTGGTTCAGCCTGTCCGCATCGCATGCGTCGCGCCGCATGGTGGCTGGAATCAGGGCGTGTCCGCGAAAGACAAACCGACAGGCAGTCGCGCATTATGACAGCAGCGTGAGCCCAGCGGCAAGCCCCGGCTAGGCAGAGCCGGCCCGGGTGTGGGACAATCGTGCGCTTTCACCATCGAATTTTCCAGAGAGCTTCCCACCATGGCAGAAACCACGCCCGCCAACGGCCAGGACAACGGCCAGAACGCCCAGCCGCAGATGATGCTGCAGAAGATCTACGTCAAGGATTCGTCCTTCGAGGCGCCCAACGCCCCGCAGATCTTCCAGGACATCGGCGAAAGCGACCAGGAGCCGCAGGTGCAGCTCAACCTCGGCCAGCAGGCCAACAAGCTGGCCGACGACATTCACGAAGTGGTGCTGACCCTGACCCTGACCTGCACCATCGGCGAGCGCACCGCGTATCTGGCCGAAGTGCATCAGGCCGGCATTTTCGGCATCGCCGGCTTCAATGAGCAGGACATGGCCGGCATTCTCGGCAGCTACTGCCCGAACCTGCTGTTCCCGTATGCCCGCCAGGTGATTTCCTCGCTGGTGCTGGAAGGCGGCTTCCCGCCGTTCCTGCTGCAGCCGATCAACTTCGATGCCCTGTTCGCCGAGCAGATGCAGCGCAACAGCCAGGGCGACGACGCCGCTCCCACGCTCAACTCCTGATCCCTGCCCGTCATGAGCAAGGACACGCCGCGCGTCGCGGTACTGGGGGCCGGCTCCTGGGGCACGGCCCTGGCTGCCCTGCTGGCCCGCAACGGCACCCGCGTCACGCTTTGGGGCAGAGATGCCGATGCCGTGGCGGCCATGGCCGCCGCGCATCGCAACACACGTTATCTGCCGGATCTGGACCTGCCCGAGGCGCTCGCCTACGAAACCGATCTCGGCAAGGCGCTCGACGGCGCCGACATCGTGTTGATCGCCGTTCCCAGCCACGCCTTTGCCGCATTGCTGGACGACATCGCGCCCCTGATCGACGCCGAGGCCGGCGTCACCTGGGCCACCAAGGGTTTCGAGCCCGGCACCGGCCGTTTTCTGCATGAACTGGTGGGTGAGCGCCTGTCCGGGCATCCGATGGCCGTCATCACCGGCCCTTCGTTTGCGCGCGAGGTGGTGGCTGGACTGCCCACGGCGGTCACCGTGCACGGCAACAACGCCGATTTCGCCCAAACCGTGGCCAGCCTGCTGCACGCGCCCAACCTGCGCGCCTACACCGGCAGCGACATGCTCGGCGCGGAACTGGGTGGCGCGGTCAAGAACGTGCTGGCCGTGGCCACCGGCGTCGCCGACGGCATGCAGCTGGGCCTGAACGCCCGCGCCGGCCTGATCACCCGCGGCATGTACGAAATCCTGCAGCTGGGCATGGCCATGGGCGCACGCGCCGAGACGCTGATGGGCCTGTCCGGCCTGGGCGACCTGGTGCTGACCTGCACCGGCGATCTGTCGCGCAACCGCCGGCTGGGCCTGGCGCTCGGTCGCGGCGTGCCGCTGGACGAGGCGCGACGCCAGATCGGCCAGGTGGTGGAAAGCCTGGTCACCGCCGACGAGGTCTGCCGTCTGGCCAAACAGCACGGGCTGGATTTGCCGATCGCGTTCGGCGTGCGCGCCGTACTGCACGGCGAGATCACGCCCGAGCAAGCCGTCGAGCAATTGCTGGCCCGCGACCAGAAACCCGAATACCCGGGCGACCTGTTCCCCGCACGCTGATCCCGATCTATCCGCAGAGTGAGCCTTGGCTCATCCTAACGACATGATTTTTGACACGGATGACGCGGATGAACACGGATCAAGACGTGTTTTTTCTTATCCGCGTTTATCCGCGTCAATCCGTGTCTGCCATCTTTTTGCGCTGGCGGTTCTGCCCATGGCGGACCAAGGCCCGCACCACGATTGCTCACCGAAAAGTCACGAATACGTCATTCGGTAAATTCCTCCCACTTGTTCAGTCCCACCTTGCTAAGCTAGGCGTTTGTGTGTCGTCCGCGAGCGAGATCGGATGCAGCATTCACCCTACGGCGAACGCGACAAA
>DASSBH010000191.1:0-2012 GCA_035698945.1 Oleiagrimonas sp.
TGTCGCTGGCCACGTTCATGCGGGTGCTCGACACCACGATCGCCAACGTGTCGCTGCCGACGATTGCCGGCAACCTTGGCAAGAGTTACGACCAGGCTACCTGGATCATCACCTCGTTCGCGGTGTGCATGGCCATCACCCTGCCTCTGACCGGCTACCTGAGCCGCCGTTTCGGAGAGGTGAAGCTGTTCATCTGGTGCACGGTGCTGTTCTCGCTGGCCTCGCTCGCGTGCGGCTTTTCCCACTCCATGGGCATGCTGCTGTTTTTCCGCGCCGTTCAGGGCGCGGTGTCCGGCCCCATGTATCCGGTCACCCAGAGCCTGATGATCGCCACCTGGCCCAAGGCCAAGCGCGGCATGGCGCTGGCGTTGATCGGCATGATCACCATCGTCGCGCCCATCGTCGGACCGGTGCTGGGCGGCTGGATCACCAGCAACTATTCGTGGGAGTGGATCTTTTTCATCAACGTGCCGATCGGCATCTTTTCCAGCGTGGTCGTGGCCGGACAGCTGGCCGGCATGAAGGAGAAGCTGGAGCGCCCGCGCATGGATTACGTGGGCCTGTTCACGCTGGTTCTCGGCGTGGGCGCGTTGCAAATCGTGCTGGACAAGGGCAACGACGCCGACTGGTTCCACTCCACTTTCATCGTGGTGCTGGCGGTCGTGTCGGCCATTGCGCTGACCGTTTTCCTGATCTGGGAATTGACGGACGACGATCCCATCGTCGATCTGAAGTTGTTCCGCCACCGCAATTTTGCCGCCGGCACGCTGGTGCTGGTGCTGTCTTACGCGCTTTTTTTCGGCATGGGCCTGCTGCTGCCCCTGTGGATGCAGCGCGTGCTCGACTACAACGCCATGTGGGCCGGGCTGGCCAGTGCTCCCATTGGCGTTTTCCCCATTCTGCTGACGTTTTTTGTCGGCAAGTACGGCCCGCGCATGGATCTGCGTGTGCTGGCCGGGGTCGCCTTCGGCATCTTCGGCATCACCTGCATGATGAACGCCCATTTCAACACGCAGGTCGATTTCGGTTCCATCGCCACGGTGCGTCTGCTGCAGGGCCTCGGTACGGCGCTGTTCTTCATGCCGGTGCTGACCATTCTGCTGTCGGATCTGAAAGGCCACGAGATCGCCGCCGGCTCCGGCACCTCCACCTTCCTGCGCACCCTGGGCGGCAGCTTTTCGGCGTCAATCATCACCTTTCTGTGGGATCGCGGCTCGGTCACGCACCACACGTACCTGTCCGAGCACATCACCCCGTATAACCCGATTGCCGTGCAGACGATCGACAAGATCGGCCATGGACATACGCAGCAGGCGTTGGCGGCCATCAACCACACCATCACCCAGCAGAGTTTCCAGATGTCGTTCAACGACATCATGCAGATGCTGGGCTGGATCCTGTTCGCGCTGATCCCGATCCTGTGGCTGACCAAGCCGCCATTTCATGGCGGAGCCAGACGCTGACAGGGGCATGGTTGGCCTTGGCCGCCATGCCCGAACCGGTGGGTCAGCCTGTGCGATTGATTTTCGACGCGGATCAACGCCGATGGACGCAGATAGAGAAAAAAGTTCCTGATCCGCGTTCATCAGTGTTGATCCGTGTCCACATGACCTTGCTTCTCGAAGGATGAGGCCCGACACCTCCCGAGACAGGTAGGGCGGGCACTGCCCGCCATGGAGGTTCATGCATGCCGACCCTGCCGGGTCTTGTATCCCTGGCCGAGCGAGCAAGGCGGGCAAGACCTGATGACCGTTGCGATGGCCAAGGTCACCTGCGAATGGCGTCGAATCAGGCGAACGGATCGCGCAATACGATGGTGTCGTCGCGGTCGGCGCCGGTGGCGACCAGGGCCAGCGGGCAACCGGACAGTTCCTCGATGGCGCGCAGGTAGGCGCGTGCCGCCGCCGGCAGCTTGTTCCATTCGCGCACGCCGCTGGTCTTTTCTTCCCAGCCCGGAAACTCCAGGTACACCGGCTTGCACTCGCGCCAGCCGTCGGCATCCAGCGGCGCCA
>DASSBH010000192.1:0-8142 GCA_035698945.1 Oleiagrimonas sp.
TGTGGTCGTCGTTCCACGTGATCGGGGCGATTTTCGACAAGGTGTATCCGGGCGGCGATCCCACCCAGGCGGTAAGTGGCGTGTCGACGTATTCCGTCGGGCCGGGCGCCGGTGCCGTGTTCGATCTGGTGATTCCCGAACCGGGCGAATACGCCTTCGTGGATCACGACATGGCGCATGCCGTCATCGGCGCGCAGGGCATTCTGGACGTACGCAGGGAAGGCGCGCCACGCGAGGAAAAGGCGCCGTCGGTCACTGCCGCCACGACCTCGGCTGCGCCTGCAGAAAAACCTGTGCCGGTTGCGCCGAGTGGGCCGTACAAATTCGATCCGGCCAAGGGCGCCTCTCTTTATGCGGCCAATTGCGCGGCCTGTCATCAGGCGACCGGTGCGGGCTTGCCGGGAGCTTTTCCGCCGCTGAAAGGCAATCCTGCCGTGCTGGATCCCGATCCGACCAAACAGATCAAGGTCGTTTTGAACGGACTGCATGGCGAAAGCATCAACGGCACCATGTATCCGACGGTCATGCCGCCTTTCGGCGGTTCGCTGAACGATTTCGAGATTGCCGACATCATCAACCACGAGCGTTCTTCGTGGGGCAACCAGGGCAAGCCGATCACGGCCGATCAGGTCAAGGCGCTGCGGGGCAAACCGAAGGACTGACGAGACTTCGGGAAATCACCGGCCGGATTCGTCCAATTCGAGACACTGAAATGGCATCTCCCGATGCAGTACGTGCGGCGAGTCTGTAGAATGAGGCTTTACCAGCTCGGGCTTTGTTCATGACTCCCCTGATTTTCGTCACCGGCGGCGTGGTGTCCTCCCTTGGCAAGGGCATCGCGGCCTCTTCGCTGGCAGCGCTTCTGGAAGCGCGTGGCCTGGACGTCACGCTGATGAAGCTCGATCCCTACATCAACGTCGACCCGGGCACGATGAGCCCATTCCAGCACGGCGAGGTGTACGTCACCGACGATGGCGCGGAAACCGATCTCGACCTTGGCCACTACGAGCGCTTCGTGCGCACGCGGCTTTCGGGCCGGCATTCGATCACCACCGGCAAGATCTACGAGTCGGTCATCCGCAAGGAGCGCCGCGGCGACTATCTCGGCGCGACCGTGCAGGTCATTCCGCACATCACCGATGAGATCAAGCATTGCGTCTATGAAGCCACGCGTGGGCACGACGTGGCGTTGGTGGAAATCGGCGGCACCGTGGGCGATATCGAGTCGCTGCCGTTCCTGGAAGCCATCCGCCAGCTGCGCAGCGAACACGGCCCGGACAAGTGCCTGTTCATGCATCTGACCCTGGTGCCGTTCATCAAGGCCGCCGGCGAGATCAAGACCAAGCCGACCCAGCATTCGGTGAAGGAACTGCGCTCCATCGGTATCCAGCCGGACGTGCTGGTGTGCCGCAGCGAACAGCCGTTGCCGGACGCCGAGCGCCGCAAGATCGCCTTGTTCACCAACGTCGCCGAGCAGGCCGTCATCAGCGCGGCGGACGTGGACGTGATCTACAAGCTGCCGTTGTCCCTGCAGGAGCAGGGACTTGACGACATCGTGGTCAAGCGTCTTGGCCTGGATGCGCGTCCGGTGGCCGATCTGGGTGAGTGGAAGCAGGTGATCGACGCCGTCGAGCACCCGCAGGACGAAGTCACCATCGCCATTGTCGGCAAGTACGTCGAACACAAGGACGCCTACAAGTCCCTGGGTGAGGCGCTGCGCCATGGCGGCATCAAGCAGAAGACGCGGATCGTGCTGAAATGGCTCGATTCGGAGCAGATCGAAATCGCCGGCGCCGACAAGTTGCTGTCCGACGTGGACGCCATCCTGGTGCCGGGCGGCTTCGGCAAGCGCGGCTTCGAAGGCAAGGTGCAGGCGGCGCAGTACGCGCGCGAGCACCGCGTTCCGTATTTCGGCATCTGCTACGGCATGCACGCGGCCGTGGTGGACTTCGCCCGTCACGAGGCGGGCCTGGCCGGTGCCGATTCCACGGAAAACAATCGCCATGCCGATGAACCGGTGATCGCCCTGGTCACCGAATGGACCACCGCCAGCGGCGAAGTGGAGCAGCGTGACGAAAATTCCGATCTGGGCGGCACCATGCGTCTGGGCATCCAGGAATGTCGCCTCAAGCAGGGCACTTTGGCGCGCGAAATGTACGGTCAGGACGTGGTGCGCGAACGCCATCGTCATCGCTACGAATTCAACAACCGTTATCGCCAGCGCTTCGAGGATCTGGGGCTGGTGATTTCCGGCAAGTCCATGGACGACCTGCTGGTGGAAATTGTCGAGCTTCCGCCGCAACAGCACCCCTGGTTCCTGGCTTGCCAGGCCCACCCGGAATTCACCTCCACGCCACGTGACGGCCATCCGTTGTTCAATGGTTTCGTACGTGCCGCACGCGAGTACAAGGCCGTGCACGAAGGCCCGAAACTGGCCGCATCGACCAAGGAGGCCCGCGCATGAAGCTGTGTGGTTTTGATGTCGGCCTCGAGCACCCGTTGTTCCTGATTGCCGGGCCTTGCGTGGTCGAGTCCGAACAGTTGCAAGTGGATACCGCCGGCACGCTCAAGGACATCACCGGCAAACTCGGCATTCCCTTCATCTTCAAGTCCAGCTACGACAAGGCCAACCGTTCCTCGGCCGCCAGCTTTCGTGGTCTGGGCATGGAAGAGGGCCTGCGCATTCTCGGCGAAGTGAAGCGTCAGGTCGGCGTGCCGGTGCTGACCGATGTGCACGAATACACGCCGTTCGACGAAGTGGCCGATGTCGTCGATGTGCTGCAAACGCCGGCCTTCCTGTGCCGCCAGACCGACTTCATCCAGCGGGTGGCTGCCACGGGCAAACCGGTCAACATCAAGAAAGGTCAGTTCCTGGCACCGGAAGACATGGTCAATGTGGTCGACAAGGCCCGCGCCACCGGCAACGAGCAGCTGATGGTGTGCGAACGCGGCGCGAGCTTCGGCTATCACAACCTGGTGTCGGACATGCGCAGCCTGGCGATCATGCGCGACACCGGTTGCCCGGTGGTGTTCGACGCGACCCATTCGGTGCAGTTGCCGGGCGGCAAGGGCACCAGTTCGGGTGGTCAGCGCGAGTTCGTGCCGGTGCTGGCGCGCGCCGCCGTCGCCGTCGGCGTCGCCGGCCTGTTCGCCGAGACGCATCCCGACCCGGAGAAGGCACTCAGCGACGGGCCCAATGCGTGGCCGCTGGGCAAGATGCAGGCGCTGCTGGAAACGTTGCTGGAGCTGGATCACGTCGCCAAACGGCATTTGTGAGACGACGTCGATGACGAGCGCACGGCCGCGATGACTTCTGGGCGCGCCTGCGCGACATCGGCGTTGCCCAGCGTGGGCTGAAACCATGCGCGCGACTGCCGGGACAGGCCAGAAAGCATCGTTCCCGCTGCGGTGGATAACGGCAGGGCTGCACCGGGCGCATGGCGCGCTGTTGCGTTTCGATCCCGGCTTCACGCGGCTGCGGCTGGCCACACGCACCACCGCGACAGTGGCCTTGACGCTGGGCGTGCTGTTCGGCCTCAAGCATTTCATCGGATTGCCGGTGACCGTGGTGCTGTTGGGCGCGATGATCGGCATGCTGTCATCCATGGCGGTGCGCGACCCCAAGCCCGCGCAACAGCGTCTCACGACCTTGCTGCTGCCATTGCCCGCCGCCGTCGCCATCGTGCTCGGTGCATTCCTGGCGCCTTATTGGTGGGCAGCCGATGCGGTGTTCCTGGTGGTCATGTTTCTGGCGACGTGGGCGCGGCGCTTTGGCCCGCGCTGGATGACGTTCGGCATGATCGCGTTCATCGCCTATTTTTTTTCGATTTTCCTGAAGGCCCGTGTCGAACAATTGCCATGGATGCTGCTGGCGCTGGTCATCGGCGTGTTGTGCGCATATCTGTTGCGTTTCGTACTGCTGCGCGAGCGCCCCGAGCGCACGCTGCGCCACCTGCTGCATGCCTTTGCCGCGCACATCGTGCCGGTAATCGATGCGGTGGCCGAGGCGGTCGAGGCCGGAAGCTGGAGCGACGATGCGCGACGCACGCTGCGGCGCGCGGCCATCCATCTCAACGAATGCGCGCTGATGGTCGAGGATCAGGCGCAGCAAAGCGGCGATCGCAACACCGCGCAAGGCATGGCGCTGAAAATTTTCGATGCGGAACTGGCAACTGAACGCCTTGGCGCGGCCGGTCGTCTGGCCGCGCCGGCGCCGCTCGTGCCCGCATCGCGGCAGGCATTCGCACGCTGCTTGCGAGAGCTGGGCGCGGCGGTGCGCCTGGATCAACCGTTCGAACATTTGCGCGAGGTCGCCGCGAATGCCGTCGACCTCGCCGCGCAGACAAGGGATGCCGAAGCCTGGAGCCGGTTGGCGACGCGCATGAACGATCTGGCCGCGTCGATGCAGGCCTTGCGCAAAGACAGAATTGAAGCGTCGCCGCTGACCGGTTCGGACGACTCCGACGCGCCGGACGCACCCATGCCGGATCCGGACAGCGACGATGATCACGGCAAGCTCGACCCGGCGCTGCGTCAGGCCTTGCAGGTGACGCTGGCGGCAGCACTGGCGATCATCGCCGGCGAATTCATTTCGCCGCGCCGCTGGTATTGGGCGGTGATCGCGGCTTTCGTGGTATTCGCCGGCACCAGCACGCGCGGCGACACTCTGGGCAAGGCCTGGCAGCGCATCCTCGGCACCTTGGCCGGCATCGCCTCGGGCGCCGTCGTCGCCACCGTGGTTGGCGGCAATGTAGCGATAACGGCAGTGCTGATGTTTGTCTGCATCTTTCTGGCCTATTACCTGTTCCAGGTGGCGTACGGATTGATGATTTTCTGGATCACTACGCTGCTGGCATTGCTGTACGGCCTGCTGGGCCAGTTCAGCTTCGGGTTGTTGGTGCTGCGGCTGGAGGAAACCGCAGCCGGCGCCGCCATCGGCGTCGCGGTCGCGGCCCTGGTGCTGCCGGTCAGCACGCGACGCGCGGCCGCCAGGGCAGCCGTGGACGAGACCGAAGCCTTGCAGGCGTTCGTGCGCGCCGCAGTGACGGAATTGTCCGGCGTGGCGACCACGGATCTCGGCGCGGCGGCGCGGCAGGTGGACAAACGCTTCAACGCATTGCGCGGCGCGGCGCGGCCGGTAGCGACCGGTCTGAGCGGATTGTTCGGTCGTGGTCACATCCGCTGGCGGCTGCGCATGTTCATGGCCTGCGCCTATTACGTGCGCAGCTTGTCGCGCCACGTGCCGCGCGCCCGCGCCGCCGACCCGTTGCCGCCGGGGCTGGAGGATGCCGGCGAACGCATGCAGGCCAACCTGGCGTCGCTGGCGGCGGTGCTGGCGGGGTGCCCGGCACACCCGGTAGCGTCAGTTGGCGAACGGCTGCAACGATGGCAGCACGAGGCGACCGCCGGCGACGATGGCGCCGTGCTGGCACGCCGCGAAGCCATCGGCACGCTGCGACGTCTCGACGATACGGTCGTCGAAATGGCAACGCATCTTGGCGTCCCTCTCGACGATGAAACCTAGCCTGCATTATTCATCGGTTTTCTACTGCGCCGCTCCCATGGCGCGCCCTGAGCGGTTTCGCTCTGTCGCAGTGCTCGACGTAGTGCAACTACGCCTGCGTGCTCCTCGGTCGCGAAACCCGCTCATGACACACCCTGGAACCAGCTCGCTACGAATCCCGATGAATAATGCAGGCCAGCGCCTGTGCAGCACCGCAATGGCTCGCTACAATTCCGTGCATACATCCGACTTTCACCTCGACCGACGGAACATCATGACCACTGCCATCACACGCATTCATGCCCGTGAAATCCTCGACTCGCGCGGCAATCCCACGCTGGAAGCCGAAATCACTTTGGCCGACGGCGCTTTCGGTCGCGCCGCCGTGCCGTCCGGCGCTTCCACCGGCAGCCGCGAAGCGGTGGAATTGCGTGATGGCGATACATCGCGCTATGGCGGCAAAGGCGTGCGCCAGGCCGTCGAAAACGTCAATGGCGTCATCGCCAAAGCGCTCGAAGGTTTCGATGCCGCCGATCAGAAAGGTCTGGACGACAAGATGATCGCGCTCGATGGCACGTCCAACAAAGGCAAGCTCGGCGCCAACGCGTTGCTCGGCGTGTCGCTGGCCGCCGCACAGGCCGTCGCCGCCTCGCGCGGCAAGCCGTTGTGGCATGTCCTCTCCAACGGCAAGCCGGGCATGCTGCCGGTGCCGATGATGAACATCGTCAACGGCGGCGCGCATGCCGACAACAACGTCGACGTGCAGGAATTCATGATCGTGCCGGTGGGCGCGGCGAGCTTCGCCGAAGCGCTGCGTGCCGGTGCCGAGGTGTTCCACGCGCTGAAATTCGTGCTCAAGCAGCGCGGTCTGTCCACGGCCGTCGGCGACGAAGGCGGCTTTGCGCCGAACCTCGCCTCCAACGAGGAAGCCATCGAAACCATCCTGGAAGCCATCGACCAGGCCGGTTACCGCGCGGGCAAGGACATCTGGCTTGGGCTGGATGCCGCCAGTTCCGAATTTTTCCACGACGGCCAATACGATCTGGCCGGCGAGGGTCGCAAGTTCGACTCGGCCGGCTTTGCCGATCTTCTGGCCGGCTGGTGCGACAAGTACCCGATCATCACCGTCGAAGACGGCATGGCCGAGGGCGACGATGCCGGCTGGAAGCTGCTGACCGAACGGCTGGGCAAAACCATCCAGCTGGTCGGCGACGACAACTTCGTCACCAATCCGGCCATTTTCCGCAAGGGCATCGACGCCGGCATTGCCAATGCCATCCTGATCAAGGTGAACCAGATCGGCACCTTGTCCGAGACGCTGGAAACCATCGCCATGGCCCACGACGCGGGCTACGCCGCCGTGGTGTCGCATCGCTCCGGCGAAACCGAGGACACCACCATCGCCGACATCGCCGTGGCCACCACCGCCACGCAGATCAAGACCGGCTCGCTGTGCCGCAGCGATCGCGTGGCCAAGTACAACCAGTTGCTGCGCATCGAAGAGCAGTTGGGCAGTGCGGCCCGCTACGCTGGGCGCGACGCTTTCCCCAACCTGGCCAAACTGCCGGGCTGATCGGCGGAGAGGCTCGTGAAACGCTGGCGCTGGCTTGCCCTGATCCTGCTTGTCCTGCTGATCGCTTTGCAAGCCAAGTTCTGGCTGGGCGACGGCGGCATGCGCGAAATCCACACCCTGCGCGGCAGCGTGGCCGCGCAAAAAGCGCAGAACGCCAAGCTGGAAAAGCGCAACCAGGCGCTGGCCGCGGATGTGGACGATCTCAAGCACGGCGACCAGGCGGTGGAAGCGCGCGCCCGCAACAACCTCGGCCTGATCAAGCCGGGTGAGGTGTTCTATCAGGTCATCGACCCGGCTTCGGCTGCATCGACCAACATGCAAACCCGTTCGCAGGCCACGCATGAGCCATGATACGGATGGCCTGTGGTGCGTGCTTCCCGCCGCCGGTCGTGGCACCCGGCTGGGCGCGGCCCTGCCCAAGCAGTACCTGCCGCTGGCGGGTCGTCCCCTGATCGTTCACACCCTGCAGCGCCTCGCGGCCATGCCGCAGGTGCGGGGGCTGATGGTGGCGCTTGCACGCGACGACACGCATTGGGAGTCGCAGGTGGCTCCGCTGCTGGAGCGGGGAACCTTGTGCAAAGGCAAACCGGTGCGTGTGACGGCTGGCGGCGCGGAGCGTGCGGATTCGGTACTGGCGGCGCTGCGGGCATTGCCTGACGACGTCGACGCGAACCATTTCGTGCTGGTGCATGATGCCGCGCGCCCTTGCGTGCGTGCCGCCGATGTTGCCCGTCTCGTGGAACGGGGCGGGCAGGACGATGGCGGGCTGCTGGGTGCGCCGCTGCGCGACACGCTGAAGCGTGCCGATGCCGATGGTCGCAGCATGGAAACCGAACCGCGCGATGCGCGATGGCGTGCCTTCACGCCGCAGATGTTCCGTCGCGGCCAGCTCACGAAAGCGCTGGCCAGTGCCCTCGATGCCGGCGTGGCCGTCACCGACGAGGCCATGGCCATGGAGCGCGCCGGTTTCCATCCCTTGCTGGTGGAAGGCGCCGAGGACAACATCAAGGTCACCACGCCGGCGGATCTGGCCTTGGCCGAATTTCTGTTGCCGCGCACGTTTTCA
>DASSBH010000193.1:0-4991 GCA_035698945.1 Oleiagrimonas sp.
CGCTGCATCCACAGGGGCAACAACAGGCCCATGCCGAAAAAGAGTGCGTAAGACAGCACCAGCACCAGCGTACCGGCGGCGAAATTGCGGTGGCGGAACAGCTTCAAATCGACGATGGGGTCGTCGTCCGTCAGCTCCCAGATCAGGAAAACGATCAGGGCGACGATCGCTACGGCCGCCAACACCACAATCAAGGTGGAGTGGAACCAGTCGGCGTCGTTGCCTTTGTCGAGCACGATCTGCAGCGCGCCCACGCCGATGACCAGCGTGAACAGGCCCACGTAATCCATGCGCGGGCGTTCCAGCTTTTCCTTCATGCCGGCCAGTTGTCCGGCCACGACCACACTGGACAAGATGCCGATCGGCACGTTGATGAAAAAGATCCATTCCCACGAATAGTTGCTGGTGATCCAGCCGCCCAGCACCGGCCCGACGATGGGCGCGACGATGGTAATCATGCCGATCAGCGCCAGCGCCATGCCGCGCTTGGCCTTGGGCCAGGTGGCGATCATCAGGCTCTGGGTGACTGGATACATGGGGCCGGACACCGCGCCCTGCACGGCGCGGAAAAGCAGCAGCATGCCCATGGAGTGGGCAAGCCCGCAGGCGAGCGAAGCCAGCGAGAACAGTACCGTGCACCAGATGAACAATTTCACCTCGCCGAAACGACGGCTCAGGTAGCCCGTCAGCGGGAGGGTGATGGCCATGCACACCGCGAACGAGGTGATGATCCAGGTGGCCTGGTCGTAACTCTTGCCCAGATTGCCGGCAATGGTCGGCAATGACACGTTGGCGATCGTGGTGTCGAGCACCCGCATGAACGTGGCCAGCGACAGGCCGATGCTGGTCAGCGCCAGATTGGGCGGATTGAAGTCGGCGTCGCTCAATTGACTGCCATGACAGGTAATTGGAAGCCACAGGGTGACGGGTTTCCCGTCATTGTCAACCGCTGGTTACGCAGGCTTTTGAATTTTGGGCGGTTGCCCCCATATCGCAAGACAGGTACAAGTGATGTTTGCCGCGACAGATCCGCGGCGCGGAGGAAGACATGGCCACCGGTTGGGCAGGCGACAACGCCGTCAACGATCAAATCGATGCGACCGTCAATGACGCCGTCAAACGCGTGCGCAGCCAGATGCGCACGGGGCCGGGACTCACCCATTGCGAGGAGTGCGGCGATCCCATCCCCGAGGCACGCCGCAAGGCTGTGGCGGGCGTGCGCCTGTGTCTGGCCTGCCAGGAAGCATTCGACAACGAGCAGGCTGTTTCCAGCAGCTACAACCGCCGCGGCAGCAAGGACAGCCAGTTGCGCTGATCCGGTTGTCAGGCTTCGGCCTCCGAAGCTCCTTGATGTTCCCATCAAACCGAATCGTGTCCATCCCCGCCGGTAGGGAAGGTGATCCACTTGTGACACAGCGACGAGATGGCGGTGTCATGTATGCCTGTTCCGGGGATATCCGCGCTTCCCTTTGCGCCTTCGGTTGGCGGCCTCGCACGTACCGCAGTACATTGGTCGAATGGAGCCTGTTCGGCTCATGATTGCCATTTGTGGGGGAAAAATCATGTTGTCATCCATCATGCATCGCTGGCGTTCGTGCACGCTGGGCGTGTTGTTCGTTCTTGCGCTGACGCCTTGCGCGGCGCAGGCCGCCGGTGCGACCGACGCCAGTCGTGCGGCCGATCAGCACACGTACCTGTTGCAACCGGCACGCGTTTTCGATGCGCGCAGCAGCCACACGCATGCAGGTTGGGTGGTGCTGGTGCGCGGCCAGCACATCGCGGCGGTGGGCCCGGCCGGCACGATCCAGGTGCCCGCCACGGCCACGCGGATCAAGATGCCGGGCATGACGCTTCTGCCCGGCCTGATCGATGCGCACTCGCATATTTTCCTGCATCCCTACAACGAAACGCTCTGGGACGATCAGGTGCTGAAAGAGCCGGTGCCGTATCGCACCATCGAGGCGGTGCAGCACGTGAAGGCCACACTGATGGCCGGCTTCACCACCTTGCGCGATCTCGGCACCGAAGGGGCAGGCTATGCCGACGTGTCGGTGCAACGCGCCATCAACGAGGGCATGATTCCCGGTCCGCGATTGTTCGTGGCCACCCGCGCCACCGTGGCCAGCGACTGCTACGGCCCCGGCCCCCTCGGTTTTCGCGATGATCTCAAGCTCCCGCAAGGCGGCATCCCGGTCAGCGGACGCGCCCAGATGATCGCGGCCGTGCGCAAGCAGGCCGGACATGGCGCGGACTGGATCAAGGTGTATGCCGATTATTCCTGCGGCAAGAGCAAGGGCGCGGTACCCACTTTCAGCGAGGACGAGCTGAAGGCGGCGGTCGAGACGGCACACTCAATGGGATTGCCAGTGTCGGCTCACGCGACCACGGCCGAGGGCATGCGCCGCGCCATACTGGCCGGAGTCGACACTATCGAGCATGGCTTCGGCGGCACGCGCAAGGTGTTCGAGTTGATGAAGCAGCACCACGTGGCCTATCTGCCCACGCTGGAAGCGGAGGCGGCCTACGCGCAGTATTTTCACGGCTGGAAACCGGGCCAACCGCCGACCGCCGCCATGAAACAGGCCGCGCATGCGTTCAAGCTGGCCATGGAAGTGGGCGTCACCACCGGCTGCGGCAGCGACGTCGGCGTATTCACGCACGGCACCAACTACAAGGAGCTGGAATGGATGGTGCGTGACGGCATGACCCCGACCCAAGCGCTGCTCGCGGCGACCGCCGTGGACGCCAGGATCCTGCGCCAGCAAGACCATTTCGGCCAGATCCGTCCAGGCCTGTATGCCGACCTCATCGCGGTGAAAGGCGATCCCACACAAGACATCAGCGTCATCGAACACGTGCCGTTCGTGATGAAGGGCGGGGTGATTTACAAGAATCGGTTGGCGGGAGCGTTGCAGCCGTGATTCTCTTGAAGGGACGGGGGACGAGTAGTGAGGGCGTCAGTTGAGGTTTGCTGCCCGTTTCAGCAGAAGGATGGGGACGGGCAGCAGGGGCGCATGATTGGAATTTCCGGCTTGTGTACGAAAACCCCGCAATGCCATTGTCCGATATCCTGAGTGTCTCCTCCGCTTCCGATTTTTGCGCCCTCGCCCCTCGCCCCTCAACAATCAATGAATCTCGCGTCCAATCAAACGACGCTGCATCAACCTGCTGAATAGCGCCATCAGCACGCCCACGCCGATGGCGACGATGGCGATGGTGGCGTAGATGTGCGGCATTTCGTCGACGTTGTGGGCGGTGAAGCGACCGGCGATCAGGCCGGCGAGAATTTCGCCGAGCGCAGTGAACAGGAACCAGGTGCCCATCATGCGCCCGCCGAAGCGTCGTGGTGCAAGCTTGGTGGTGGCCGAGAGACCGACCGGACTCAGGCACAGTTCGCCGATGGTATGCAGCAGGTAGGTCAGCGCCAGCCAGGTGGGCAATACCTGGTTGCCGGCTACCACAATCCAGGCTGCGGTCATCATGACCAGAAAGCCGATGCCGATGAAGATCATGCCGAAAGCGAATTTCAACGGCGTGTTCGGGTCCAGGTTGCGCTTGCCGAGCCAGACCCACAGCCAGGCGAAAAACGGCGCGAGCAGCAGAATGAGAAGCGAGTTCTCGCTCTGGAACCACGAGGCGGGGAAACTCCAGCCGAATACGCTCAACTGGGTGTAGCGCTGGGCGAACAGATTGAAATTGGAACCGGCCTGCTCGTAACCGGCCCAGAACAGCGCCTGCACCAGGAACAGGATGCCCAAGGCGATCAGGCGCTTCTTTTCCTTCTCGTTGAGCTGTCCGAAGAAATACATCCACATCATGAAGCCGAGGCCGATCACCAGAATGGCCACGCTCGACCACACGGAAATGGCTACCGGCGAATAGATCACCACGCCGGTGTAGCCGAGCACCACCAGCAACACGATGACGGCCACGCCGATCCACAGCGCCTGCCAGGAATGGCGCAGGAAAGTCTGCTGGCGGGCGGGTTCGGTATAGGCCGGTTCGGCCTTGTTGCCGTTGTTGCCGAGGAAACGTCGCGTGGAGCGGTACATGATCAGGCCGAGCACCATGCCGATGCCGGCGGCGGCAAAACCATAGTGCCAGTTGACCTTCTGGCCCAGGTATCCGCAAATCAGCGGCCCGAGGAAGCCGCCCAGGTTGATGCCCATGTAATAGATGGAAAAACCCGCGTCGCGCCGTGAGCCACCTTCGGGGTAGAGATCGCCCACCAACGTGCTGGTATTGGGCTTGAGCAGGCCCGTGCCGATCACGATCAGCACCAGGCCGATGAAGAACGACATGCGGCTGGGAATGGCCAGCGTGAAATGGCCGAGGGCGATGATGATGCCGCCATACCACACGGCGCGCTGCTGGCCGATCAGGCGGTCGGCGATCCAGCCGCCGGGCAGTGATGTCAGGTACACGCCGGCCATGTACAACCCGTAAATGGCCGTGGCGGTCTTGTCGTCCAGACCCATGCCGCCCTTGTCGAGGGTCGCCACCATGAACAGCACCAGCAGGGCACGCATGCCGTAGAAGCTGAAGCGCTCCCACATCTCGGTGAAGAACAGGGTGGTCAGCCCGACCGGATGGCCCAGAAGGGTGCGCTCGGCGGTGGCGGGTGTGGCAGGCATCGGAGATCCCGGAAATCGACACGAATGGAGCAGGTTCAATGATGATTCATGTGTCTGTCAAATGCCGATTGACCTCTTGAATGTGTCGTGCGTCCAGGTGGAAAGTGAACAAACGGGGCTAACATCAGTCCAAGCAGACATTCAAACAGCGAGTCGGTCATGAAATCGAAGACCAGCATCGTGGCGTGGGTAGTGGCCGTCGTGGTGATTATTCTCATCATCATCGGCGCGTGGTTCATGCGTCACGGAACCCATCCACCGGCAACCCGTCCGGCACCTGCCGCGACGACGGCGATGGCGACGACATCCGCGCCGGCCATCCAGCATCCCATTGCCCAAGCCGCATCCGCGCCGGCC
>DASSBH010000194.1:0-9731 GCA_035698945.1 Oleiagrimonas sp.
CGACGGGCAGGGCAACTTCGGTTCGGTCGACGGCGACAGCCCCGCGGCCATGCGTTACACCGAAGTGCGCATGTCCAAGCTGGCGCACGAGCTGCTGGCCGACATCGACAAGGAAACCGTCGACTTCGGCCCCAATTACGACGAGTCCGAGCACGAGCCGCTGGTACTTCCCACGCGCGTGCCGAACCTGCTCATCAATGGTTCGGCCGGCATCGCCGTCGGCATGGCCACCAACATCCCGCCGCACAACCTCAACGAGATCATCGCCGGCACCATCGCCCTGATCGACAATCCCGAGCTGACGGTGGACGACCTGATGGGCTACATCCCCGGCCCGGACTTCCCCACCGCCGGCATCATCAACGGCGCCGCCGGCATCGTGCAGGCCTACCGCACCGGTCGTGGCCGCATCCGCGTGCGTGCGCGCGCCGACATCGAAACCGACGCCAAGGGACACGAAACCATCGTCGTCGACGAGATTCCCTATCAGGTCAACAAGGCCAAGCTGATCGAGAAGATCGCCGAACTGGTCAAGGAAAAGCGCCTGACCGGCATCTCCGCGCTGCGCGACGAGTCCGACAAGGACGGCATGCGCATCGTCATCGAGGTGCGCCGCGACGCCATGGGCGACGTGGTGCTCAACAACCTGTATCAGCAGACGCAGATGCAGGTCACCTTCGGCATCAACATGGTGGCATTGGTCGATGGCCAGCCGCGTGTACTGAACCTCAAGGACATCCTCGAGGCCTTCATCCGCCATCGCCGCGAAGTGGTCACCCGGCGCACCATTTTCGAGCTGCGCAAGGCGCGTGCCCGCGCGCACATCCTGGAAGGCCTCACCGTCGCGCTGGCCAACATCGACGAGATGATCGAGCTGATCAAGACCTCGGCTTCGCCCGCCGAAGCCAGGGAGCGCATGCTGGCCAAGCGCTGGGAGCCGGGTATGGTGGCGACGCTGCTGCAGGCGGCCGGTTCCGATGCCTCGCGTCCCGAGGACATGGATCCGCGCGACGGCCTCAAGGCGGACGGATACCAGTTGTCGGCGGTGCAGGCCCAGGAAATCCTGGCCATGCGCCTGAACCGTTTGACCGGTCTGGAACAGGAAAAACTCAGCGACGAATACCGCGAGGTGCTGGAAGCCATCCGCGGCCTCATCACCATTCTGGAAGACCCCGAGAAGCTGCTTTCGGTCATCCGCGACGAGCTGGAAGTCATCAAGGCCGACTACGGCGATGCGCGCCGCACCGAAATTCGTCCGTCCTCCGACGACATCGATATTCTCGACCTGATCGAACCCGAGGACGTGGTGCTCACGCTTTCGCACACCGGCTACGTCAAGCGTCAGCCGGCCAGCACCTATCGAGCCCAGCGTCGTGGCGGCAAGGGTCGTTCGGCGTCTTCGTTGAAGGACGAGGACGTGGTCGAGAAGCTGTGGGTGGTCAACACCCATGACACGCTGCTTACCTTCACCAGCACCGGTCGCGTGTACTGGCAAAACGTCTACCAGATTCCCGAGGCCGGCCCCGGTGCGCGCGGCAAACCCATCGTCAATCTGCTGCCGCTGGAAGAGGGCGAACGTGTGCAGACCGTGCTGCCCGTGCATGAGTACGCCGAGGATCAGTTCCTGCTCTTTGCCACCCGCAACGGCAAGGTCAAGAAGACACCGCTGACCGAATACGCCTATCAGTTGCAGCGCGGCAAGATTGCCATCCGCCTGGAAGATGGCGACGCGCTGGTCAACGTGCGCCTGACCGACGGCAATTCGGATGTACTGCTGTTCGCTTCCAACGGCAAGGTCAATCGCTTCGACGAGAACACCGTGCGCTCCATGGGCCGCACCGCCGCCGGCGTGCGCGGCATGAAGCTGGCCGAGAACGAGGGCGTGGTGTCGCTGATCGTGGTCAACGACGAAACCGACAATCGCGACGTGCTGCTGGCCACCGAGCGTGGTTACGGCAAGCGCACCGCCGTTGCCGAATTCCCGAAGAAGGGCCGCGGCACGCAGGGCGTGATCGGCATCAAGTGCTCCGAACGCAATGGCGATCTGGTCGCCGCACGCCGCGTCGCCGAAGACGACGAGATGATGCTCATCTCCGACCAGGGCACCTTGGTGCGCACGCGTGTTGCCGAGGTTTCGCGATTGGGCCGCAACACCCAGGGCGTCACCCTGATCCGCCTGCCGGACAACGAAAAGCTGATCGGCGTGGTGCGTCTGGATGCTGTGGCCGATGACGAGAACGACAGCGACGTCCCCACCGAAGACTGATCCGCCAAGCTCCCGATGTGCAGGAGCCTGCCTGCAGGCGATTGTCCGACCTTGCGTCGGGCATCAAATAATCGCGTGCAGGCACGCTCCTGCAAAAAAGCGGGTGGTCGTCCGCTCAGAGCTTCATGTCATCCAGCGCCTGCAGCATGGCCTCGGCGCTGGACACCCGGAACTCGCCGGGCGCTTCCAAATGCAGAATGCGTACCACGCCATCTTCGGCATAAAGCGCAAAACGCCTGGCGCGATGCCCCATGCCGAAGCCACTGCCGTCCATTTCCATGCCCAACGCACGGGTGAAGGCGCCGTTGCCGTCGGCCAGCATGACAAGCGATTCGGGAACCTGCTGGCTGTCGGCCCAGGCGCGCATGACGAAGGCGTCGTTCACAGCCATGCAGGCCACGGTGACGTTGCGCCGCTCGAAATCGTCGAGGTGTTGCACATAGCCCGGCAGGTGCTGATTGGAGCAGGTCGGCGTGAAGGCTCCCGGCACGGCAAACAGCAGAATCTTGCGCCCGGCAAAAAACGGCTGCGTGGAAATCGGTTCGATGCCGTCATTGAGCATGTTTACCGTACTGGCGGGAATACGGCCCCCTGTCTTGATCGCCATGTTTTGCAGCCTTTGCGGAATGCGACGATGATAACCTCCGCATCCGCCTTGCCGCCACGCCCTCCAGGCGCTTGAATACGAGGCGACAGGTCTTATCTTTTGTGGATAAACGCCGGTTTTCCGTGCATCCGAACGCTTGTGGAGAGTACATGCAATTCAAGGATTACTACGAGACGCTGGGCGTCAAGCCCGATGCCAGCGATGCCGACATCAAGGCGGCCTATCGCAAGCTGGCGCGCAAGTACCATCCGGACAAGAACAAGGACGCGGATGCCGAGGAAAAATTCAAGGCCGTCAACGAGGCCCACGAGGCGCTCAAGGATCCGGAAAAACGCCGTGCCTACGATGAGCTGCGCGCCGGCGGATATCGTGCCGGCGATCAATTCCGTCCGCCGCCCGGTTGGGGTGGCGGCGGTGCGCAGGAATTTCATTTTGGCGGCGGCAACGGCTTTGGCGGTGGCGCCGATTTCAGCGACTTCTTCGAAAGCCTGTTCGGCCAGGCGGCAGCCGCGCGCGGCGGCGGTCGGCCGCATGCGCAGCGTGGCCGCGACGTGCAGGCGCATATCGATGTGGATTTGGCGGCCGCCTACGCCGGCGGCACGACGCGCGTAAGCCTGAATGACGGCAACGGCGGCGAAAAAGTGCTCGAAGTCAAAATCCCCGCAGGTATTCTGCCGGGCCAGGTCATCCGTCTGGGCGGGCAGGGTCATCCTGGCATGGGCGGCGCCAGGGCCGGCGACTTGTTGCTGGAAATCGGCATCCGTCCCGACCCCCGGTTTCAGCTGGAAGAGCGCAACGTGCTCGTCACGCTGGCCATTGCGCCATGGGAGGCCGCACTGGGCGCCACGGTGGACGTGCCGACCCTCGGCGGAACCGTGCAACTGCGCGTACCGCCCGGTTCCCAATCAGGCCGCAAGCTTCGCCTGAAGGGGCGTGGTCTGCCCGGCAAAAATGCGGGCGATCAGCTGGTCACGCTGGAAATCCATACGCCGGCAGCCGACAGCGATGAAGCCAAGGCAGCCTATGAAGCTTTCCAATCCGCCTTCGCCGATTTCCAACCGCGCTGACTCTGCATGGACAAATGCGCGAAAATTACGCAAACGCTTTTGTGTCTGTGCTTTTGGTAAGCTTGGCGCCCTGATGCATGCGCCCGGGTGGCGGAATCGGTAGACGCAGCGGACTTAAAATCCGCAGAACGCAAGTTCATGCGGGTTCGAGTCCCGCCCCGGGTACCAGCATGCTTCCATGGACAACGCTGTTGTAGGGCAGACACTGCCCGTCCTGATGCTGTAACGCCGAACCAAGCCCGGCTTGCGTGCCGCATCCGGAGGCGCGAATCGGGGCTGTAGTCGCGGTCTTGCGCGCCAGCGGTGTACCACAGATTTCCGTCGGCACGATGCCGCTCGGAATCGTGCAAAATTGCCACCTGTTCATCGTTTTCATCACGGGGCCGGAGAGTAGACCGTGAGGAGGCATCACATGCACCGACCCAAAACCAGCAAGGGTGCTTCGGATGGAAACGAACCTGGTTCCAGCGCCCGGGAGCTGGACAAGCAGCCGCTCCGGAAACGGTTGCGGCTGGAACGCGCGACCGTGGCAAAACTTTGCTGGTTTGGATGTGGTTATCTGATCCTGATCGCGCTGACCGGCTGGCTTGTACCCTATCCATCCGAATCGGCCGCTTTCTTTCGCTTGTCCACCTGGCTTTTCCCGACGGTCATCGTCCTTGCTTTCGTGTTTGAAACGATCGATTCGGCGGTCGGAATGGGCTTTGGTACGGCACTGGCGCCGCTGCTGCTGTCCATGGGCTACGATGCACTGGGCGTGGTGCCCGTCCTGCTCATCACTCAGGCAATCACCGGACTGGTCACCGCCGCCGTGCATCATGAATTCCACAACGTGCGCTTTTCCGTACGGAACGGGATGAACGAGGCGACAAAGCTGATGCTGCTGATCGCACTGTTTGGCGTGATTGCGGTGATCGCTTCCATTTTGCTGGTGTACCTGGCACTCGATTTGCCCGATTCGACCATCAAGATTTATGTCGCCATTCTGGTGTTGCTGATGGGAATCATCACGTTCGTACAGCGCTTCGTGCCCCATGAAAAAACGACCTTTCGGCCCAAACGCATGATTGGATTTGCGGCGTTGGCGGGATTCAACAAAGGCATAGGGGCGGGTGGCTACGGGCCAGTCATCACCCTTGGGCAGCTTTACGCCGGCGTGTACGAAAAAAGTGCCGCTGCGATAACGTCCCTGGCCGAGGCATGGGTTTCCATTGCGGGCGCGATCACTTTTTTCGCCATCAGTGCGGTCGGGATGAAACTCAATCTGGTGCTGTTGCCTTCCGTTTTGGCAGGGAGCCTTCTCGCGGCCATTGCCTCTCCTTACCTGGTGCGCATCCTGCCAAACCGCATTCTCAGCTACCTGATTCCGCTGTACGCCATCGTCATTGCGGGAGTCCTGTTGGTCCGGCTTTTTTGGGCCTGATCTCGGTGTGGACTTTATTCTCTGGTCTGAAATTCGCAAGCCGAAGGGTCATCCGAGTTTGAGTCCTGCCCCTTTGGGGCGGGCGCTGCCCATCGAACAGGGTTTGCGCATGCAGGAAAATATTCGCACGCGATGAGATCGTGGGATTGCCTGCCAGCAGGCTCCTGCCGGAGGTGAGCGGGATTTTTTTGTAGCCATGGAAAAGCCAGCCTGCAGAACAGGCTGGCTTTTTTGTTGCGTGACAGCCGACAGCTGACTCAGTCGTGCTTGTGTGTCGACTCACTGGCTGGTTTGTCACCGCTGTTGGAGCCGCGGTTTCCCAATAGATCACCCTGGGCAGGCTGCCTGACCGCAGGCGATGGCGCGGGTGCGTTTTGAGGGGAAGGGGCGGCCGGTGCGGGAGCCTTGACTGGCGCCGTCGTCGTCGATGGTGAAGCAGCTGCGGGCTTGTCCGATGGTGCTGCTGGAGCTCGCGCTACGCGTTGTGCTTCATCATGGCCTGATGTCGTCGTCGATGGCTTCGGACTCTGAACCGGATCGTGGGCTGGCGGTGCCGGCTTGGGGGCCGGTGCGGGCATCGTTGTCCCCGCATTTTCAGCTGGACGCGTTGGTGCCGGTGTCGGTGCGGGAGCTGGCGTCGGGGCCACAGGTGAAGTGGTGTGCGTATCCACCGGCTTGGGGGCGCTGGGCACTGGAGCTGCAGGTGCTGGCGAGGCAGCGGGAGCTTTGGGCTGTCCCTGAGCCTTCGGCGCAGCAGGGGCCGGAGCCTTGACTTGTTCCTGAGCCTTCGGTGTGGGAGTCGGAGCCTTGGCCGCATCGGTTGTGGCGGATGTCTTGCCGTTCTCGTTTGCCGGAGACGGGGCGGATGCTTCCTGACGCGAAGGTTGCGAAGGGCGATCGCCATGCTTCTGGTTGGCTGTTGCGGGGGCATCGGTTTTTGGAGACGCATCGCCATGTTGTTCGGCAGCAGGATTCACCGGCGTACCGTTGTTGCCGGCATTGCCTTCGTCCACCGCCGTGCGACGACGGCGACGACCGCCCCGACGGCCACGGCGACGGCGCTGGCTGTTGCCGGTGGCGGATTTGTTTTCGTCGCCCGGACGTTCGTTGTTGCTTGCAGCGGGAACCGCCTCGGGCGCGCCGGCCTGTGGCTCCGTGGTGCGCGGCTTGTCGACTGCCGCTGGCGCAGGAGCCGGAGCTGGGCGCGATGTGTTCGCATCCTTGTCCTTGCCGGCGACGGCGGGTTCGTTGCGTCGGTTGGATCCCGGTTTGCCCTGGCTCTCGGCATTCTTGCGGTTGCGGTCGCCGTTGCTCTTGCGTTCGGCGCGTGCGGATTTGCCGGATTGACTTTGGCCGGAACCGCGCTGGGAGCGACCGGCCGACCGGCCGCCATTTTCCGATTTGCCGTTGCCACTTTCGCTGCGGCTGCCTTCGCCGCGACGCGAGCGGCCGGCATCCGCCGTGCGACCGGACGAAGCGCCGCGTCGACGGCTACCTTCGGAAGTGCGCTCACTGCCCGCGCGACGAGAGTCGGTACGGGAAGAAGTGCGGCGTTCCGTTTCAGGCTCGGCTTTTGCGTTGTCGCCGGCCGTACTGCCAAACCATCCGAACAGGCGCGAAAACAGGCCGCCGCCCGTCGTCGTGGCGGCTTCCGTGGAAACCGCGGCGGTGACAGGCTCGCGCAACGGAGCCGGAGTCGCGTGGACGATACGGCTGACGGCGGGTTCCTCGCCGCTGCCGGCGTCCTGGCCCATCTTGCGCAGCGGCGGCGCGATCACCTCGGTGAGGCGCTCGTAGCTGGGTTTGCTGTGCTCGCCCATGTCGACTTCGCGGATGCGCGTGATTTCAAGATGCGGCGTTTCCAGACGGTCATCGGCCACCACCACCACGTGCACCTTGTGGCGCAGCTCGATCTCGACCACGCTGGCGCGCTTTTCGTTGAGCAGGAAATTGGCCACGCTGACCGGCGCTTGCACCAGCACCTGGCCGGTGGAGTCCTTCATGGCGTGCTCTTCGATCAGGCGCAAGGTGGACAGCGACAGCGATTCGACGCCACGAATGAACCCGTGGCCATCGCAGCGCGGACACAAGACCTGGGTGGCCTCGCCCAAGCTGGGGCGCAGGCGCTGACGCGACATTTCCAGCAGGCCGAAGCGGGAAATGCGTCCGACCTGGACGCGCGCACGGTCGACCTTGAGCGCATCCTTGAGCGTATCTTCCACTTCGCGCTGGTGGCGCGGGCTGTCCATGTCGATGAAATCGATCACCACCAGACCACCGACGTCGCGGATGCGCATCTGGCGCGCAATTTCCACGGCGGCTTCACAGTTGGTGTGGAAGGCCGTTTCCTCGATATCGCTACCCTTGGTGGCTCGGGCCGAGTTGATGTCGATCGAGGTCAGCGCCTCGGTCGGATCAATCACGATGGAGCCGCCGGAGGGCAGACGCACGGTACGCGCAAAGGCGTTCTCGATGGCCGTTTCGATCTGGAAGCGCGAAAACAGCGGGATGTCGTCTTGATACAGCTTGAGCTTGCGCAGGGCGTTGGGCATGACCTGCTGCATGAACTCGCGCGCATCGTTGTACATCGACTCCTCGTCGATGAGGATTTCGCCGATGTCGTTGCGAAGGTAGTCGCGCAGGGCACGGATGAAAAGACGCGATTCCTGGTAGATCAGGAACGGCGCCTTCTGCTTTTCGGCGGCACCGGAAATGGCTGTCCACAACTGCAGGAGGTAGTCCAGATCCCACTGCAGCTCTTCGGCGTCGCGGCCGGTACCGGCGGTACGCACGATCAGGCCCATGCCGTCGGGCACGGTGACGTGTTCCAGGGCTTCCTTGAGGGCGCGGCGATCCTCGCCCTCGATGCGACGCGAGACGCCGCCGGCGCGCGGGCTGTTGGGCATCAGCACCATGTAGCGACCGGCCAGGCTGATGTAGGTGGTCAGCGCCGCGCCCTTGTTGCCGCGCTCTTCCTTTTCGACCTGGACGATGAGTTCCTGGCCTTCCTTGAGCAGCTCGCGGATGCCGGCCTTGTGGTGGTCCGCGCCGGGCTGGTAATACTCGTGCGCCACTTCCTTGAGCGGCAGAAAGCCGTGGCGGTCGGCGCCGTAGTCGACGAAACAGGCTTCCAGCGAAGGCTCGACGCGAGTGATGCGGCCCTTGTAAACGTTGGATTTTTTCTGTTCGCGGGAGGGGATCTCGATGTCGAGATCGTAGAGATTCTGGCCATCGACAATGGCCACACGCAACTCTTCGCGCTGAGTTGCGTTGATCAACATGCGTTTCATTGTAGTTGTAATCCTCGGCTGCGCTGCAGGTTGCGCTTTGCGGCGGCGCCGGATCGGCGGCCTGGCCGGAATCGCGTTTTCTGCAGCAGCGGCAATGGGCCGGAGCAAATTTCGGCTCCGGTACGTCTGTTCATTTGCGCGCGCCTGCCTTGCATGGCGACCGGATGGGTGGGTCGGCAGCCGTGGTCGATGAATGGAATCACGGTGCACGACAACGCCACTGTTCAAAAAACAGCGGACAAGGGTCAACCCGAACCGTTACGATGAAAAAGGTATTGGCGATCGTTGCCTTGCGGAACAACGGCCCCATCCTTGCCGACGCGACGGCTGGGTTCCATACCCGGTCGTACGTTGCAAGCCAGACGGCTTTGCGCCGGCGCAGTATAACCTTCGTCACCGGATTTTTTCAATGCAAACGGCAACTTCCCACGCCTCGTTCAGCCAGGTTCAACAGGTGCAGATCGGCCCCGAGCGCGACGGCCAGAGGGTCGACAACTGCCTGACGGCGCTGCTCAAGGGCGTACCGCGCAGCCTGATCTACCGGTTGCTGCGTACGGGTCAGGTACGTATCAACGGCAAGCGGGCCAAACCGGATACCCGTTTGGCTGCCGGCGACCAGTTGCGTATTCCGCCGGTCAAGGTGCAGCCGCGCGACCCGGGAGCCGCCCCGGTGGCGCAGGCTCGGCAGCTGAACGAACAGGTCATTTTCGAGGATCGGCACTTTCTTGTCATCGACAAGCCTTCCGGCGTGGCCAGCCATGGCGGTAGCGGCATCAGCCACGGCGCCATCGAATTGCTGCGCGCTGCGCGTCCGCAGGAGCACCTGGAACTGGCTCATCGGCTGGATCGCGACACCAGCGGCGTGTTGGTCATGGCGCGCACCCGTCAGGGGCTGACGGGTCTGCAGGCGCTGATCCGCGAAGGCGCCGTCACCAAACAATACCTGGCGCTGCTGACCGATCGGCCGGGGCGCCCGAAGTTCGATGTCAACGTGCCTCTGCGCAAATTCGTGCGCCAGGGCGGTGAGCGCATGGTGCGTGTGTCCGACGATGGCAAGCCGGCGCTGACCTTTTTCAAG
>DASSBH010000195.1:0-3399 GCA_035698945.1 Oleiagrimonas sp.
GCGAAGGCGTCATGGCCATGAGCCACGGCCTGATCCGGCTGGCCTGCCTGGAACAACCCTGGCTGGCGCCATTGCGTACGTTCGGCCTGCTGGCCTTCGACCGCCTGCCGCCATTGCGTCATGCCATGGCCCGACGCGGCATGGGCTTTCGCGGACAACCACCGCGCGACGTGCTGGAGAGACGGCCATGACTCCTCACGACGACTTGCCCGCCCCGGTTACGCGCACCCCTCGCCGTCGACGTCGCATGACCGATGCGATCGTGGTGGGTGGCGGCATGGTTGGCGCCGCGGCTGCCCTGGCGCTGGCGCATGCCGGCATGGACGTGGTGCTGGTGGAGGCGCGCGAGCCGCGCCCCTGGCATCCGGAAGACGAAGTGGACCTTCGCGTCGTGGCGCTGGCGCCGTCATCGGCGGCATTGCTGGACGAGCTGGGCCTGTGGCAGACGATACGAACCACGCGCGCCCACGCCTACACCCGCATGCATGTGTGGGATGCCGAAAGCGGTGCGGCGCTGGATTTCGACAGCGCCGACGTACAGGGCGACAGCCTGGGTTGGATTGTCGAGAACCGTTTGCTGCAACACCAGCTGTGGCAAAAGGCCCAGGTCGCCGGAGTGCGCTGCCTGTGCCCGGCCAAGGTCAGCGCGTTCGAGAATGCCGACGATCATGTGCACGTGTCGCTGGAAGATGGCACGGGACTGGACGCGAAAGTGCTGATAGCCGCCGACGGTGCGACTTCTCCGTTGCGCAAACTGGCTGGCATAGCCACGCGAGGGCATGCCTACGAGCAACGCGCAGTCGTGGCCCACGTCGCCACCGAACGCAGTCACGAGGACACGGCTTGGCAACGCTTTCTGCCGGGCGGCCCGATCGCCCTGTTGCCGCTCGCCGACGGCCGCAGCTCCGTGGTCTGGACGCTCCCCGAAGCCGATGCCCAGCACGTATTGTCGATGGACGACTCAGCTTTTTGCGAAGCACTGGGTGTGGCCAGCGACTTCCGCCTGGGTCGCGTGATCGCCCCCACGCCGCGCGCCGCCTTTCCATTGAAACTGCAGCTGGCCTCGGATTATCGGGCCGGCCGCCTGGTATTGCTCGGTGATGCGGCCCACGTGGTGCACCCGTTGGCCGGACAAGGCGTCAACCTGGGCCTGCGCGATGTCGCCGAATTGCGGGATGTGCTGCGGAGTGCCCACGATGCCGGTCGCGACGTGGGCACCGACCATGTCCTGCAACGCTACGCGCGGCGTCGGCGCAGCGCCGACACGCTGGATGGCCGCGCATTCGACGCACTGCAGCGCATGTTTATCTGGCGCGCCCCTGCCATGGCGTCCGTGCGCAGCCTTGGCATGACGACGATGGATCGTTTTGGTCCGATGAAAAAATGGCTTATGCAGCACGCAGCCGGTATCTGAGTTTCCTTGCGATGGCTTTAGCGACGCGAAACGCGCGGTTGGCCTACTGGCTCAGCAGGTACGTTCCACCGCGTAATCGGCCAATGTCGCCAAAGCATCACGCCATTCGGATTCAGGCAGATCGGCCAGGGCGTCGTGTGCGGCGTTGGCGTGGGCGAGGGCCAGTTGGCGGGTGCGGTCGAGGGCGCCGGATTCGTGGATGAAGCCGATCACTTCCTGCAGCGAATCGCGACCGCCATGTTCGATGGTCTGACGCATGGAGCGCATCTGCGCGGAAGACGCCTTTTCCATGGCGTAGATCAAGGGCAGTGTCGGTTTGCCCTCGGCGAGGTCGTCGCCGATGTTCTTGCCCAGGGTGCCGGCGTCGGAAATGTAATCGAGCAGGTCGTCGGCGATCTGGAAGGCGTAGCCGAGCTGCATGCCGTAATGGCGCAGCGATTGCACCTGCGATTCCGGCAGGTTGGCCAGCACGCCGCCCAATTGCGTGGCGGCGGCAAACAGCACCGCGGTCTTGCGTTCGATGACGCTCAGGTACGCCGCTTCATCCACATCCGGATTGCCGATGTTGAGCAATTGCAGCACCTCGCCCTCGGCGATGGTGTTGGTGGTGTCGGCCAGCACGCGCATGATGCGCATGTCGTCGAGCTCGACCATCATCTGAAACGAGCGCGAATACAGAAAATCGCCCACCAGCACGCTGGCGGCGTTGCCCCACATGGCGTTGGCGGTCTGGCGACCGCGCCGCAGGTCGGACTCGTCGACCACATCGTCGTGCAGCAGTGTCGAGGTGTGGATGAACTCGATCACCGCCGCCAGTTGCGTGTGCGCCTGGCCTTCGTAGCCGGCGGCACGGGCGGCCAGCACGTGCAGAATCGGGCGCAGCCGCTTGCCGCCGCCATCGATGATGTGTGCGGCAATCTGGTTGATCAACACCACGTGCGATGCCAGGCGCCGACGGATCAGCGCATCCACGATGGCCATGTCGCTGGACGCCAGTTGACGCACGCTGGCGAAATCATGCGTGGATTCAACGGCAAAGCGGGTGGCGGATATGCTCATGTGCTACGGGTTTGACTCAAGACGGGCAATTATAGGCGCAATGTGCCTGTACGCGGGCGGCGATGTGCCACAGACGGAGCGTGCCGCGTGACCCCCTATAATTGACGCTTTTCATCATCCGGTCAGCCAGTGAGCAAACTCAGCAGGCGTGAACTCAACACCGCTTTCGCGCTTTCCAGCGTGGTCGGTCTGCGCATGTTCGGGCTGTTCCTGATCATGCCGGTGTTCACCGCCTATGCGCTGCGCCTGCCGGGCGCCACGCCGTTTCTGGTGGGTTTGGCCATCGGCATCTACGGGTTTGCCCAGGCGCTGCTGCAGGTGCCGGTGGGGCTGGCTTCGGATCGCATCGGTAGGCATCTGACCATCAGCATCGGCCTTGGCGTGTTCATCGTCGGTTCGGTGGTGGCGGCATTGTCCAGCGGCATCACCGGCATCATCATCGGGCGCGTGCTGCAGGGCATGGGCGCGGTGTCCGGCGCCAGCCAGGCGCTGGCGGCCGACCATTCCGACGACGACAACCGCAGCAAGGTGATGGGCATCATCGGCGTCAGCGTCGGCCTGGCCTTTGTGCTGGCGATCATCCTCAGCCCGCCCCTGGCCACGGTGGCCGGCCTCGCGGGACTGTTCGGTCTGACAGCGGCGCTAGCGCTGGGCGCAATCGCGCTGCTGTGGATCGTGGTGCCGCGTCCGCGGCGACACCGGGCGCCGGAGGCGGCGCACTGGTCGGCCGTGCTGCGCATGATCGTGCGTCCGCAACTGGCCGTGCTCAACCTCTCGGTGTTCATGATGCACACCATGCTGACGGCGGCTTTCGTGGCACTGCCGCTGCTGCTCACCCGCCAGACCGGCATGGCGCTCTCGCACCAGTGGGAGTTGTATCTGCCGGTGATGCTGGTGTCGGCCATCGTCATGGGCGGTGTGCTGAG
>DASSBH010000196.1:0-3773 GCA_035698945.1 Oleiagrimonas sp.
AGCCAGCCTGCTGGCGATGGCCCAATTCTGCGCATAACCGGGCCATCGCCAGCAGGCTGGCTCCTACAACAGAAGGTGAGTCCTACGGGGTTGCCTTGGTGCCGAAGATCTTGTCGCCGGCATCGCCGAGGCCGGGCAGGATGTAGCCGGACTCGTTGAGCTTGTCGTCGATGGACGCGGTGTAGATTTCGATGTCCGGATGCGCGGCCTCGATGTGTTTCAGGCCTTCGGGCGCGGCGACCAGGAACAGGCTCTTGATGCGCGTGCAGCCGGCGGCCTTGAGCATGTCCACGGTGGCGATCAGGGTGCCGGCGGTGGCCAGCATCGGGTCGACGATCATGGCGATGCGCTCGTGCATGCCGCCGGTGAGTTTTTCGTAGTAGGCGACCGGCTGCAGTGTTTCCTCGTCACGCTGCAGGCCGACCACGCTGACCTTGGCGGCCGGAATCATGTCGAGCACGCCGGGCAGCATGCCGATGCCGGCACGCAGGATCGGCACGATGGTGATCTTCTTGCCCTTGATGCGGCTCACCGACACAGGGCCGGCCCAGCCCTCGATGGTGTTGGGCTCGGTTTCCAGGTCGCGCGTGGCCTCGTAGGTGAGCAGCGAGGCGATCTCGCCGGCCAGTTCACGGAAATGTTTGGTGCTGATGCCGGCCTCGCGCATCAGGCCGAGTTTGTGGCGGATCAGCGGGTGGTCGACTTCGACGATTTTCATGCGGGCTCGCAGCGTGGGGGCCATGCAAGCATACGACACACGTCATCCGCGCGAGCTTGATGGCCAGTTCGGCAGTATCCGGTTCGCCGCGGTCGCCGCAGGTGCAGCAAGCCGCAAGTAGTGCGGGCGGGAAAACGATGGATTCCGCAACAAGACAAAGGGCGCGCCCGTAAAACGGACGCGCCCTCTGGCGTACACGAGCTTGGCGAACGCGTGTTATGCGGCCTTCGACTCGCTCTGGCGCGGGCCTTCCAGCAACGCCTTGCGCACGTGACCGACGATCAGGTCGACTTCGGCGCTGGTGACGTTGAAGTGCGGCGTGAAGCGCAGCGAATTGGCGCCGCCGTGGATGACGCCGATGCCGTTTTCGCGCATGTACTCCTCGGTGGAGTTGGCGCCGTAGCACTTGAACTGCGGGGCCAGCTCGCAGGAGAACAGCAGGCCAGTGCCCTGCACCTTGGTGATCAGGCCGTCCAGTTCGTCCTTGAGCGCGTTGAGCTTGTCCACGAATTCCTTGCCGCGCATGCCGATGTTGTCGCGCACGCTGTCGCTGAGTTCGCCCAGCGTGGCGCAGGCCACGTCCAGGGCGCGCGGGTTGGCGGTCATGGTGTTGCCGTAGATGCCCTTGCGATACAGGCCGGCGACCTTGTCGTTCACGGCCAGCACCGACAGCGGGTATTGACCGGCGTTGAGCGCCTTGGAGAAGGTTTCCATGTCCGGCGCGTCCAGCTTCTCGAAGCCGGGGTAGTCGGTGATCGACAGCACGCCGTGGGCGCGCAGGCCGGCCTGGATGGAATCGACCAGGAACAGCGTGCCGTGGGTGCGGGTCAACTCGCGCGCGGCGGCGTAGAACTCCGGCGTCACGGCGCGGCCCGGATCGCCTTCGCCCATCACCGGCTCCAGGAACATGGCTTCGATGAACCAGCCGTTCTCGTCGGCGTCGGCAAACGCGGCCTGGAGCTGTTCCACGTTGTACGGCTCGACCACCAGCAGGGTGCCTTCGTGGCGATAGCTGGCCAGGTATTTCTGGTAGGTCTTGCGCGTGGAATCGGAATACAGCGCCGGCTCGCCGGTGCGTCCGTGGAAGGCGCCCTTGACGACCAGACGCTTGACGGTGCGACCGGCGTAGCGGCCACCCTCGTCGGTCATTTCCTTGGAATTGACGTCGGCGATGCGCGCGGCCAGCGTGACCGACTCGGAACCCGAATTCAGGCACATGAAGCGCGCATAGGGATTGCCGCCGCGGCGACAGCCCAGCTCCTTGTTGAGCGCCTTGCCGAAGCGCATCTGCGCGACCGACGGCGTCATCACGTTGGCCATGGCCTGCGGCCTGGCCAGCGCTTCCAGAATGGCCGGTGTGTTGTGGCCGAAGCCGAGCATGCCGTAGCCGCCGTTGTCGTGTATGACGGCGCCTTTCAGGGTGACGATCCAGGGGCCGCGCGCGGCGGCCGGCAGGTACGGGTTGACCGCGTCGTCCGGATAGAAATTGACGAAATCCGCCTGCGCCTTGCCCAGCTGTTCGGCCTCGTCCAGCTTCAGGAAATCACTGTAATCGGGGCGCAGCGCCTTGTGCTGCTCCAGCGCCTCGGTGATGGCCTGACCCAGCGCCGGGTCGAGTTCGACAAAACGTTCGATGGTGGCGTCATCCAGGCCGCTGGTGCGTGCGGCGCCGCCAAATTCGCGCATTTCGCGCAGCATTTCGATCGGTCCCATGGCGTTCTCCTGCTGGTCACCCGGGCATGGGCAGGGATGGGTGCCTATGCCGTAAGTGGTTATGTATAAAGGAAAAATGACCCTCATCATAGCACGCCGGCAGGGCCGGCGTAACCCCCGTCGCCGTGACGCCTGTCATGTGCGAATGGTGATGACGGCGACTGCCGGGCGGCTTGGTCGAAAGCCATCATGACAACCAAGGAGGAGATCATGAATCCGTCAGACCCATCCGTGATGGCCGCCCTGCACGGGGTGCGCAAACGCTACGGCAAACAGCTGGCGCTGAACGGCGTCGACCTTGAAGTGCGGCGCGGCGAGCTGCTGGCCATGCTGGGCCCCAACGGAGCCGGCAAGAGCACCAGCGTCAGCCTGATGCTGGGCCTGATCCGGCCCGATGCGGGGCGTGTCGAATTGTTTGGTCATGATCCCCAGGATATCGAGGCGCGTCGCCGCATTGGCGTCATGCTGCAGTCGGCCAACCTGCCGCCGACCTTGCGCGTGGGCGAATTGCTGCGTTTGACTGCCAGCTATTATCCGAATCCGCGCACGGTGGCCGAAAGCGCCACCATGGCGGGCGTCGTCGATCTGCTCGCGCGGCCCTACCGGAAACTTTCCGGCGGCCAGCAGCGCCGCGTGCAGTTTGCGCTGGCCTTGTGCGGTCGTCCCGACCTGTTGTTTCTGGACGAGCCGACCGTCGGCATGGACATCGAGGCCCGGCAGAAACTTTGGACCGCCATGCGTGCGCTGGTGGCCGGGGGTTGCTCGGTGGTGCTGACCACGCATTATCTGGAAGAAGCGGAGGCATTGGCGCAGCGCGTCGTCGTGCTGGGCCGGGGCCGCGTGCTCAGCGAGGGCAGCGTCGACGACCTGCGCGCACGCGTGGCGATGACGCGCATTCGCTGCGTGAGCGATCTGGATGCCGCCGCCGTGGCCGATTGGCAGCAAGTGAATGGCGCGTTGTGCGAGGACGGTCGCCTGGTCATCACCACGGCGCACGCGGAAAACGTGTTGCGTCGTCTGCTTGATGCCGATCCGGCACTGGGTGAGCTGGAGGTGCGTCGAGCCGGTCTGGCCGAAGCCTTCACTGAACTCACCCGCGAGGAAAATACCGAACAAGCCGAACAGAAGGAGGCGGCTTGATGAACGTCATGTTCAATCCTGCTATGGCAACCAACGATGGCATGTCGATGCGCCGCACAGCGAAGGCCTATGTCGAGGAAATGCGCAGCGAATGCCTGCGCTATGCACGCAATCCCGGTTTCATCGTGCCGGTGCTGATCTTCTCGTGCATGTTCTATCTGCTGTTCGTGGTGGTTCTGACGCCGCCCGGAAGTGATGCCGG
>DASSBH010000197.1:0-4631 GCA_035698945.1 Oleiagrimonas sp.
GGCGCGCCCTTCGGGTTCGCTTCGGGGTTCCGGGGGTTTGCCGACGGGCCATCCTTGGCCCGACGACAAACTGGCCGACTTCCTGTCGGCCACCCTGCGGGCCTTTTCCTCCACCCCTACGCCGCTGCCTGAAGGGGACCCAGCAGCGCGTTGCGCTGCCCGCTTCGCGAGGGATGGAGCTTGTTTCATGTAACCGCATGACTTTTACAGGCGCGGCATCGCGAAACCGCTTACAGCGTTTCGAGCCAGCCGTACTTGTCTTCGGTCCTGCCATCGAACAGACCAAAGAACAACTCCTGCATGCGCAGTGTCACCGGCCCGGCCTTGCCCGCGCCGACCTGTTTGCCGTCGACCGAGCGGATGGGCGTGATCTCGGCGGCGGTGCCGCACATGAACACTTCGTCGGCCAGGTACAGGTATTCGCGCGGCATGTCGCGTTCGATGACCTTGATACCGTCGTCGGCGGCCAGGGTCATCAGCGAATGGCGGGTGATGCCGTTCAGGATGGCGGCGCTGACCGGGGTGGTGTGCATCACGCCGTCGAAGATCAGGAACAGGTTTTCACCGGCGCCTTCGCTCAAAAGGCCGGTGGAGGCCAGGGCGATGCCTTCGCCGAAGCCGAGGCGTCGCGCCTCGCGCGCGATGAGCTGGCCCGACAGATAGTTGCCGCCGGCCTTGGCGCCGGCCGGAATGGTGTTGGGGGCGAAACGCTGCCAGCTGGATACGCAGGCGTCGATGCCCTGTTCCAGCACGCCTTCGCCGAGGTATGCGCCCATCGCCCAGGCCGCCACGGCGACGTCGGTGGGGCAGTCCGCCGACAGGCCGAAACCGCCCAGGCCGCGGAACGCCACCGGGCGCAGGTAAGCCTGTTCGAGGCCGTTCTTGCGCACCACTTCACGACAGGCCGCGGTCAGCTCGTCGAGCGTGTAGGGGATGTTGATGTCGTAGATCTTGGCCGAGTGGTACAGGCGCTTGAGATGGTCGGTGAGACGGAAAATGGCCGCGCCGTCCGGGGTCTTGTAGCTGCGGATGCCTTCGAAAACGGACGATCCGTAATGCAGTGCATGCGCCATTACGTGGCAGGTGGCATCGGCCCATGGCTTGATGGCGCCGTTTTGCCAGATCCATTCGGGATAGGTTTGTGACATGACTCGACTCCTGTGCAATCCGCCCATTCTAGCGGATCGGCCCGGTCGAGCCCGGTGGTCGCTTCAGGGCTGGAGCCAGAGGCAGCCGGCGCGAGGGGTGATGGCGAAAGTCACGTCGGGCTGCTGCGGGCGTCCCAGGTGGATGGTCAGGACATCCGGCGGCGGCGCGGCGGGCGTGCTTTGTGCCATGGCCGGCATCAACGGCGGCAGTCCGGGGACGGCCGGAACCGACCGTCCAGCAGCGGGCGATGCCTCGGCAAAGCCGAGGAAGGGCCACTGCATCAGATCGGCCAGATCCTGCACGGTGTGCACGGCGCCGAATTCGCTGTAGCCGCGCCACAGCATCAGGCCGGCCAGCGCGTTGGCGTCGTGTGTCTTGAAGGCGTTGGCCACACGTTTTTTCAGGGCCTTTCTGTCGCGCGGACAAGTGCGCGGCCCGGCGGATGAGCGGGGTGCAAACGGATTGACGTCGGAAGTGGCCGGAACGGCATCCATACTCGCACACGGCTGGTCAGTGAACACGGGTGTGCCGTCGGCATCCACACAGTGATGGATGACCGTTTGCATGGCGGGCGCTGCCGAACAGGCCAAGGGCAGGCACAACAGCACAAGCAGGGCGGCGAAGCGCATCATGCTCGCATGGTAAGCCATCGCGTGCGCGTGTTCAGTGCAACCGGTCAACGACGGCCAACGTGGCCTGGGCGCGGTTGAGCGTGTAGATATGCAGCCCCGGCGCGCCGCCGTCCAGCAGGCGTCGGCACATGGCCGCGACGATGTCCGCGCCCAACTCGCGGATGCTTTGCGCGTCGTCCCCGTAGGCCTGCATGCGCTTGGCGATCCAGCGCGGAATCTCGGCGCCGCAGGTGTCGGAAAAGCGCTTTAGCTGGCTGAAATTGGAAATCGGCATGATGCCCGGCACGATGGGCACGTCCACGCTCAGCCGGGCGACGTCGTCGACGAAGCGGAAGTAGGCGTCGGGATTGAAGAAATATTGCGTGATCGCGCCGTTGGCACCGGCGTCGACCTTGGCCTTGAAGTTGGCCAGATCGGACAGCGCGTCGTCGGCCTGCGGGTGGATTTCGGGGTAGCAACCCACCTCGATATGGAAGTGCTCGCCGCTGTGTTCGCGGATGAAGCCCACCAGCTCGTTGGCGTAACGCAGGTCGCCGGGCGAGGCCATGCCCGAGGGCAGATCGCCGCGCAAGGCCACAACGCGGCGGCAGCCCAACGCCTTGTAGTGATCGAGCAGGGCGGCGATTTCCTGACGCGTGCCGCCCACGCACGATAGATGCGGCGCGGTATCGATGCCTGCCTCCATGAGGGTCTTCACGGTGGCCGGCGTATAGCTCAACGTCGAGCCGCCAGCGCCGAAAGTGACGCTGGCGTAATCGGGTGCGATGGCCTTCAGCCGGGGCAGCGCCTGCTCGAACTGGGCGATCTGCTTGTCCGTCTTGGGCGGGAAGAACTCCAGCGAGATGGCGGGCATGGCGTGTCTTTCATCTTTCCATCAAGATGAAGAGAATAATGACAGCACCGAGAGGGTTTGCGCAAGCCGACGGTTATCGATCTTCGGGGTGCTGGGGAATGACGGCTTGCACGGAAACTTCCAACATCAGTCCCGGAAGGAACAGGGAATCCACCTTGGCCAGATTGGCTGCCGGTGGATGTTTCGCCGGCAAATAATGTGTGCGGCATTTCCGCAATGCCGACAAGTGGCTCAGGTTGGTGACGAACATGTCCGTTCTGGTGACGTTGGCGTAGGTCAGGCCGACGGCTTTCAGCGCCCGGTCGATGTTTTCGAAGACCTGGGCGCATTGTTTCGCGAAATCGCCTTTTCCGACGATGTTGCCCTTGCTGTCCATGGCCACCTGTCCGGAGATGGTAACGAGCCGTCCCACCGGAGCGATGACGATGTGCGAATAGCCGTGGGCCGGGGGGAGCGAAGCCGGGTCGAGCGTCTGGAATCCATGGTCCTGGGCGTAGGTGGGCGCCAGAAAACCCAGCATGAAACCGAGGAAAGCGATCGACGCGCAAATCGCTTTTGTAGAGGCTCTTTGTTGCATGGTTGGCTCCTGCTGTTTGGCTTGTGGGAACAGCAGAGCCTAAAGTGAATCCCTGCGGCTATCCAGCGATCGCCGCAGGGAGATTTATCCATGGGTTCCGGGCGTCTTTGCATCTGCCCGCGCGGCAGCGATTCAGCCCCCTGAAGACTTCATGGCATGGCCGATGCCGATGTCACCGCTCATGGTTTTCAGCGTGATCGTCGCGCCGCCGTTGCCGACCTTGGCGTCGAGCGACGAGCCGGGGCCGTACTCCGGTGTGCGAACCGTGCCGTAGGCGCTGCGGATGTCGCCGCTGAACGTGTTGGCGCTGATGGTGGCTTGGGCGTTGCCGCCAAGATTCACTTCGATGTCGCCGCTGGTCGAGTGCAGATTCGCGTCCGCATCGGCAGCCAGCGTGGCATTGAGGTTGAGGTCGCCGGACACGCTTTCCATCTGCACTTCCTCCAGTGGGCCGCCGCCCAGGCGGATGTCGCCGGACACGCTTTGCGCGGTGGCATCGTGCACCGCCTGCCGGGCGTGGATGTCGCCACTGACGGTGGTGATGGAGAGATGGTCGGCGGTGCCGTCGAGCGTGACTTCGCCGCTCACGCTCTTGATTCGCACCTGCGGACTCGTGGCGTCGAGACGCACGTTGCCGCTGACCGTATGCAGATCCAGTTTGCCGTCGTGGAGCCCCTTGGCGTCGATGTTCGCGCTGACCGTATCGACATCAAGGCTGATCCCGGCCGGCACCATCAGTTTGAGCGTGGTTGCGCCCATGTTGTCGTCGCTCCAATGGAACCAGCCCGAGTCGTCCTCGTGCAGGCCCTTGACCTTGATGGTGAGGTCGTCGGCGTCGCCGCTGACTTCGATCTTGCTGTTGAAGCCGAGGCTGCCGGTCATGGCCACCTGGGATTTGTTCCAGGTCTGCACGATGACCGCACCGGCCACGTTGCTGACGCTCAGGTGCGCTTTCGGCGCGAGGTCGTGGGTCTGGTTGATGGGCGTGGTGTCGGCCAACGCCGGCAGAGCCACCAGCGCCGCGGCAAGAAAAATGATGGAACGGATGATTTTCATGATGAGTCCTCGCCGGTTCAGCCGGCGCTGTGGGGCAGTTGTTGCAGGCGTTCGACCTGCGCGTTGGTGTAGGCGAGCATGTGCCTGAGGAAAGGGTCGTGCGGTGATCGTTGGATCGCGCGGGTCAGTTGCTGCCGCGCGAGGTTGAGTTCGATGGCCGGGCCGGCCAGCAGCGGGTTGCGTGGCTTCCACGGAGTCGTTTGCGCAGGCATGGTCTGCATGGCCAGGCGCGGTGTCGGCGTCAGATGCTGTTGCCAGACCAGCACGCCGGCCAGGACGCTGACCGCGGCCAGCGAGGCGGCCATGGCCCAGGGCAGCAGGCGCGACGAACGCGATGCCGGTTTGTGCGGTGCCGCTTCGAGGC
>DASSBH010000198.1:0-16708 GCA_035698945.1 Oleiagrimonas sp.
ATTCGCTGACGATCACCGACCGTGAGGAAGAGGTATTTGCCGTCCGGCGAAAAGGCGACCTGCGCGCCTGCCTGCCCACCCTTGCCCTTGGGCATCTGGCGCCACAGCACCTTGAAATCCTCCAGCCGGGGCTGTTTGCCATCCAGCACGAGCCGGCCCCGGCCCAACGCCAGGCCGCCGCCGTAGTCGCCCGGTTCGACATAGGTGAGGTATACGTTGTGGTCGGTGGCGTAATGGGGCGAGAGGAACACGCCCAGCATGCCGTTCTGGCCCTGGTACCAGCTGGCCGGAACGCCCGCGAGTTCGGTCTTGGTGCCCTGCGGGGTGACCAGGTCGACGCGGCCGACTTTCTCCGTCACCAGCATGCGGCCATCGGGCAGGAACGCGATGCGCCAGGGCAGGTCGAAACTGGCCACCTTCGTGATGGTGAAGGGGAGGTCGGGATCGGCTTTCTGTTCGCCTGCATTGGTCTGCGCATGGGTGGTGCCTGCCAGCAGGGCCATGAGAAGGGCGGCGATGGCCAGCTTCGTCATTTGCATGTCTCCTCGCGTCGGATGACCCGGATCATCCTAGTACTTCGACAGGCGATGGTGTCAGGGGCCATCAGGCAAAGGGCCTTAACCAAGCAACAGCTCCGTCCGCTTGCGCGACAGCCAATGCTCCGTGTAGTTGTCACGCAGATCCCGACTCAACCGCGTTTTCAAGTGCGTGCTCATTGCAGCGAGGGAAACCAGTCGATCGATCCAGCCCATGCGATGGGCAAAGCGCACGGCGGCCATGTCGGGGCTGTTGAGCAGCCACACGGGTGACGTCAGGGTTTCGGCATAGATCACCAAGTCACGCTCGCCGGCGTCGAGCGTGGGATGGCTGTGCGCCATGTTGAACGCCACGCGTTGCACCTCGGTGACGGTTTCGACATGCGTCAGTTGTCCGCGCAGCGTGGCTTCGTCGATCCAGTGCTCGGGATCACGGTTCTGGTAACCGGTCTGGGTTTCTTCGACGACCTTGGCCACGGTGTGCAATGCGAAGTATTGCGCCAGTGGTACCCAGCAGCCGGTTTGATGCGCTTCGAGTATGACGTTGGTGTCGACCAGGACGATCTGTCGGGGCTGGAAGTCCATTTCCTTGCCACTCCCGCTACAGATCGAACGGCGTCTTCAGGCCGTGTTCGGTGAACAGGGCACCCAGGTCATCGAGGCTGGTACCTACTACTGTTGCTGCGCGACGCGCGGACAAATGGCCGTGTTCGACGCCCCAGCCCAGCGTTGCCACGAAGCGACGGCTGAATCGTGGTGGCACATCGCCTGTGGCTTCGGTGCGCAGCAAGTCGTCGGAAATTCGTTCCGCGGCGGCCTTTTTCAGTAGTTTCAGGGCAACGAGGCGCCATTTCATCGCAGGGCCGCTCACGCGCAGTTGCGTGGCGGCCCCGCGGATCCATCGGGCCATGTTCTCGACATCATCTGCGGAGGGGAAGGCATGGTTTGTCAGATCCAGGATGCGCTGGCGCGGCATCAGCAATCCGGCGGCAAAATTGTCGGCGAGCCACTCGACGCGCTTCTGGCTTTTGGTGAGCTTGCCTTCTTCCTCGGTATGTTCGGGCGGCATGTCGCGCCAGGTGAGAAGGTGGAAAAGCTCATGGGCCATGTCGAACGCACGCCGACCGGTGGGTTCGCGGCGATTGATGATGATGGTGTTGAGCGGCCCCAGCCTGCAGGCCGCGCCCGATACCCCCGCTACGGTGTCGACATGCAGGATCAAGGTATCGAGCTTCTCCTCGAGTACGGACGCCAGGCTCGCTGCTGGTACGTCACCCAGGCCGAGCGAGCGCGATACCGCATCGCCTTCGGCCGCGGCTTCCTCGAACGAGCTTTTCCGGTTCAGGCCAACTTGCATGAGCAGGGAATTGACCGATTCTCCCTTGAGGCGGCGCAGATGACGATAGGTGGCGATCCAGCCGCCGGCACGCTGTTCGAAAGATTCCAGGCCATCCGCCGCCGCGGCCTTGCGCCAGGAGAAGCTGGCTTCGCCGGCAAGTTCGAGCGGGTCGGTGAAATAGTCGGTTTCGACGTCGAAGAATCGGGCGGCATGCACCAGGTCTTCGGGCGCAACCTGGCGCTTGCCCAACTCGATGTCGGACAAGGTTTGACGGTCATTAAAGCCTAGCGCCTGGGACAAATCGGCCTGGCTGACACCACGGCGTTCGCGCAATGCTTGCAGGCGACGGCGGATCGTTGCTTGGTCCATGAAGACACCTCCAGCAGCAAAATAATATCTTGCAAAAGCAATATATGCAAGAATTCATTGGGGTCCGAATGCGATGGCTTGAAGCGGCAGGATGCGGTTCCCTGTTGTTTAAGTTGTCACTTGACAACCTGCTTTGCTTCTCTAGACTCTGTTCGAGACAAGGAAGTCCCATGGCCCGAAAGCCACATCCAAAGCCCGAAGTCGAAATGGCGATCCGGCACGCCGAAGAAAATGGCTGGACGATCAAGGAGGGCTGTTCGCACGCATGGGGCCGAATGTATTGCCCCTACAGGGAACCTCGAAAAACCGACCAATCGCGAAAAAGAAGTCCGTTCGCCCTGAGGTATCGAAGGGCAGTTCCCAAGTTTCCCGCGCCGTTCATGGTTCGATACCTCACCACGAACGGAAATAGATCTTGGCTAGAACGGGACAAGGTGGTTTTTCGAGGTGCCCTACAACGATGCGACCTGTCGCTGTGGCGAGTTTTGCATTGCCAGTATCTGGAGCACGCCGAAGAATCCGGGTGCCCATGCCAGGCAACTCCGGCGGGTGGTCGACCACTGTGCACGCGAGCGCGCCAGGCATGAGCAGGCGCAACAGGAGCACGATGATGAACGAGTATGAATTCGCCTTGAAGTTTCGCCTGCCGGATGCGGGTGCCGATCCGGAACACTTTGTCGACGCGCTTGCCGAGGCTGGCTGTGACGATGCCTTGGTGGGCGTGGGCCAGCGAGGACGCATCACACTGGATTTCAATCGCGAGGCGCGTTCCGCTGTCGAGGCCGTCACCTCGGCCATCCGTGATGTGAAACAGGCCATTCCGGGAGCAGAGTTGGTCGAGGCTTCGCCCGACTTCGTCAGCGCCACCGATGTGGCGGAGCTTGCAGGCTGTTCGCGCCAGAATGTTCGCAAGTGGATCATCAGCCATGCCGCGACGTTTCCGCTCGCCGTCCATGAGGGGTCGCCTTCCGTCTGGCACCTTGCCAATGTCCTGGCGTGGCTGGGCGAGCAACAGAAGCGCCCTGTAGACACCGTGCTGCTGGAGATTGCCGAAACCAACATGAAAGTGAATATCGCAAAGGAAACGCATCGCTTGCCGGGTGCGCTCTTGCCGAAGGAATTCGCACCGCTGTTTGTGTAGATAGTCGGCCTGCTCCGCCAAGCCGGTAAACTCGATGGGTGGCCGGGAGGCCGATCCGGTGCGCCGCAGGGGGCAAGCATGAAAGAAGACCATCTCGAATCCGCGTGCATGGACTGGCTGGCGCAGTTGGGCTGGACCTGCCTGCACGGCGACGAGGTGTCGCCCGGTGGCATGCAGTGCGATCGTGCCCGGTATGCCGATGTGGTGCTGGCGTCGCGTTTGCGTGAAGCGGTGGTGCGCCTCGACCCGGGTCTGACGACTGCGGAAATCGACGAGGCCGTGGACAAGCTGTCCGGCTACGGCGCGCAGTCGCTGGTGGATGGCAACAAGGAGGTCTACGACTGGCTGCGCAACGGCGTGCCGGTGCAGCGCATCGAGGCGGATGGCACGCGCGCGGTGTTGCGCGTGCGGGTGATCGACTTCGACGGCACCAACGATTTGCTGGCGGTGCAACAGTTCACCGTGCATGGGCTGAAGGTGCGGCGGCCGGACATCGTGCTGTTCGTCAACGGCCTGCCGCTGGTGGTGATCGAGCTGAAGAATCCGGCCGACCTCAATGCCGACATCGAGGCGGCGTGGAACCAGATCCAGACGTACAAGGCGGACATTCCGCAGCTGTTCTATTGCAACCTGCTGAACGTGATTTCCGATGGCACGGTGGCGCGTTACGGTTCGCTGACGGCCGAGTTCGAGCGTTATTCGCGCTGGCGTTTGCTGGGCGACGAAAAAGTGGCGCAAGGGCGGCTGGAGCTGGACGTGCTGATGCTGGGCCTGCTCGAGCCGCGCACGTTGCTGGCGTTCCTGCACAGCTTCGTCGCCTTCGGTGGCGCCGACGGCGGCGCCGGTTTCAAGATCATCGCGCAGTGGCACCAGTATCACGGCGTGCGCAAGGCGGTGGCGCGCGCGGTCGATGCCTTGCTGCACAAGAAGGACGGCAAGGGCGGCGTGATCTGGTTCACCCAGGGCTCGGGCAAGTCGCTGCTGGCGCTGTTCTACGTGATGGCGTTGCGCGACCATCCGGCGTTCCGCAACCCGACCGTGGTGCTGGTGACCGATCGCAACGACCTGGACGGCCAGTTGTACGAAACCTTCGCCGATTGCGCGTGGTCGCTGCGCGGCACGCCGCAGCAGGCGCAAAGCCGCGACGACCTGCGCGACAAGCTCTCGCAGGTGGCCGCCGGCGGCATCATCTTCACCACCATCAACAAGTTCGCGCCGGACCCGGGCCAGACCACGGTGCCGGTGCTGTGCGAGCGCTCCAACGTGATCGTGATTGCCGACGAGGCGCACCGCACGCAATACGGCTTCAAGGCCGACCTGAATGCGCAGACCGGCAAGACCCGCTACGGCCTCGCCAAGTACATGCGCGACGCGCTGCCGAACGCGATTTATCTGGGCATGACCGGTACCCCGGTGAGCCTGGACGACCGCGACACCGAGGCGGTGTTCGGCACCTACGTCGACGTGTACGACATGATCGCCGCGCAGGACGACCATGCGGTGGTGCCGGTCAGCTACGAGTCGCGCATCATCGAGCTGCGTTTCAACGAGGCCGAGAAGCAGGCCCTGATGGACGAGTTCCTGGAAGTCACCGACGACGAGGACGAAACCCAGCAGGATCGCACCGTCAGCCGCCTGACCCGGCTGGAGGCGCTGGCCATGGCCGAGGGCCGGCTGGACGTGCTGGCCGCCGACCTGGTGGCGCACTGGGAGGCGCGCACCGAGGCGGTGGCGGGCAAGGCGATGATCGTGGCGATTTCGCGCGAGGCGGCGATCCGCCTGTACGACGCCATCGTGAAGCTGCGTCCGGACTGGCACAGCGACGACATCCATGCCGGTCGCATCAAGATCGTGATGACCGGCAGCTCGGCCGACCCGGGCCATTTCCAGCCGCATCGGACCGACAAGAAACAACGCAAGCTGCTGGAAAAGCGCTTCAAGGATCCCGACGATCCGCTGCAGGTGGTGATCGTGCGCGACATGTGGCTGACCGGCTTCGACGCGCCGCCGGTGCACACCTTGTACGTGGACAAGCCGATGCAGGGTCACGGCCTGATGCAGGCCATCGCGCGCACCAACCGCATCTGGAAGGACAAGCCCGGTGGCCTGATCGTCGACTACATCGGTATCGGCGAGGAACTGAAGAAAGCCATCAAGCAATACACGAAGGACGCCGGCGCCGAGCGCGAGCCGGTGGATACCTCCGGCGCGGCGTTGCAGGTGCTGCTGGACACGCTGGATGTGATCCGCAAGGAATACTTCCACGGATTTGATTACGCGGGTTACGAAAATCCGAAACAGGCGCTGGCCCTGCTGGGTCCGGCGATGGAGCACATCCTCCAGGTCAATCCCAAGCTGGACGACAAGGGCCGCAACCTCGGTGTGCGCGGTTATCTGGATCAGGTGGCCAAGCTGACGACCGCCCAGGCGCTGGCGGGTACCCGGCCCGAGGCCATGGCGCTGCGCGAGGAAATCGCGTTCTTCCAGGCCGTGCGCGTGTGCCTGATCAAGCTGACCCGCGCGGGCAACGGCCGCTCGCGGCTGGAGAAGGAAGCCGCGCTGCGCCAGTTGGTCGCCAAGGGCGTATTGGTCGAAGGTGTCCACGACATTTTCGCCACGCTGGGTCTGGGCCGTCCGGACATCTCGCTGCTGGACGAGGAGTTCCTGAAACAGATCCGCGAGATGCCGACGAAGAACCTGGCCGCCGAACTGCTGGAACGGTTGCTGGCCGACCAGATCAGGTCGCGTGGGCAGAAGAATGCCATGCAGGGCAAGGAATTCACCCGCAAGCTGGAGGAGGCGATTGCCCGCTACCAGAACCGCGGCCTGACCACCGCGCAGGTGATCGAGGAGCTGATCAAGCTGGCGCAGGAGATCAATGCCGCGCGCCCGCCCGACGGCATGAGCGAAGAGGAATTCGCGTTTTACCAGGCCTTGATCGAAAACGAATCGGCGGTGCGCGAGTTGGGCCATCCCGTGCTGCGCGCGCTGGCGCAGGAACTGACCGACAAATTGCGCAAGTCCGCGACGATCAACTGGCAAAACCGCAAATCGTCGCGGGCGCGCATGATGGCCATGATCAAGGTGCTGTTGGCCAAGCACAAATATCCGCCGGACAAGCAGCCCGAAGCCATCGAGAAGGTCATCACGCAGGCGGAGCTGCTTGCGGACCATTGGGCGAACGAGCACGACTGATCTTGTGGTATCCGCAAACGCGGGGCAGGGTCAAAGCTGCCGATCCGGGAAGCTTTCGACCAAAAATGCCATGAATGCCGACACCTTGGGGCTGACCAGTCGCCGCGAACTGTGCAGTGCCCACAGTTCCACCGTGCGTTCGGGCTGGTGGCTCCACAGCGCCAGTCGTCCCTCGTCGATGTCCCGGCGCGTGAGCGAGCGCGGCAGCAGGGCGGCGCCGGCGCCGGCGCGGACGGCGACGTGGACCATGCGCAGCGATGCCAGCAGCAGGCGGTAGTCCGGCGCGAGGTGGTGCGTTTGTCCGTCGCGCTCGACGTGCCATGCCGGGGTGTCGGTCCGGTGCGCCATGGCCACGGCCGGCACGGGCGCGGGGTTTTCCGGATCGGTGGCTTCGGGCATCGGCAACGACGGCGGCGCCACGAGGTGCATGGTGTCGCGCGCGAAGCAGCGCCCGACCAGTTCGCTTTGCGGATTGGGGTTGACGCGGATGACCACGTCGTAACCTTCTTCGACCGGGTCGATCATGCGGTCGTTGGCTTCCAGCATGATGCGCACGGCGGGGTGGCGCGCGGCGAACTCGGCGGTCAGGCGGCCGCCGAAGGTGCTGGCGAACAGCACCGGGGCGTTGATGCGCAGTTGTCCGCGCGGCTGGTCGTTGCCGGAGGCCAGGTCGCGGCCGACGTCCTCGATGTCGCGGACCAGGACGTGGGTGCGCTCGTACAGGGACTGGCCCTCGCTCGTCAGGCGCAGGGCGCGCCCGCCGTGTTCGACCAGGCGCACGCCCAGGGATTCTTCCAGGTGGCGGATGCGGCGGGACAAGGTGGCCTTCGGGCGACCGCTGTCGCGGCTGGCTTTGCCGAGGCTGCCGGCGGCGGCCACGCGGTGGAAGTCGGCCAGGGCGGAAAGATCCATGTCTTTGTACCGATTCTGGAACAATATGTATCGATAATATGACTTACGGATTGGCAATGAAACGATCAGGATGGGTTGCCGTCGCGACAACGTCATGGATGAACCGTCACGACGCGTGATTTCACCCATCCCGGAGAATCGTCATGAACGCCGTTACCGAAAGAACCCAGCCACTTGCCCGCCCCACGATCTGGGACCCCATCACGATTGGCCGCATGCAGCTGCCGCATCGCCTGGCCATGGCGCCCATGACCCGCAGTCGCGCCAATCCGGATGGCACGCCCGGTTCGCTGGCGGCCGAGTATTACGCCCAGCGGGCCGGTTTCGGATTGCTGATCAGCGAGGGCACGCAACCATCCGCTGACGGGCAGGGTTATCTCGCCACGCCTGGCGTGTATACCGATGTGCAGGTGGCCGGTTGGTCGCGGGTGGCGTCTGCCGTGCATGCACAAGGCGGCCACCTGTTCATCCAGTTGATGCACGCCGGGCGCATGTCGCATCCGGACAACACCCCGCACCATCGCCAACCAGTGGCGCCGTCGGCCATCGCGCCGGGGGTGGAGATGTTCACGGCGAACGGCCCCAGGGATATTCCGGTCCCGCGTGCGCTGTCCCTCGACGAGGCGCGGGCCACCGTGCAGGACTTTGCCGATGCCGCCGAACGCGCCGTCGAGGCGGGTGCCGACGGTGTCGAGATTCATGGCGCCAACGGCTACTTGATCCAGCAGTTTCTGGCACCGAATGCCAATCATCGCGATGATGCCTATGGCGGCGGCATCGACAAGCGCGTGCGCTTTGCGCTGGAAGTGGCTGCCGCCGTGGCCGAGCGCATCGGCCCCGAACGCACCGGTATTCGCTTGTCTCCGGACAGCCGATTGGGTGGCATCGACGAGGGTGCGGAAGGGCCGGATTTGTACCGGCATCTGGTGGCCGGGCTGGCCGAATTCGACCTGGCCTACCTGCATCTGTCGCATGCCGGCGATGACGACCTGTTGCAGGATATTCGCCAGCTGTGGCCCAACGCGTTGCTGGTCAATCGCGGCAATCGGCCGCTGCAGGATCTGGGTGCCGATATCGAGGCTGGTCTGGCCGACATGGCGCCGGTGGCGCGCTGGGCGCTGGCCAATCCCGATTTCATCGAGCGGATCCGGCGTGATGCGCCGTTGAACGAAATGAACCCGAAGGCATTGTATGGCGGCGGGGCGGCCGGTTACACGGATTATCCGACGCTCGACGAATCGGTTCGCCAAGGTGCCTGAGCCGTAAAGACGGCTATTGGCAGGAAGTTTTGACGAAGTCGATGAATGCCCGCAGCGGCGCCGGAACCAGGCGCCGCCCGTGGTAGTAGAGCAGTGGCCCGGAGAAGCGCTGCCACCAGGGTTCCAGCACGGGTTCGAGAGCGCCGCTGTCGAGGTGCGGACGCAGCCAATCCTCGAACAGGGAAATGATGCCGGTGCCGGCAACGGCGGCGGCCACGGCCAGGTCGACGGCGCCACCGGCGCGCACGATCAGCGGGCCGGAGGGATCGACCTTGATGATTTCGCCGTCGCGCTCGAATTCCCATGGCGGCATGGCGCCGCTGGGGAAGCGCCCGCGCAGGCAGGCGTGGTCGAGCAGTTCGCGCGGATGGCGTGGACGGCCATGGCGGTCCAGGTAGGCCGGTGCGGCGGCGGTGGCGAAGCGCTGGAAGCGCGGTTCGATCGGGATTGCGATCATGTCCTGCTCCAGCCTTTCCTCGTAGCGGATGCCGGCGTCGCACCCGGCGGCGATGGTGTCGACGAAACTTTCCTCGGTGATCACTTCCAGACGGATATCGGGATAGGCGGCGAGGAACTTCGGCACGATGGCCGGCAGGGTCAGCCGTGCCGCGCTGACCGGGACGTTCAGGCGCAGTGTGCCGCTCGGCTTTTCGCGGAAGCCGTTGACCACGTCCAGCGCCGCATCCACTTCGTCCAGTGCCTGGCCGAGTCGTTCCAGCAGGCGTTGGCCGGCCTCGGTCGGGAGCACGCTGCGGGTCGTCCGATGCAACAGCCTGACGCCGAGTTGCATTTCCAGGCGGCGCACCGCTTCACTGAGTCGGGAGGCGCTGCTCCTGCTCAAGCGCGCGGCTTCGCGAAACCCCTTGGCGCGTGCCACGGCCACGAAGGCGTTCAAATCGTCCAGATTGGTTTTCATTGTTCGAAATACCGTACAACCTGTGCTGATTGTGACCGATTATCAACAAGGTGACTGAGGCTTAATCTTTGATGCGTCATCATCGTTTGCCTATCGAGGAGCCCCCATGACCCATTCAACCCACACTTTCGCCCTCGGCGATCGCAGCGTGAAACGCCTCGGCTACGGCGCCATGCAACTGGCCGGCCCCGGCGTGTTCGGCCCGCCGAAAGATCGCGATGCGGCATTGGCCGTGCTGCGCGAAGCCGTTGCCGCCGGCGTCGATCACATCGACACCAGCGATTTTTATGGTCCGCATGTCACCAATCAGCTGATCCGCGAGGCGTTGACGCCATACCCGGACGATCTGGTCATCGTCACCAAGATCGGCGCGCGGCGGGATGAAAAAGGCGCCTGGCTGCCGGCTTTTTCGGCCGACGAATTGACCCGTGCCGTGCATGACAACTTGCGCAACCTCGGGTTGGACGTGCTCGATGTGGTCAATTTCCGCGCCATGCTCGATCCTGAAAACCACGGTCCGGCCGAAGGTTCGATCGAGGAGCCGCTGACGGCACTGGCCGAGTTGCAGCAGCAGGGTCTGGTGCGCCACATCGGTCTTAGCAATGTCACGCCGACCCAGGTTGCCGAGGGCCGAAAGATCGCGCAGATCGTCTGCGTGCAGAACCATTACAACCTGGCGCATCGCGACGACGACGCCCTGATCGACACGCTGGCCCGCGACGGCATCGCCTACGTGCCGTTTTTCCCGCTCGGCGGATTCAATCCATTGCAATCGTCCACGCTGGACGAGGTGGCCAGGCGCCTCGACGCCACGCCGATGCAGGTCGCCCTGGCGTGGTTGCTGCAACGTTCGCCGAACATCCTGTTGATTCCCGGCACCTCGTCGGTGGCGCACCTGCGCGAAAACCTCGCCTGCAAGGATCTGGTGTTGCCGAAAGCGGAGCTGGAGCAGTTGAACGCCATGGTCTGACGGCGGCGCTGGCGGTGGATTCATTGCTTGTCGGACGACAACGCGTTAGAACACCACTTTCCCTGAAGCGGAACCGCGCATGTCCCGGATACCCATACCCGCCGATGCCGACTTGTACGCCTTGGCAGGGCAGGTGGCCGATGCCGCCATGACGCAACGTCAGCGGGTGGTCACGGCCGAATCGTGTACTGGCGGCTGGATCGCCAAGACGCTGACCGACATTCCCGGCAGCTCGGGCTGGTTCGATGCGGGTGTCGTGGCCTACAGCTACGAAGCCAAGGAAGCCTTGCTGGGCGTCAATCCGCGCACGCTGGAAGTGACTGGCGCGGTCAGCGAGGAAACCGTGCTGGAAATGGTGGCCGGCGCGCTGGCGCATTTCGGCGCTTCGGTTGCCGTGGCGGTGACCGGCATCGCCGGCCCCGGCGGCGGCACGGACGACAAGCCGGTCGGCAGCGTCTGGATCGGCTGGAAAAAGCGCGGCGGCTACGCGCAGGCGCAGTTGTTCCGGTTCGATGGCGACCGCGATGCCGTGCGTCGGCAGACCGTCGCCGAAGCCCTTCGCGGACTCGGGAAAATCCTGACAGCCTGAGTAGCCATGGGCCGTCACCCGGCACTTGCCGGGTGTGGGATACTGGCACGGAAAGCCGCCGCTCGCGTCGCAACCCGTGAGATCGCATGCTGGCAGGCTGTGCCCATCATTCAATGTCTTGCGAGGAACACACGATGGACGACAACAAGCGCCGCGCGCTGGATTCCGCCCTGGGTCAGATCGAGAAGCAATTCGGCAAGGGCGCCGTGATGCGCATGGGCGACCACGAAATGGTCGCCATCGATACTGTTTCCACCGGTTCGCTCGGGCTCGACATCGCCCTGGGTGTTGGCGGATTGCCGCGCGGACGCGTGGTCGAAATCTACGGCCCGGAATCCTCGGGCAAAACCACGTTGACGCTGCAGGCCATCGCCAGTTGCCAGAGAAACGGCGGCACGGCGGCCTTCATCGACGCCGAGCACGCGCTCGACCCGAGCTATGCCGAAAAGCTGGGCGTGAATGTGGACGACCTGCTGGTCAGCCAGCCCGACACCGGCGAGCAGGCATTGGAAATTGCCGACATGCTGGTGCGTTCCAACGCCGTCGACATCGTGGTCGTCGATTCGGTCGCCGCGCTCACGCCCAAGGCCGAAATCGAGGGCGAAATGGGCGATTCGCACGTCGGCCTGCATGCGCGCCTGATGAGCCAGGCGCTGCGCAAGCTCACCGCCAACATCAAGAAGTCCGGCACGCTGGTGATCTTCATCAACCAGATCCGCATGAAGATCGGCGTGATGTTCGGCAGCCCGGAAACCACCACCGGCGGCAACGCGCTCAAGTTCTATGCCTCGGTGCGCCTGGACATCCGCCGCATCGGCGCGGTGAAGAAGGGCGAGGAAGTCATCGGTTCGTCCACCCGCGTCAAGGTGGTCAAGAACAAGGTGGCGCCGCCGTTCCGCAAGGCCGAGTTCGAGATTCTCTACAACGAGGGCACCTCGCGCGAAGGCGAGATCATCGACATGGGCGTGGCCGAAAACCTCATCGACAAGGCCGGCGCCTGGTACAGCTACAACGGTGACCGCATCGGCCAGGGCAAGGAAAACGTGCGCCAGTACCTCAAGGACAACCCCGATACCGCCAACGAAATCGATCGCCTGTTGCGCGACAAGCTGCTGGTGACGGGCAACAAGGGCAAGGAAGAAGCCAAGGCCGACAAGGAAGACGTGGCCGAGGAAGCCTGAGCCCGCCATGCGCGGACGCCGCCCCGCGACTTCCGCCGACGAAGGGCAGGCGCCGCGGCGCTCCGCCCACGACAAGGCTCTGGCCATGCTGGCCCGGCGCGAACATTCGCGCCGGGAGCTCGCCACACGGCTGGATCGCGACGGTTATCCGGCGGACGAAATGGATGAAGCACTGGCCGCGCTCGCCGAGGCCAACTACCAGAGCGACCAGCGTTTTGCCGAGATGATGGTGCGCAGCCGTATCCGCCAGGGATATGGGCCACAGCGTCTGCGCGCCGAGTTGCGTACGCACGACATTCCCGACGCCCTGATCGGTGAATTGCTCGCGGAAGCTGAAGCCGACTGGCTGCCCCAGGCCCGCGAGCAACTGCAGCGCCGCTACGGCGATACCACACCCAGCGACTATCGCGAGCGCGCCAAGCGCATGCAGTTTCTCGTTCGCCGCGGCTTCGATACCACCACCGCACGCGCCGCCACCGAGTAGGATTGGCTTGGCCCGCACCTTCTCCATCGTAGGAGCCAGCCTGCTGGCGATTGCCCGATCTCGCACGTGCCGGCAATTGCCAGCAGAGTTGGCTCCTGCCGAGGGGCCCCAGGGCAAACGTTTTTGCTTTTCGTAGGAGTGCGCCTGCGCGTGATGGGTGCGTGATCGTGTCTCAAAACGAGCTATCGCCTGCAGGCAGGCTCCTACATGGGGTGTGTACGACAAGGGGTGGCAAACCACATCGGGGCGGGTGGTTGCTATCATGTGGAGTCCGTTTCCCGCGATATCCGGCGCGGGACGATACGTATCCTTGCATCCACCTTCATTTTGTTGCCCAACTGCATGAAAACAGCAGATATTCGCGCCAAGTTTCTGGAATTTTTCCGTACCCGCGGCCACACCGTCGTGCCCTCGGCACCGTTGGTGCCGGCCAACGATCCGACGCTGATGTTCACCAATTCGGGCATGGTGCAGTTCAAGAACGTGTTCCTGGGCAGCGAAAAGCCGGGCTATTCGCGCGCCGTGGACGTGCAGCGTTGCCTGCGCGCCGGCGGCAAGCACAACGATCTGGATCAGGTCGGCTACACCGCACGCCACCACACCTTTTTCGAGATGCTGGGCAACTGGTCGTTCGGCGACTATTTCAAGCGCGAGGCCATCGCCTGGTCGTGGGAGCTCCTGACCGAGACGTTCAAGCTGCCGCCGGAAAAGCTCTGGGTGACGGTGTACCACACCGACGACGAAGCCTTTGCCATCTGGCGCGACGAAATCGGCGTGCCGGAGAACCGCATCACCCGCATCGGCGACAACAAGGGCGCGCCGTATGCCAGCGACAATTTCTGGCAGATGGCCGACACCGGCCCCTGCGGCCCCTGCAGCGAAATCTTCTACGACCATGGCGAGGACGTGCCCGGCGGCCCGCCCGGCACGCCGGGAGAGGACGGCGACCGCTACATCGAAATCTGGAACCTGGTGTTCATGCAGTTCGATCGCCAGGCCGATGGCGAGATGAAACCGCTGCCGGCTCCCTGCGTGGATACCGGCATGGGCCTGGAGCGCCTGGCCGCGATCCTGCAGGGCGTGCATTCCAATTACGAGATCGATCTGTTCCAGCGCCTGATCGCCGCCGCCGCCGAGCTGACCGGCATCAAGGGCCAAGGCAACCAGTCGCTGCGCGTCATTGCCGATCACATTCGCGCCACGAGTTTCCTCATCGTCGATGGCGTGATGCCTTCCAACGAGGGTCGGGGCTACGTTCTGCGCCGGATCATCCGCCGCGCCTTGCGCCACGGCTGGATGCTCGGCGTGCGCGGCGAATTTTTCTGGAAGATGGTCGCGCCGCTGGTGCGTGAAATGGGTGAGCCGTATCCGGAGCTTGCGCAAAAGCAGACGCTGGTCGAAGAAAGCCTGCGTGCCGAGGAACAACGTTTCGGCGAAACGCTGGAACATGGCATGCGCCTGTTCGACGAGGTGGCGGACAAGGGCGGCAAGACGATCGCCGGCGAAGACGCCTTCCGGCTCTACGACACCTATGGCTTTCCCGTCGACCTGACCGCCGACATCGCGCGCGAGCGCGGCATGGACGTGGACATGGCCGGTTTCGAGAAGGCCATGGCTGCCCAGCGCGAGCGCGCCCGTGCGGCCAGCAAGTTCGAGAGCAAATCGCAGTTGCCGGCGGAGGTCGCCAGCAGGCTGGCTCCTACACGGTTTCTTGGCTACGACGCGCTGGAAGCCGATGCATGCAAAGTGCTCGGTCTGGTGCGCGATGGTCGGTCACTGGAGCAGTTGGCTGATGGCGAGGCGGGCATCGTGATCCTCGATCGCACGCCGTTGTATGCCGAATCGGGCGGACAGGTCGGCGATACCGGCAGACTGTCCAACCCGGAAGGCGCGTTCGAGGTCGATGACACGCGCAAGCTGGGCGGCGCCTTTTTCGGCCATGTCGGCACATGGCGAGGCGGTCGGCCGTTGCAAACGGGCGACACGGTCGTTGCGAGTGTGGATGCCGTGCGACGTCAGGCCATCGTGCTCAATCATTCGGCCACGCATCTTCTGCATGCGGCCTTGCGCAAGGTGTTGGGCGATCACGTCATGCAGAAAGGTTCGCTGGTCGCGCCGGATCGCCTGCGTTTCGATTTTGCCCACGGCCAGCCTGTGAGCGCGGAGGAACTGGCACGCGTCGAGGCGCTGGTCAACGACGAAATCCGCCGCAACGAAGCTGCCGAAATCCGTCACATGGCCTACGACGACGCCATCGCCGAGGGCGCCATGGCTCTGTTCGGCGAAAAGTACGGCGACGAGGTGCGTGTCCTCAAGATGGGCGATTTTTCCACCGAATTGTGCGGCGGCACCCATGTTGGCCGCACCGGCGACATCGGTTTGCTGCGCATCGTGTCCGAGTCCGGCGTGGCTTCGGGCGTGCGCCGTATCGAGGCCGTCACCGGCGCCGTCGCCCTGGAGTACGTGGATGAACAGGCGCGACAGCTGGATGAGGTGGGCCAGTTGCTGTCGGTGTCGCGTGACGATGTCGTCGGCAAGCTGCAACAGCTTCTTGAACGACAGAAAAAACTGGAACGCAAGCTGGACAGCTTCAAGGCCAGGGCCGCCAGTGCCGCCACCGGCAATCTGGTCGATACGGCGACCGACGTCGACGGCATCAAGCTGGTGGCCGCGCGCGTGGACGGCCTGGATGCGAAGGCGTTGCGTGAAAGCCTGGATCGCTTGAAGCAGCAACTGGTCGACTGCGTGATATTGCTGGCTGCCGGTCAGGATGGGAAGGCTACACTGGTGGCAGGTGTACATGGCGTGGCGTCCGGGCGCATCAAGGCCGGATCCGTGGTGGCCCACGTGGCGGAACAGATTGGAGGCAAGGGTGGCGGTCGACCGGACATGGCGCAAGGCGGCGGTGTCGATTCACCCGCTCTGGACAAGGCGCTGGCTGAACTTCCCGGATGGCTGTCGAGTCAAATGAAAAGTTGAACGACATAGGCCAAAAGGCACTATTTTTTGATGCCTCATTGCATGCAGACCATGGCCTTAGCTACTATCGGAAAGATGTCCACTCGACGAACTTGTGGATGTCGGCCGGGGAGGCGGTGGGTTTCGGCGAAATGACTTCGCAATCCTGGGCGGCAAGCGGTTTGTACGGGGTGAATCAGACAGCTTGGCGACTCAGATCATTTGAAAGTTACAGGAGCAAGGACAATGTTGATTCTAACCCGACGTGTCGGGGAAACCCTGATGATTGGTGACGAGGTGACCGTCACCGTTCTTGGTGTGAAAGGCAACCAGGTACGCATTGGCATCAATGCTCCCAAGGACGTTGCTGTTCATCGCGAAGAGATCTACATGCGCATCAAGCGCGAGCACGAAGCCGAGGCTGCCGGCAAATCCGCGGCCACACCAGCCTCCGAGCCGCAACCAAAAGACGACTGAGGCTTTACGTACAGCCCGACCACCGTTATCCTTTGCGGCCGCGCTGAAACAGGCGTGACCAATCCGGAGAGATGCCCGAGTGGCTGAAGGGGCTCCCCTGCTAAGGGAGTAGAGGGTTAATCACCTTCTCGAGGGTTCGAATCCCTCTCTCTCCGCCAGACACAAAAAAACGCCCCCGACGGGCGTTTTTTTGTGTCTGGCGGAGAGAGAGGTGTGGACGCCTCCTCCGGTTCGACAATTTTGCCAGGAGAAAAATTGGGCCGCCGAAGGCGGACCCCGGAGCGTAGCGTAGGGATGAGCCCCAGGGATGGGGCGAACACAAATGCGTCGGGAACGAAATTTGGACCGCCGAAGGCGGGCCCCGGAGCGCAGCGTAGGGGTG
>DASSBH010000199.1:0-9114 GCA_035698945.1 Oleiagrimonas sp.
TCGGCAGTCGCCATCTCAATTCTCCTGCCAGTGGTCGGCAGCTTCGGCGTGAGCCTGCAAGAGGTCGGAGTCGTCGCGGATGACGCGCGGCACCAGCACGCGCGGCACCACCGAGGACACCGGCTCGTAGATCACGCGGGCGGCTTCGGGGTCGTAACGCACTTCCACGTTGCCGATCAGCGGGAAATCCTTGCGGAACGGATGGCCGACGAAACCGTAATCGGTCAGGATGCGGCGCAAGTCCGGATGGCCCTCGTAGATGATGCCGTACAAGTCGAATGCTTCGCGCTCGAACCAGTTGGCGCCCACCCACAGCGATGTCACCGAAGGCACCATCGGATAGGCGTTGTCGCCGCCATACACGCGAATGCGCAGGCGTTCGTTGTGTTCCAGCGAAAGCAGATGAAGCACCGAAGCAAACCGCTTCGGAATGGATGCCTCGATCTCGTTCGGACGCTCTTCCCAGGCGAAGCGGCCTTGGGCCTGCCCTTCCACGCCGCGTGAAAAACCGGTGGACGAGACGTCGGTGGTATCCCACTCGTTCTGGCCGTAACCAAGATAATCGACACCGCATATGTCGATGAAGGACGCGAAACGGAACTCGGGCTCGTCGCGCAAAGCGGTGCAGACGGCCAGATAATCGTCCGGCGCCACTTCGATGGTGGTTTCGCCGCGCACGACGGAAACATGGCTCAACGTGTCGCCGAAACGCGCCACGAGGCGGTCGGCGAGCGTGCCTTTTGCCTGCTCAGTCATGTTTGCCCCCGATGGCGTCCAGCGGCGAAGGCGAGCGCGCGATGGTGTGCGTGCGGCGAATCTTCTTCTGCAACTGCAGGATGCCGTGGATCAACGCTTCCGCGGTGGGCGGGCAGCCGGGGACATAAATATCCACGGGCACGATGCGGTCGCAACCGCGCACCACGGAATAGGAATAGTGGTAGTAACCGCCGCCGTTGGCGCAGCTGCCCATGGAGATCACCCACTTGGGCTCGGGCATCTGGTCGTAGACCTTGCGCAGCGCCGGGGCCATCTTGTTGACCAGGGTGCCGGCGACGATCATCACGTCGCTCTGACGCGGACTGGGTCGGAAGATGACGCCGTAGCGATCCAAATCCAGACGCGCGGCGCCGGCATGCATCATTTCCACGGCACAGCAGGCCAGACCGAAGGTCATCGGCCACATGGAGCCGGTGCGCGCCCAGTTCATCAGCGCGTCGATGCTGGTGGTGGCAAAACCACGCTGCATGACCGGGTTGTCCTCGGCCGGACGCAGGATGTCGTCGACGAGGTTGAGCGGTTCCGGGTTGTGCATCACCCGGTCGATGGTGGATATCACTCCCATTCGAGCGCTCCCTTTTTCCAGATCCAGGCAAACCCGACCACCAGCAGCGCCAGGAACAGCGCCATTTCAATCAGGGCGATCACGCCGATCTTGTCGAACACCACCGACCACGGAAACAGGAACGCCACTTCCAGGTCGAACAGGATGAACACGATGGCGATGAGGTAATAGCGCACGTCGAAACGCTGACGCGCGTCCTCGAACGGTTCGAAACCGCACTCGTACGGCGAGATCTTTTCCGGATCGGGACGCTTGGGTGCAAACAGCAGACCGATGACCAGAAGCGCGACACCGATGCCGACGGCAACCGCGATGAACAGGAGTATGGGCCAGTATTCGGCTAGCACGATTGGCAAACCTCCGCGCGTTGCGCGCATCAGTGGTCGCATCCGAAACATCCGCTACCGGACGTTTCCGACGGGCCATGTATGTGGTGCCCAGGGGGGGACTCGAACCCCCACAACCAGTGGTCGCTACCCCCTCAAGGTAGTGCGTCTACCAATTCCGCCACCTGGGCAATACACGTCAAATCAATGTTGGTTCTTGTCCGACCCCGAGGATGTCCCATCCTTGTCGGAGGCGGCCTTCCCGGCCTGGTTTTCGTTGGCCGTGGCCTTCGGTACGGCACTTTCCGATGCCGTTGGCTTGCTGTCCTTGCCGGCGCCTGTGGGCACCGTCGCCTGAGGGATTTCGCTCGCCGGACTTTGCGTGGCCGGCTTGGTGGTGTTCTTGTCGGTCCTGGCCGGCGCGGTCGTGGTGCCAACACCGGACATCACGCCAAGGTCGCTGACCGGTTTGGGCGCACCCGTGTGCGACAGGTAGATCGCCATGCCCAGGCTCATGATGATGAACAGCGCGAACAGCACGTAGGTGGCGCGGCCCATGAAGCTGGCCGAACCACGCGCGCCGAACACGGTGCCGGACGAGCCGCCGCCGAAGCTGGCGCCGGCGTTGGCGCCTTCGCCGCGCTGCATCAGGATCAGCACGGTCATCGCCGCGGCGACCAGAATGTAGAAGACACTGAAAATGATGAACATAAATCAATCCGCCGCGTCACGTCAGGGCCGTGCCGCAGCACAAATGGCCAGAAAATCGGCTGCGGCCAGTGCGGCGCCGCCGATCAGACCACCATCGATATCCGGTTGCGCAAAAAGCTCGGCGGCATTGGCCGGTTTGACGCTTCCGCCATAAACGATTCGGGTCAGCTTTGGGATTTTAACATCCCGCCTCGCCAAATGGCTACGGATGAATGCATGAATCTGCTGCGCCTGATCCGGCGAGGCCGTATGACCGGTGCCGATGGCCCATACCGGCTCGTAGGCAACGACCGCCTGCGCAAAGCATTCGATGCCGCAAAGGTCGAGCACCGCATCCAGTTGTTCGGCGATGACGGCTTCCGCCTGCCCGGCTTCGCGTTGCTCCAGCGTTTCGCCTACGCACAATATCGGCGTCAGGCCGGCAGCCCGGACGGCGGCGAACTTGGCGGCAATGCAGGCGCTGCTTTCGCCATGATATTGCCGGCATTCGGAATGCCCCACCAGCGCCCAGACACAGCCCACATCGCGCAGCATGGCCGCCGACACTTCGCCGGTGAAAGCGCCAGGCTCCGCATGCGCGCTGACATCCTGTCCGCCGACACCCAGCGCGTGGCCGAACCGCGCCGCCACTTCGGCCACGTAGGGAAACGGCGGAAACACGGCCACATCGATATCCTGCGGCATGTCGCGAACGATGGCATCCACCAGCTCGCCCGCCATCGCGCGCGACCCGTGCATTTTCCAGTTTCCGGCAACCAGTTTCTTGCGCATGAGCTAGATGAACGGCTGAACAAAGGCCGCAAAGGATAGCGGCGATGTCGGCATCCGGCAACGCATGACCGCTATCATGCGGCTTTTCGAGCGGGAGTCCGGGATTCATGAGCCGTCCATCCACCATGCGGCGCGCCCTCGTCACCGGCGCCTCGGCCGGCATCGGCGAAGCCTTTGCCCGAGCCCTGGCGGCGCGCGGCCACCAACTGGTGTTGACCGCCCGCCGGGTGGATCGCCTGCAATCGTTGGCTGCCGATCTGAAACGGATGCATGGTGTGGACGTGGTCGTGGCCCCTGCCGACCTGGCCGACCCGGCCACTCCGGCGCAATTGGTCGCGGCGCTGCAGCAGCGCGAACTGGCCATCGACATGCTGGTCAACAACGCCGGCTACGGCGTTCCCGGCTATTTCCATTCGCAACCGTGGGAAGCCCATGCCGCCTTCATGCAGGTGTTGATGACGGCGCCCACGGAACTGGCCCACCGCCTGCTTCCGGGCATGCACGAGCGCGGCTTCGGGCGTATCGTCAACGTGGCCTCGTTGGCCGGCCACCTGCCCGGCTCGACCGGGCACACGCTGTACGCCGCGGCCAAGAGTTACCTGATCCGCTTTTCGCAATCGCTGGCGCTGGAAAACCGGGCACGGAACATTCACGTCTGCGCCTTGTGCCCGGGCTTCACCTACAGCGAATTCCACGACGTCACCGGCACCCGCGAGCTGGTGTCGCGACTGCCGCGCTGGATGTGGATGGATGCCGAGCGCGTGGTGCGCGAAGGGCTGGATGCGGTCGAACGTGGTCGCATCGTGTATGTGCCCGGACGCGCCAACCGCCTCATCAAGGCTGTCGCCGACGTGCTCCCCGACCGTCTCGCCATGCATTTGTCCGCACGGCATTCCAGGGCCTACCGCGCGCAGGAAAACACCGCCGCAAAGTAACCATGCTCCGCAAGATGGGCTTTGGTTCACCCCGCGAAAAGCCATGGACACGGATTGACGCGGATGTGCACGGATAAAGAAGAAAAGCGCATTTTGATCCGCGTCAATCCGCATCAAAAGCAGAATCGCGCATCACATGGCAGGCCGATTGGCCTGCCAAGGCCCACCCACCCGTGGGTCAGATCAGGCGGATTTCGCGCAAGCGCTGCTGCAGGTATTCGTGCGCGGTCAGCGTGCCTTCGTAATGTTTCGGATTGTCGTCGCTGATGCATTGCGGCAGCGGATCCAGCACCACGTCCGGGTCAGGGTGCAGGAAGAACGGCACCGAATAGCGCGGTTTGCGCGCGCCTTCGCCCGGCGGATTGACCACGCGATGGGTGGTGGACGGGTACACCCGGTTGGTCAGCCGCTGCAGCATGTCGCCGATGTTGACCACGATGGCGTCGCCCTCGGTGGTGATGGGCAGCCATTCGCCGTCGCGGGTCAGCACTTCCAGGCCGGCGGCGCTGGCGCCGACCAGCAGGGTGATGAAATTGATGTCCTCGTGCGCGCCCGCGCGAACATTGGGAATGTCGCCCTGTTCGATCGGCGGGTAATGGATGGGGCGCAGGATCGAATTGCCGAAGTGCACCTTGTCCACGAAATAGTTTTCCGGCAGGTCGATGTGCAGGGCCAGCGCGCGCAACAGGCGTCCGCCGAGTTCGTCCAGCGCGTCATACAGCCCCTGACCGTAACGTTTGAAATCCGACACCTCGGAGGGCCAGACGTTGGGCGGCATGTCGGCGGCATATTTGGAGTCCGCCGGCAGTTCGCGGCCGATGTGCCAGAACTCCTTGAGGTCGGGATACTGGCTGTCCTTGGCCGTTTCCACCTTGAACGGGGTATAGCCGCGCGCGCCGCCCGTGCCCGGCTGGTGGTACCTCATCTTGGTTTCGGCCGGCAGCGCGAAGAACTGCTGAAACACGTCGTAGGCGTGTTCGATCAGCTCGCGCGGCACGCCGTGATGGCTGATGCCGCAAAAGCCGAATTCACGATAGGCCGCGCCCAACTCGGCCACGAAAGCCTCGCGGTCGGTGTCGAAACGGCGCATGTCGAGAGTGGGTACATGATTCATGATGCGATTTTCCAGGTAAACGTGCGGCTGCTTGAAAAAGCCGGCGCCGCAAGCGGCGAGGCACGTCGGGCCGTTCCATGGCGTCCTGGCGGGATGCGCGCGGCATCCACAGGCTCACGAGCGTGAGTAAGGCGTCGGTCAGGACGCCGGTGCCGATTTTACGACGTCGGCCAACTTGTTTGCCACGTCCTGCACCTCGTCGGCATCGGCTGCCTCGATGGTGACCCGGACCACGGGCTCGGTGCCGGAAGGGCGCAGCACCACCCGGCCACGCCCCGCCAGTTCCGCGCGCGCCTGGGCCAGCGCCTCCTGTACCGGCGCACTGGCCACGCGGCCCGGGCCGTCGCTCACGCGCACGTTGATGGTGGTCTGCGGCAGCTTGGTCAGCGGCGCCAGGGCCTCGGCCACGCTTTCCTCGCGTCCGACCAGCATTTCCAGTACCGCCAGCGCACTGACGATGCCGTCGCCGGTGGTGGCCCGATCCAGGCACAGGATGTGGCCGGAAGTCTCGCCGCCGAGGATGCCGTCGTGTTCCTTCAGTTGCTTGAGCACGTAGCGGTCGCCGACATTGGCGCGCAGCAGCGGAATGTCCAGTGCCGCCAGCGCCTGTTCCAGACCGTAATTGCTCATCAGCGTGCCCACCACCGGCCCCTGCAGGGCACCGCTGGCGCGCCATCCGCGTGCCAGGATGTAGAGCAGGTCGTCACCGTCGGCAAGACGCCCGCGGGCATCCACCATCATCACGCGATCGCCGTCGCCATCGAAACAGATGCCGGCGTCGGCGCCCTGTTCGACCACAGCTTTTTGCAACGCCTCGGGATGCATCGACCCCACGGCATCGTTGATGTTGAAGCCGTCCGGCGTCGCGCCGATCGCGACCACCTCGGCGCCCAGTTCGCGAAATACCTTTGGAGCCACCTGATAGGTTGCGCCATGCGCGCAGTCGAGCACCAGTTTCAGGCCGCGCAGGCTGAAATCTTCCGGCAGCGTGGATTTGCAGAACTCCACGTAACGCGCATTGGCGTCGTCGATGCGTCTCGCCTTGCCGAGCTCGCGCGACGGCACGGTCACGAATTCGGCATCGACCTCGCGCTCGATGGCCGCCTCCACATCGTCATCCAGCTTCTCGCCATCGGCGGAAAAAAACTTGATCCCGTTGTCGTGATGCGGATTGTGCGAGGCGCTGATGACGATGCCGGCATCGGCACGCAGGCTGCGTGTCAGCATGGCCACCGCCGGCGTCGGCATCGGGCCGACCAGCAGCACGTTGGCGCCGGCGGCGACCAGACCGGCCTCCAATGCCGATTCGAACATGTAGCCGGACACGCGCGTGTCCTTGCCGATCAATACCGTGGCACGTCCATTCTTGCCAGCCAGCGCAACGCCGGCCGCACGACCCAGACGCAACATGAATTCGGCGGTGATCGGCCAGTTGCCCACCTTGCCGCGAATGCCGTCGGTGCCGAAGTATTTTTTTTCCATGGAATCAGAAGCCCGGGACGAAAGATTGAGCAAGCATAACGAGTTCGGGGCCGCGTGATCAGTCGTCGTCGTCCGGCCAGACCGGCGCGACGGGAGGCGCAGGGCGCAGCGCGGGATCGCCGGCATGCACGGCCTGCCAGACAGCGAGCGCGTCGCGTGTGGCGGCGACATCATGGGTGCGCACCATGACGGCGCCGCGCTGAACGGCAACCAACGCCGCGGCCACCGAGGCGGAAACGCGATCGGCGGGTCGTTCGCGACCCGTGATCACGCCAAGCATCGACTTGCGCGACAGGCCCACATAAATACCCGCTGCCAGATCACGCAGCTTGTCCAGCGCCCGCAGCAGCGCCAGGTTGTGTTCCAGGTTTTTGCCGAAGCCGAAACCGGGGTCGACCGTCACCCGGCGTTTGTCGATGCCGGCCATTTCGCAAGCGAATACCCGCTCGGCCAGAAAACGGTGCACCTCGCCCACGACGTCGTCGTAATGCGGCTCGACCTGCATGCTGCGCGGCTCGCCCTGCATGTGCATCAGGCATATCGCCGCGCCCGTTTCCGCCGCGGCATCGAGCGCACCCTCGCGACGCAGCGCATAAACGTCATTGATCATGCCCGCGCCAGCGGCCACTGCGGCCGTCATCACCTCGGGTTTGGAGGTATCGACGGCGATCGGCACCGCGACTTCGCGCGCCAGACGTTCGATGACCGGAACGACCCGCGCCAGCTCCTCGTCGGCCGACACGTCCGCCGCACCGGGACGCGTGGACTCGCCGCCCACGTCGAGCATGTCGGCGCCCTCTTCCACCATGCGCAAACCATGCGCCACAGCGGCATCGGGCGAGGCGTACGCACCGCCATCGGAAAACGAATCGGGCGTGACGTTGATGATGCCGACCACGCGCGGTCGATCCAGCGCCAACGGCCGCCCGGCGCAATCGAGTACCCGCACGCCGGGAGCAAACATGTTCATGCGTTCTGCTGTCCGCCCAGTTCGCCCATGAAACGACGATAATGCGACAGCTCGTCGATGGAGTCGCGAATGTCGCTGAGCGCCGTGTGCGCACTGGTCTTGCCAAAGCCCTTGGCCACCTGCGGCGCCCAGCGTCGCGCCAGTTCCTTGAGCGTGGACACGTCGATGTGGCGATAATGGAAATAGCGTTCCAGACGCGGCATCTGCCGGTACAGAAAACGACGATCCTGACAGATCGAGTTGCCGCACATCGGCGATTTTCCCGCCGGCACCCACTGCGCCAGAAACTCCAGCGTGCGCGCTTCCGCCGCGGCGTGGTCGAAGCCGGATTCCAGCACCTGATCCCACAGACCGGACTTGCCATGCTGGTTGCGGTTCCAGTCGTCCATCTTGAGCAACCGCGCCTCGTCGTGGGCAATCGCCATCACCGGCCCCTCGGCCAGGACACGAAGATCGCGATCGGTCACCACGGTGGCGATTTCCAGGATGGAATCGTTGTCCGGATCCAGGCCCGTCATTTCCAGATCGATCCAGATGAGGTTGCTTTCGTCAGCTTGCGGCATGGGAGCTCCTTTGTGGGCCTCAGTTTAGCAAGGGTGAGGGGCGAGGGATGAGAGGCGAGTTGCGAGGGCGCTGATTTGCGCCCGACAAAGGGACCGGGACACGCAATGCCCAGCCATGCACCCTCGCCACTCGCCCCTCAAAAAATAATGCGATCATCCCCCCATGACTGCTCAACCCACCTTCTTCTGGCACGACTACGAAACCTCGGGCGCCGATCCGATGCGCGACCGGCCATTGCAGTTTGCCGGCATGCGCACTGACATGAACCTTGCGCCGGTGGGCGATCCGGTCATGCTGTATTGCAAGCCGTCGACGGACTGTCTGCCGCATCCGCAGGCCACGTTGATCACCGGCATCACGCCGCAGCAGGCCGAGCGCGATGGCGCGATCGAGGCGGAATTTGCCGCCGCCGTGCACGACGAGCTGGCCATGCCCGGTACCTGCGGCGTGGGCTACAACTCGCTGCGATTCGACGACAGCCTGACCCGCCATTTGCTGTATCGCAATTTTTACGACCCCTATGCGCGCGAGTGGCAGAACGGCAACAGCCGCTGGGACATCATTGATCTCGCGCGCATGTGCCACGCGCTTCGACCCGAGGGCATCGCGTGGCCGACCCGCGACGACGGCTCGCCCAGTTTCAAGCTCGAACATCTCGCCACAGCCAACCACCTCGAACAAAAGCACGCCCACGACGCGCTGTCGGACGTGGAGGCCACCATCGCCCTCGCCCGCCTGCTGCGCACACGCCAGCCGCGCCTGTGGAACTGGTATTTCGGGCTGCGCCGCAAGCAGGCGGTGTTCGGGTTGCTGGATATGGCCAACATGACGCCGCTGCTGCACGTGTCGTCGCGTTACCCGGCCAGCCAGGGTTGCCTGAGCATGATCGTGCCGCTGGC
>DASSBH010000200.1:0-6949 GCA_035698945.1 Oleiagrimonas sp.
AGGCGGCCATCAGCACCACGACCAACGCCACCGCAAGCCAGCGCATCACGGGCTGATCTTCCGCGCCAGGGCACGCAGGGCGGCATCATCGGGAGCCAGCTTGCGGGCCGCCGCCAGCACCTTGCGCGCCTCTTCGCTGCGGCCCTGCTTCCACAGCACCTCGGCCAGATGGCCACCGATTTCAGGATCCTTGCCGGTTGCCTTCCAGGCCTGCTGCAGAGCTTTCTCGGCCGTGTCCAGATGCCCCAGACGGTATTGCAGCCAGCCCCACGAATCGGTGATGGCCGGATCATGCGGGCGCGCCTCGTGCGCGCGCCCGATCAGCTTGCTGGCCTCGTCGAGATGACGGTTGGCGTCGGCCAGGGTATAGCCCAACGCGTTGGCGGCCTGGATGTCGTGCGGCTTGAGCTTCAGCACCTTGCGCAGATCGACGATGGCGGCATCCGTCTGTCCTGCCTCGGCATAAGCCAGACCGCGGCCGTACAACAGGCCGGCATCGTCCGGAGCCAGTTTCAGGGCACGACTGAAACTGTCGGCGGCGTGGTCGAACTGCCGCTCGCCCATGTACAGATTGGCCTCCAGTTCGACGGCCTTGCGCAGGCTGGCCGGATCGTCGGCGTAATCCGTCTGCATCTGCCGCGCCACGGCATGCGCCTTGGCCGGCTTGCCCAATTGCTGCAAGAGCAAGGCCGTGTGCAGATCCGCATCGAAACGATGCTCATCGTCGGCCGGCACCTGCTCGAACCAGGCCAGCGCCTGTTTCGTATCGCCAGTGCTGGCGGCCAGCTGGCCAAGCAGATAGCGGCTTTGAGCCTGCACGTCGTCGGGCGCCTGCGTCAGCTCGCGATAAAGCTGCTTGAGTCCGGCCATGTCGCCGGCACGCGCCGTGAAGGCGGCGCGCGCCTGGTAGATGGCGGCATCCTGTTTGCCGGCGGCCAGCACGCGCGCGGCGGCGGCATTGTCGCCTTGCTTGCCGAGCAAGACGGCATAGGCCAGGCGCAGTTGCGAATTCTCCGGCGCCTTTTTCACGGCCTTGGCATACAGGGATCGCGCCTCGTCCTGATGGCCGACCCGCGATTGCAGTTGCGCCGCCCATGCATAGCAGTCGGCGCAATGGAATTTTTCGATGGCCGCCTTGGCGATCTGGCGCGCGTAAGCGTGCTGACCGAGCTTGTTGCCCATTTCGCTCATCGCCAGCCATGCCTGCGAGTCCGACGGCAGGCGCTCGGGGGTGGCGATGGTCTTGAGCAATTGGCCGGCCTGGGCCGGATCGCGCGCGCCCATCAGCAGGCGTCCGAGCATGCGCCACGCGTTTTTGTCGCCGCTGTTCACCAGTATTTCCAGCTGTTCGCGGGCGCCTGCGGTATCGCCGCTGTCCAATGCCAGCTTGGCGCGCGCGCGCGCCAGTTGCACCGGGTCGGCGCCCAGGCTCACCCAACGCTTCATGGCGCGCTGTGCGGCGTCCGGATCGTGCGTGGCGATGGCCAGGCCCACGGCGCGTTCCGCCACCTCGGGGTCATTCGACAAGGCAGCGGCCTGTTCATAGGCCTTGGCCGCCGTGGCCAGATCATGGTGTTCAAGCGCGAATTGCGCGTTCAGCAATTGCGCCAGCACGTCGTGGTCGGCAGTGGGCGTGGCCACGGTCAGATGCGCCAGCGGCTGCTCCGGAGGTGGCGTGGTCGGCGTCTGGCGGGCGCTCATGCCGGCGCAACCGGACAATCCCGCCACGGCCAGCATCAGCACGCCGGAAGTCGTCACAAAATGACGCATATGCTTGAATTTGAAGCTTCTGCTACGCACAATTTACCTTTGTCTGCTGGTCTGGCTCCGCTTTTGCCGCTTGCGGGCGCCTGTCTCCGGATGGCCCGGATCGTCTAGTCTATCGCCGTCCGCTCTCTCTCATACACGTCTCATGCCGCTGATCGCCCTCGGGCTCAATCATCTCACCGCGCCGGTCGGCCTGCGCGAACAGGTGGCCTTTGATGCCGATGCCGCCGGCGTCGCCGTGGGCGAATTGGCACATCAGCCGGGCGTGAAGGAAGCGTTGATCCTGTCCACTTGCAACCGCACCGAACTTTACTGCGATGTTGCCGGGGGCGCAGAGGACAGCCCGCGTCAATGGCTTCACCAATATCATGGTTTGACCACCGACAAGCTGGATGCGTTCCTTTACCGGCATGACGATGACGATGCCGTGCGTCACGTGTTCCGCGTGGCGACCGGGCTGGACTCCATGGTGCTGGGCGAGCCGCAGATTCTCGGACAGGTCAAGGAAGCCTGGCAGCTCGCGCGTCAGGCGAACACGCTGGGCACGCCCATGGATCGACTGATGCAGCAGACCTTCGCCGTGGCCAAGCGCGTGCGCACCGACACCCGCATCGGCGCGCACACGGTATCCGTGGCCTTCACCGCCGTGCGCCTGGCCGAGCAGGTATTCGCCGATCTCAACGACGCCTGCGTGCTGCTGATCGGCGCCGGCGACACCATCGAACTGGTTGCCCGGCACCTGACCGACAAGCATGTGCGCCGCCTGATCGTGGCCAACCGCTCGCTGGAGAACGCGCAGGAACTTGCCACGCGTCACGGCGGCTATGCCGTGGCCCTGGCCGATCTGCCAACCCATCTGGCCGAAGCCGACATCGTCATCTCTTCCACCGCCGCGCGCCAACCGATACTCACCCGCGCCATGGTCGAGACGGCCATCGAAATGCGCCGCCGCAAACCGGTGTTCATGGTCGACATCGCCGTGCCTCGCGACATCGACCCGGCCGTGGGCGAGTTGAAGGATGTATTCCTTTACGGCATCGACGACCTCAGGCAGGTCATCGACGACAACCTGCGCTCACGCAAGGCCGCAGCACTGGAGGCCGAAGCCATCATCGACCTGCAGGTCGAACGTTACATGGCCTGGCGTCAGGCGTTGACCCTGAACAACCCGGTGTCGGCCCTGCGCGGCAACGCCGAAAGCCAGCGCGACGAAGTGCTGGCCAAGGCACGCCTCATGCTCGCTCATGGCAAATCGCCGGACGAGGCATTGGCCTTTCTTGCCCATACCCTCACCAACAAGTTGCTGCACGCGCCCAGCGCCCACCTGCGCGACGCCACCCTCGCCGGCGACGTGGAGCTGCTGCACGCCGCCGAGCGGCTGTACGGGCTGGGAGAGCGGAGCGAGGAACAAGGGATGCAGGACGAGGAGCCGATGGCACAGAACAAGTAGCGAGGGCGGCTGGCTGCCGCTTCCGTTGCCCTGCCCTGTCCATTCCTGCTCCCGGTAACTTCATGACGCCCTCTCTTCAACGCAAACTGGAAACCCTGGCCGAACGCCACGAAGAAGTCGGCCTGCTGCTGACCCAGCCGGACGTGGCCGCCGATGCCGCGCGTTTCCGCAAGCTGTCTCGCGAATATGCCCAGCTCGAACCCGTCGCGACCGCCCTGCGCGAACATCAGGCAGCCACGCGGGAATTGGTTGAGGCACGCGGCATGCTCGACGAGCCCGAGCTGGGCGAACTGGCCGCCGCCGACGTCGCGCGTCTTGAGGCCCGCCTGACCGAGCTCGACGAAGAGCTGAAAATCCTGCTGTTGCCGAAAGATCCGCGCGACGAGGCCAACCTGTTCCTTGAGGTGCGTGCCGGCACCGGCGGCGACGAGGCGGCGATTTTCGCGGGCGATCTCATGCGCATGTACCTGCGCTATGCCGAAAGTCGCGGCTGGCGCACCGAAATCGAATCGGCACATTCCAGTGAGCACGGCGGCTACAAGGAAGCCGTCGCGCGCGTGGAAGGCACCAACGCCTATTCGCGCCTCAAGTTCGAATCGGGCACCCACCGCGTGCAGCGCGTGCCGGAAACCGAATCCCAGGGCCGCATCCACACCTCGGCGGCCACCGTGGCCATCATCCCCGAAACCGAGGACATCGACGAAGTCACGATCAACCCGGCCGATCTGCGCGTGGACACCTTCCGCTCCTCCGGCGCCGGCGGCCAGCACGTCAACAAGACCGATTCGGCCATCCGCATCACCCATCTGCCCAGCGGCATGGTCGTCGAATGCCAGACCGAACGCTCGCAACACGCCAACCGCGACAAGGCCATGAAACGCCTCAAGGCGCAGCTGCTGGAAGCCGAGCGCGAAAAGCAGGCCTCCGCCGAAGCCGCCTCACGCCGCCTGCAAGTGGGCTCCGGCGACCGCAGCCAGCGCATCCGCACCTACAACTTTCCGCAGGGCCGGGTTACCGACCATCGCATCAATCTCACGTTGTACAACCTGGGTGGCATTCTGCAGGGCGACCTGGATGAGCTGGTGGATGCGCTGACGCGCGAGCAGCAGGCGGATGCGTTGAAGATGCTGGAGTGACTGCAGTCATCCGGGCATCCGTGAACACCATCCCCACCCAACCCTCCCCTTGAAGGGGAGGGCTTTTGCATGAGGCTCTCATCCGGCTTTGGTGCACCCATCGAAGCTTCGCTCTTGCTCGCTACACTTCAAGGGGAGGGCTGGGTGGGGATGGTGTTGTCAGCCCCTCGAACTGAAAATCATCCGAAAACCTACAACCACCCCTTCTGCCGCGCCAGCCGATAAGCCTCGATACGGTTTCCCACACCCAGCTTGCCAATGGCTTCGGACAAATAATTGCGCACCGTGCCATGCGACAAATTGAGTTTGCTGGCAATGTCACCAGCCGACTGCCCTTCGCCGGCCAGGCGCAACACCTGCCGCTCGCGGTCGTTGAGTGGATCGGCCTCCGACCACGCCTCCAGCGCCAGTTCGGGGTCGATGGAGCGGCCGCCGCGATTCACCATGCGCAAGGCTTCGGCCAACTTTTCCGCGGGCGCATCCTTGAGCAGATAACCGACGACGCCCGCATCCAGCGCACGGCGCAAAAAACCCGGCCGCGCGAAAGTGGTCACGATGACCACCTTGACCGGCAATTCGTGGCGCTGCACGCGCTGGGCCAGCTCCAGTCCAGTCAGGCCGGGCATCTCGATGTCGGTCACCAGCACGTCCGGTTTCAGACGCTGCAGTTCACGCCAGGCCGACTCGCCATCGCTGGCCGAGCCCAGCACTTCGATATCCGATTCCAGATTGAGCAGCGCCGACAAAGCGCCCCGCACCATCCCCTGGTCTTCGGCCAAAAGAACTCGAATCATGCGTGGCTCTCCGCCGTTTTTTCCGTCGTCGGGACATGTGCTGGCGTCGCCGCTTCGCCGATTTCCCACGACGCCTCCGGCGCGGGCAACGGCATCTCGACGCGCAATTCGGTGCCTTCGCCGAAGCGGGACTGGATGTCGAGCCTGCCGTGCATGCTCTCCACACGCTCACGCATGCCGTGCAGGCCATTGCCGTAGGCACCGACGCCGCCGCGTCCGTCATCCTGGATGCGCATCGCGACACGACCATCGAGCAGGCGAACATCGACCCTGGCATGGCTGGCCTGCGCGTGCCGGTGGATGTTGGTGACCGCCTCGCGCAGCACCAGCGCCAGCACATCGTCCACGGTATCGGGCAAGACCGGCATGTCGCCGGACGCGAACGCCACGCCCGAGGCGCGCAACATCAGCCGCGCCGAAGCCAGCTCGCCGGCAAGGCCCGTGGCGCGGATACCGGTCACCGCCGCGCGCACTTCTGCCAACGCGTGACGCGCCACTTCCTCGGCCTCGCTCAGTTCGCGCCGCGCGCTATTGGGATCGCGATCGAACAGCTTGCGCGACAGTTCCAGTTTCAGCGTGATCAACGACAGGGTATGCCCCAGAAGATCGTGCAGATCGCGGCCGATGCGCTCGCGCTCGGCATTGGCGGCCAGGCGCCGTACTTCGTCCATCGACAGACGCTCGGCAGCATTCTTGTTGAAGGATATGCGTCCGGCGAGGCTGCCCAGCCCCACCGACGTACAGATGCTCACGACGATGACCATCGCGCTCCACGGCCAGCGCTCCGCATAGGCGACAGCCAGCAGCGGCAGCAACACCATCAGGAAACGCATCGCATACATGCCCAGATCCCTGGGACTCAGCGACCTGGCGTAGAACCAGGGAATGTAGGCGCAGGCAAACACGCCATAATCCCAGGCCGAATAATTGAACGGCATGTTCACGCACGCCAGCAGCACCAACGCGGAAATGAAGATGCCGCCTTCGCGTATGGGCCGGACGTGGATCAGGGCGATCAACAACAGAAATATCGGATAGCTGATGCCGACCGACCAGTAGAAACCGACGGTCACCTCACCGAACACCGGCGTCATGAACACCCAGAACGACCACACCAGGTTGAACAACCACAGCCAGCCACGGAAACCGGCGGTGTACATGTGTCTGCTCATGGAGTCCGGCGCGGGCCGCAGCCAGCCGGGAATCCATGTCTTGAGTCGGGCGATGGTCATGGTGTCATGCTACTGCAAGGCATGCCGGGCGGTTATCCATGGCGGCGCAGGCGACGCACGGCCAGCCCCAGAAAGACCAGGGTGAAACCGGCCAGCACGATCACGTGCGGCCACACCGGCGCCTGCTGCATGCCGACGTCGTCCAGCGCAACCTGCGCCAGGTGGTAGCTCGGGAACACCGGCGCCAGGCGCTGCAGGGCTTCCGGCAGCATCGGCAAAGGAACCCATAAACCGGACAGGAACGACATCGGCAAGTAGACCAGGTTGAGCAGGCCCGGCGCGCCCTGCCCCTTGATCAGCGTGCCCATCCACATGCCCAGCGCGCAAAACGGCAGCACGCCCGGCACGTCGGTGACGAACAGCGCCAGCACCTGCTCCACGCTCAACGATGCATGCCCCAGCGAAAAGGCCATGGTCACCAGCAGCGCTACCACGATCGCCGCCGCGATCATCGCCATCACCATCTTGCCCAGCAGGTAGGCCGCGGGCGGCATCGGCAATGCCCGCTTGAGCGTCAGCAGACCGTTGTCGCGCTCGGTCGCCAGCGACACACCGAAACCAAACAGGCCC
>DASSBH010000201.1:0-19316 GCA_035698945.1 Oleiagrimonas sp.
GGATCTTGCCTCAAGGTTCCGCAATCGCGCGCAGGCGCGCTCCTACCTCGGTTTTATCGGTCGCGTGGCTCAGGCCCGATGCGGACGCAGATTGGGCAGAAACACCGCCAGCACGCCCAGCAGCGGCAAGAAGGCGCAAACCTGATAAACGAAGACAATGCCGAAATGGTCGGCCACCACGCCCAGCACGGCCGCGCCGATGCCACCGAGACCGAAGGCCAGCCCGTAGAACATGCCTGAAACGGCGCCGATGCGTTGCGGCATCAGATCCTGCGCATACACGATGATCGCCGGGAACGCCGAGGCCAGCACCACGCCGATGATGGCACTGAGCACCGTGGTGGCCGCGAGGCCCACGTGCGGCAGCAACAGCGTGAAAGGCGCCACGCCGAGGATCGAAATCCAGATCACCGTCTTGCGGCCGATGCGGTCGCCAATGGGACCGCCGATAAGCGTTCCCGCCGCCACCGAAACCAGAAACAGGAACAGGTGCAACTGCGCGCTGTGCACCGACACGCCGAAGTGGTGGATCAGGTAGAACTCGAAATAGGTGCTGATGCTGGCCAGGTAAAAATATTTGGAAAAAATCAGCACCATCAGCACGCCGATCGTGCGCCGCACCACGGCACGCGAAGCGATTGGCGGCACTGCATCGGCCACCTTGCGCTTGCGCCGTTCGGCCACGTGCCGGCTGTACCAGCGGCTGACCTGCAGCAGCACCACGATGGCCAGCAACGCGGCCAGACCGAACCAGGCCACGCTTTCGCGGCCATGGCGCAGCACGATCCAGGCCGCCAGCAGCGGCCCCAGCGATGAACCGACGTTGCCGCCAATCTGGAATACCGACTGCGCCAGACCATAGCGTCCGCCCGAAGCCATGCGCGCCACGCGCGCCGACTCGGGGTGAAACACCGACGAACCCGCGCCCACCAGTGCCGCGGCTGCCAGCAGCAGCGCATAACTCGGCGCCCAGGCCAGCAGCAGCAGGCCGCACAAGGTCGAGCCCATGCCAATGGGAAGCGAATACGGCAATGGCTTGCGGTCGGCGACGTAGCCGACCAGCGGCTGCAGCAACGATGCGGTGACCTGGAACGTCAGCGTGATCAAACCGATCTGCACGAAACTCAGATCGAACCCGCTCTTGAGCAGCGGGTAGATGGCCAGGATCAACGACTGCATCATGTCGTTGAGCACGTGCGAGAAGCTGATCCCGCCCAGCACTCCGAACACCGGGCCGCGTGGGCGCTGGGCCGCTGCTTCCGAACCGGGCTGTTCAACACGCGTGTCCATGGATCCCGCTGCCTTGAGCAAAAACGACAGAGGGCCGGCACACCCTGCATGCCGGCCCTCCCCGAAGGTCGATTATACGCGCCTTCCCTTCAGCGTCTCAGCTTGCTGAGCAGACGCAGGATTTCCATGTACAACCACACCAGGGTGACCATCAGCGCGAATGCGCCGTACCACTCCATGTACTTGGGCGCGCCCTGGGCGACGCCCTGGTCGATGATGTCGAAATCGAGCGCCAGGTTCATGGCCGCCAGGCCGATCACCAGCAGACTGAAGCCGATGCCCAGCGCCCCGGATTCGTGGATGAACGGAATGTCGACGCTGGTGAAGGCACGCAGGCCGATATCCACCAGATACAGCAGCGCGATGGCGCCGGTGCCCGCCATCACGCACGTGCGGAACTTGTCGGTCACGCGGATCCAGCCGGCACGATAGGCCACCAGCATCACCGCCATCACACCGAAAGTGAGCATCACCGCCTGCAGCACTATGCCCGGGAAACGCAGGTTCATGAAGGCGGACAGGCCACCCAGCGCGAAACCTTCCGCCAGGGCGTACACCGGCGCGGTGATGCCGCTCCAACGCGGCTTGAACACGGACACCATGGCCAGGATGAAGCCCACGATCAGGCCGCCCCACAGGAACACCGAGATCGTGCCCATGGCTTCAGAAGCGGCCTGCGCACGTACCATGGCCTCGGTCGCGCCGGGGGCGAAGTCGACGTGCTGCATGGCCGCGACAAATGCCGTGGCGAAGCGGTGCCACGTCCAGCCGCCGGTGATGACCGCCAGCACCAGCAGCAGCGCCGTCTTGCCGACGGTGCCATTGATGGTCATGCGTTCGCCGACAGCTTGCGTCGTGTCGAAACTGGCGCGTTTGAGTACGGGGTTGTTCGATTGCACGTCGGTTTTCCTGCTCGATATGGAAATTTTTGCCCAATCGGGCGTGTCGCGATCATCCTTCCGCGCGTCTTTCAACCTCTGCCTCACGGGCCAAGGTTGTAGGCGTGCGGAGCCGGATGAATGGTAACAGTGGTGGCTTTTCAGCGTGAGATCAAGGTCTTTTTCAGCCAAGCACGGGTGGCGTCATCAGGCTTGCCCAGCCAGGTGAACTGCGCCTGGCTGCTGATACCGGCATCCGGGCTTGGCGCGGGGTCATGCACGAATACGCCCTGCATGGCATTGCCGCTTTTGTCGTACAGCAGCACGATCTTTTCGGCGGGGCAATCATGCGGCTTGCAGGCCTGCACCAGAAGGCGCGATTTGCCGTCCACGCTGACTTCCTTTGCCGGTACCGCGGTGCCGCCCTTGCTCACCCATTCCGGCAAGGATTGCACACCGTCCATGGAGGCAAAGGCGTCGGAAAATGCCGGCTCCTGCATCAGGTCGTACAGGTATTGCCGATCCGGCTGGCTCCCGACCACTTTCATGCCACCCTGGTTTTCCACCGGCGAAGCGGCAGGCGTGGATACCGCGGCGCGTTGCGCCGGGTCACGCGTGGTGCCATGCGCCATCGTCACGCTCGCCGCCGTGGCCGCCGTCGATGCGCTGCCCTGATCCGATGTGCCGGAACAGGCGGCAAGTCCAACCGTCGCCAACGCGGCAACCATGAAAAAGGTCAGTGTTCTGGCTTGCTTTTCCATCCGTCTTCTCCCGAAACGATAAAAACCTTAATGTCCAACAACCACCGTTCGCCCTGAGCGTAGGCCCGAAGGGCTGAAGTCGAAGGGCATCCCGCAAATCACCGATACGTTTTCTCGCCAGCCATCATTTTTTCACATCCAGCAACTGGATATCGAAAACCAGCGCCTCGTTGGGGCCGATGCGCGGCAACTGCCCCTGTTCGCCGTAAGCCTGGTCGGGCGGAATGAAAACCTTCCAGCGCGCACCCACATGCATGCGCGGCAACACGTCGCGCCAGCCCGGCAGCATGCGGCTGACGGCATAGGTGACCGGCTTGCCGTGCGCCCAGGAACTGTCGAATTCCATGCCGTTGATGAGCGACCCGCGGTAATTGATGACCACGGTGCTGTCCACCGTCGGCGCAGCGCCCTGCCCCTTGTGCAGAACCTTGTATTGCACCCCGGACGGCAACGTCACCACATCTGGCCGCTGGCCGTTCGTGCGCATGAACTCGGCGCTCTCGCGCGCGTTCTCGCTGGCCAGTTTGTGGAACTCGACCAGCGCCTGGCGGTGCATCTGACGCCCCAGCATGTCCAGCTGCCGACTCATGACCGCCATGGGAACCGCCGGCGGCTGCCTGGCGTAGGCGTCCTTGATCGCACGGATCAACGTCGTCAGTTCGACATCCGGATGGCCGTCGGCAAACTCGCTGCCGAAGCGATAACCGATGGCGTAGGAAACATCGTGCTGGTTCAAGGCGGTGGCCTGCCTGGATCCCGAGCCCACGGTACTGCTGGCCGACGCCGGGCCGTTCCCGGAAGCCAGCGCAGGCGCCACCGGGCCCATGACGCCCAGAAACAGGAGGATGGCGGCTCTCATGGCTGACACGATTTCATGACCGGAACATGTTTGCAAAGCCCGCAAACTGAGAAAACCGCGACCGGCAAAAGGTTCCCGGCTGCTACCATGACCGCCTGTTTTCAGGAGCCCTCCACCCATGGCCTACCGCAATATCGAGGTCGCCAACCGTGGCGCCATCCGCACCCTCACGGTCAATCGTCCGGACAAGCTCAACGCGCTCAATCGCGCCACCTTGAACGAGCTGACCATCGCCTTCCAGCAGGCCGCCCAGGACGATGCCGTGCGCGTGGTGGTGCTGACCGGCGCCGGCGACAAGGCCTTCGTGGCCGGCGCCGACATCGCCGAGATGAACGGCTACGCGCCCGTCCAGGCGCAGGCTTTCTCGGAAACCGGCCAGCGCCTGATGCTGGCCATCGAACGCCTCGGCAAGCCCGTCATCGCGCGCATCCAGGGCTTCGCCCTCGGCGGCGGCATGGAACTGGCCATGGCCTGCCACCTGCGCATCGCCAGCGACAAGGCCCGGTTCGGTCAACCGGAAATCAACCTCGGCCTGATCCCCGGCTTCGGCGGCACCCAGCGCCTGACCCGCCTCGCCGGCCGCGCCGCCGCCCTGGAACTGTGCCTGACCGGCGCACCGATCAAGGCCCCACGCGCCGCCGAACTGGGCATCGTCAACCGCGTGGTCGAACACGAACAGCTCGATGAAGCCGTCGACACCCTCGCCGACCAGCTCGCCACCGCCGCACCGCTGGCCGCCGCCGGCATCCTCGATGCGATCTTGAACGGCGGCGAATGCGGCATCGACCAGGGCCTTCTCTACGAATCACGCAACTTCGCGCTGGCGTTTTCCACCGAGGACATGCGCGAGGGCACCACGGCGTTCCTGGAAAAGCGCAAGCCCGAATTCAAGGGGGAGTGAAGCAGGGGCGAGGGGGCGGGTAGCGAGGGCGCAAGTACGAAAAGCGTGTGCGGGAGAGTTGCATGTACACGCGCTATTCGGGGTGCGCGGCGTACTTCTTTTCGCCTGCCGTGACCCGCAACGGCAGGCGGTTTTCCGGCGGAGCCATGGGACAGGTGGCGAAGGCGGTAAAGACGCAGGGCGGGTTGTAGGCCTTGTTGAAGTCGAGCACGATGCGGCCGTCTTTCGGTTCTTCCGTGTAAAGAAAACGCGCGGCGCCGTAGGTTTCCTTGCCGCTGGTCTGGTCGGCGAAGACGAGGAAGTATTGTCTGTCTCCGGGGGATTCGATGACCGGAAGCAGTTCGCAGCGATGGCCGTCGCGTTCGAAGACGGCATGGCCGGCAATGGGATGTCTTTCGATGGTGCCGATGGCAGTGCCCATCTCCAGCACCTCGCCGGCCTGGGCGGGATGCCATTCGGCGTCGATGCGCCAGGACGGGTCGGACGGGAAGTAGTCCAGCCCCTGGAAGTGTTCGCGCGTGGCGGCGTGGATGTTCTTGATGCGCAGACCGATGTGATCGCCGCGGCGAATCAGGAAAAAGCTGATGTCGCCGGCGCTGACCAGGGTCGGGTGCGGATGTTCGTCATCCTGCAAGGTGGCGCTGGATTTCGGTTCACCATCGATCAGCCCTTCGCCGGTCAGGGTGATGCTGGCCTCGCCATCGGCATCCAGGTGGACGTTGCCGAAATGCGCGGGCAGGCCTTCGACGACGATGGCGTTGTCGGCGGCGCTGCCGATGGTGTTGTCGCCCGGATCCAGCCACGGCAGGCCGACCAGGGTCAGCCAGCCGTCGGGGGCGGTCAAACGCGCCAGACGTTCGCATCGCCAGACTTCGATGGCTTGAGCGTGGGATGTCCGATTCATGTACAGGCCTTTTATTGCAGAGCGCATTGTAGGGCGGGCATTGCCCGCCACGAAAACGATTTGAAGCTATGGAGCTTTTTTCGTCGGGCAGTGCCCGACCTACAATTTTTCGTTGTCAGGGAGAAGATCAGCGGCCGCGGAGGAACAGGCGGTCGAGCTCGTCCAGACGCAGTTGCACCCAGGTGGGACGGCCGTGGTTGCATTGGCCGGAGCGCTCGGTGGCTTCCATGTCGCGCAGCAGGGCGTTCATTTCAGGGACCCTCAGGCGACGGCCGGCGCGGACGGAGCCGTGGCAGGCCATGGTCGACAGGAGTTCGTTTTCCAGTTCCTCCAGCCGCCGGGAATGGCCATGCTCGGCGAGTTCCGCCAGCACGTCGCGGGTGAGTTCGGTGGCGTCGGCGCCTTCGAGCAGCGACGGAATGCGCCGCACGACGATGGACGAGGGACCGCTGCGCGACAGCTCCAGGCCCCAGCCGGCCAATGACTCGGCGTATTCCTCGGCGGCGGCGGCTTCGCGGCTGGAAACGGCGATCGACAGCGGCACCAGCAGCATCTGCGAACGCAGGCTGCAGGTGCTGCGCCCGGCTTTCAGGCGCTCGTAGGTGATGCGCTCGTGGGCGGCGTGCATGTCCACCAGGATCAGGCCGTGGGCGTTTTCGGCCAGGATGAAGATGCTTTTCAGTTGCGCCAGCGCGTAGCCGAGCGGCGGAATGTCCTGCGCGTCGTCGCCTTCTTCACCGGGCAGCGGCACGGGGGCGCTGACCACGGCGCGCGGCTCTCCGGCCAGGGCCGCGTATTCGCCCAGCGGCGCCTCACGCACGCCGAGCGATAACGGCTTCTGCGGATGCCAAGCACCACCGCGTCCGCCGCCGTTGCCGCCGCGCGCGGGCATGCCCGGCGGCTCGGCGGCCATCGGTGCACGCATGCCTTCGGGCAGCTTGCCGGCCGGCAAGGAAGTGACGCTGCCGGCGCGCGTGTCGGCCAGTGCCTCGTGCAGGTTGCGGAACAGGAAGTCGTGCACCAGGCGCTGCTCGCGGAAACGCACCTCGTGCTTGGCCGGGTGCACGTTGACGTCGACGCCGGCCGGATCGAGTTCCAGAAACAGCACGAACACGGCATGCCGACCGTGGAACAACACGTCGGCATAGGCCTGACGCACGGCATGCGCCACGATGCGGTCGCGCACCATGCGACCGTTGACGAAAAAGTATTGCTGGTCGGCCTGCGCGCGCGAAGCCGTGGGCAGGCCGACCCAGCCCGAAAGGCGCATGCCCGCCCCTTCCTGTTCCACGCGCAGGCTGCGTTCGGGAAATTCCGGCCCCAGCACTTCGGCGGCGCGCGCCAACGCCGACGCCTCGTCGCGTGCCGCCTTGTACAGACGCAACGGCTTGCCGTTGTGGGTGAGGCGAAACTCCACCGCCGCATGCGCCAGCGCCAGCGTCTTGATGAGGTCGTCGATGTGGCCGAGCTCGGTGCGTTCGGTGCGCAGGAACTTGCGCCGGGCCGGCACGTTGTAGAACAGGTCGCGCACTTCGATGCCGGTGCCGGGCGGATGCTGCGCCGGGCGTGCCTCATCGATGCCGTGGGTGCCGCTTTCGATGCGCATGGCCATGTCGCTGCCCTGCGGTCGCGAGACAAGGCTGAAACGCGATACCGACGCCACCGAGGCCAGCGCCTCGCCGCGAAAACCCATGGTGGCGACGTGTTCCAGATCGTCGAAACTGGCGATCTTGCTGGTGGCGTGCGCGGCCACCGCCAGCGGCAGTTCGTCGGCGGCGATGCCCTTGCCGTCGTCGCGCACGCGGATCAGGCGCGCGCCACCGGCCTCGATGTCGATCTCGATGCGTGTGGCGCCGGCATCCAGGCTGTTTTCCACCAGTTCCTTGACCACCGAAGCCGGCCGCTCGATGACCTCGCCGGCGGCGATCTGGTTGATGAGTTCGGAAGGGAGCGGGCGAATTGAAGGCATGCGGCCTAGGATAAAGCCAATCCGCATTCAGCAGGTCGGGTACTGCCCGACAAAAAAGCTTCACGGTTGCCGACGGCTTTTCACGGCGGGCAGTGCCCACCCTACTCGCGACTCAGCTGGCGGGAATGGCCAGCACCGTACCCGCACGAAGGAGATCGCCACGCATGTTGTTGGCGGTCTTGAGCGCGCTCACGCTGACGCCGTACTGATGGGCAATGCTGGACAGCGTATCGCCACGCCCGACCTTGTACACGTCGCTGACGTCGTTGTCGGTGGCATCCGCCCTGGCCACGGCAACCGGCTTGGCCAGTTCGCCACGGCGCTTTCTTGCCTGCAGCGCGAACCAGGTGCCCTGTGGCGGCGTGGTTTCGAAATATTTCTTAACCCCGCCCAGAATCGCGTGGGCCAGTTTTTTCTGATAGGACGGATTGCGCAGCTTGCGCTCGCCCACCGGATTGGTGATGAAGGCCGTTTCCACCAGGATCGACGGCACGTCGGGAGAGCGCAGCACCACGAAGTTGGCGCGCTCGATGTGGTCGCGATGGGTTGGACCAAGCTTCGACAACGCATGCAGCACGTTGTTGGCGATCTTGCTGCTGGCGCCGATGGCGTAGTTCTGCTGCATGTCCAGCAGCACGGATGCCAGCGTGTCGTTCATGTCGTCCAGCGACGCACCATTGATCAGATCCGAGCTGTTCTGGCGGTCGGCCAGCCAGCGTGCGGCCTCGCTGACCTTGCCGTGCGTGGACAGCACCCACACCGACGAGCCCTTGGCGTCGCTCGACTTGAAGGCGTCGGCGTGGATGGAAACGAACACGTCGGCATTGTGTTGGCGCGCAATCTGGTAGCGGCGCTTGAGCGGCACGTAGTAATCGCCCTTGCGGGTCAGCACGGCGGTCATGCCGGGTTGTTTGTCGATCAAGGCAGCCAAATCCTTCGCCACTTTCAGCGTGATGTTCTTTTCCTTGGTGCCGTGCCGGCCGTGGGCTCCCGGATCCGTGCCGCCATGGCCGGCATCCACGGCCACGATGATCTTGCGCGCGCCACCGAGCAGTTCGGCGGCATGCGTGGCGGCCTGCCGCTCGCTGCGACTGGCGACGGCTGCCGAACTCTTGCCGTACAAATCCACCACCAGCCGATGGCCGTGACCGTCGCCGGGCGCAAGCTGAAAACTCTTGGGATGGGTCGAGCCTGCGAGATCCAGCACCACGCGCACGCCGTGTTTGCCGTGACGACCGGTACGGATGTCCTTGAGCACGCCAACGTCATGCGGCGCATCGAAACCGTGGCCAAGCTCGCTGTCGCTGAAATCCAGCACCACGCGATCGGGGTTGGACAGCTGGAACAGCTTGTACTGCGCCGTGCCGGACAGGTTGATGACGACGCGCGTGCGCGCGGCGTTGTCCGACACCCGAACCGACTCGATAGCGGTGCCACGGGCCGCACACAGACCGCTCGCGGCCATCAGCGCGACACATGTCAGCCAGATTGAAACGCGGCGCAACCCTTTCATGACGCGAATAAATACTGCAAAGAAAACGTGATTGCAAGCCCGGTTTCCCTTTGGAATCCGCAACCTGCACCAACTTTGTCAAGCATGCCTAAGAAAACATGGGCAAGCGCCGGTTTTGCATGGATTCTGCCATTTTCCGGCTTTTACCTGTCTTTTCAATCGGATAAATGACGCAAAAGTGCCTGTCCGCGCGTGCTCCGTGCCGTAAAGCGCGCCGTACGGCCGGTACCGGCATGGTTCAGGTGCAGTATCAGATCTGCATCCGGCAACGCGCCCGCGCCATGCTGCGGCCATTCCACCAGCACCAACGCACCCGGTTCGATGAGCGCGTCCAGCCCCAGCCATTCCAGCTCGCCGGGATCGGCGATGCGGTATAAATCCAGATGCCAGGCCCGTCCGCCGGGTATCGGATACGACTCGACCAGGGTGTAGGTGGGGCTTTTGACGCGCTCACCCACGCCCAGTGCCTGCAGCAGCGCACGCGCGAAGCTGGTCTTGCCAACGCCCAGATCGCCCTCCAGGTACAACACCAGCGCGCCATCGAGCGCGCCGGCCACGCGGCTGGCCAAGGCCCGGGTCGCCGCCTCGTCGGGCAAGTCGAATGTGCACATGTCAGTTGTCCAGGCCATTGATGAGCGAGCGCAACGGAGCAAACAGGTCGCTGGCCAGCAGGCCCCGTTCGCCCTGCCGGGCGGCCAGGTCGCCCGCCCGCGCGTGCAGGTCGACGCCAAGGCAGGCCGCCTGCCATGGCGACTGGTGCTGCGCCAGCAAACCGGCGATGATACCGCCAAGCACGTCGCCCATGCCGCCGCTGGCCATGCCGGGATTGCCATGCCGACACACCGCCACACGCCCGTCCGGCGCCGCCACCAGGCTGCCCGCGCCCTTGAGCACAACCACGGCGCGATAGCGAACGGCCAGTTCGCGCGCGGCGGCGAAGCGATCCGCCTGCACGGCAGCCGTGTCACTCCGGAGCAGGCGCGCCGCCTCGCCGGGATGCGGCGTCAGCACCACGTCACGACCGCCGAAGTCGCGTGGGGCGGCAGCCAGCAGATTGAGCCCGTCGGCATCCAGCATCAACGGCAAGGCTGACGCCAACGCCGCTTGCCAAAGATCGCGGCCCCATTCGCCCTGCCCCAGACCGGGCCCAAGCGCCAGGACGCTGGCCCGCTCGAACAATGGCGACAGCGACTCGGCCGATGTCACCGCCTTTCCCATCAATTCCGGGCGCGCCGACAGCAACGCCGGCACATGCTCGCCGCGCGTGGCGACGCTGACCAGTCCGGCGCCGCTGCGCAAGGCCGCCTCGCCAGCCATGCATACCGCACCGCCCATGCCGTGATCGCCGCCGATGACCAGCACATGGCCGTAACGACCCTTGTGGCTGTCGCGCGATCGCGCTGGCAATGCGGTTTGCGACAACAGGACGGCATCGGCTTCCTGCGTGGCGTACACGGCGTCGGGCAAGCCCAAAGTGTGCAGACTCAACGCTCCGCAACAATCGGCAGCCTGCCCCGTGAACAGGCCGCGCTTCCAGGCCACGAAACAGGCCGTGGCCGACGCCCGGATCACGGCGCCGTCCGCCGTGCCGGTATCGGCATTCAAGCCCGAGGACACATCCAGCGCCAATACCGGTTTGCCGCTGGTGCCGATAGCTTCGACCAGAGTCGCCGCGTCGTTGCGCAGGGGGCGCGTCAAGCCGCTGCCATACAGGGCATCGACGATCACGTCGGCCTGTTCCAGATCCGCGGTTTCCCACGTCAGATCGATGCGACCGCCGGCCCGGACAAATGCCTGACGCGCATGCGCGGCATCGCCGCGTGAATCGGCCGTCAACGCCAGCACGCGGGCATCCAGGCCCGCCTCAAGCGCGAGCGCAGCCAGCAGAAAGCCATCGCCGCCGTTGTTGCCCGGGCCGCAAGCCACCACGATGCGCGACGCCTGCGGCCAGCGCCGGCACAACACGTCGAAGGCCGCGCGCGCGGCCCGGCGCATCAACTCGTCGCCGTTGATGCCGAGCACGTCAATGGCATGGGCGTCCAGGGCGCGCACCTGTGCCGTGGTGTAAAGCGCATTGTTGGACGGTAGGTTCATGGGTAGAGCATAGCTCGGGACTCGGGACTCGGGACTCGGGACTCGGGAAAAGCGTTAACCCCAATCCCGTCATTCCGGCGAAAGCCGGAATCCATTGTGTACTTGCGGCAAGATCGCAAATGGATTCCGGCTTTCGCCGGAATGACGGGAAGGCGTTGGCAAACCACAGCGTGTAGGGCGGGCACTGCCCGCCATGAAAGTCTCATGTGCACGCAAACTTCGTTCGGCGGGCAGTGCCCGCCCTACGCGTGCTTGCATCGTCATTCGTTATCGGGTGAGTTGTGCCCGCAACTACAATGGGCCCCATGTCCGACACTTCCACCATCGACTACGCCACCCTCGCCGCCGACATCAAGCGGTGGGCGCGCGAGCTGGGTTTTGCCGACGTCGGCATCGCCGACACCGACCTCAGCGAGGATGAAGCCCACCTCAAGCGTTGGCTCGAAGCCGGCCGCAACGGCGACATGGCATGGATGGAACAGCACGGCGACATGCGCGCGCGACCGGATGCATTACATCCCGGCACCGTCCGCGTGATTTCAGTACGCATGGACAGCACGCCGCCGGGCGCGCGCGAGGCGTGGTCGGTCATCAACGACGATTCGCTCGGCTACATTTCGCGTTATGCACTGGGCCGCGACTACCACAAGCTGATGCGCAAGCGCCTGCAGAAACTGGCCAAACGCATCCAGGAACAGGTCGGCGAATTCGGCTATCGCGCCTTCTGCGATTCGGCGCCGGTCATGGAAAAAGCGCTGGCGCGCAAGGCGGGCCTGGGCTGGCGCGGCAAACACACGTTGATGCTGTCGCGGCACGCCGGCTCATGGTTTTTTCTGGGCGAACTGTTCACCGACCTGCCCTTGCCAGTCGATCCACCCGTCACGGATCACTGCGGCACCTGCACGCGCTGCATCGACGTGTGCCCGACCGGCGCCATCACCGGGCCGTACCAGCTCGATGCCCGGCGCTGCATTTCCTACCTGACCATCGAACTCAAGGGCGCGATCCCCGAGGAACTGCGCAAGCCGATGGGCAACCGCATCTTCGGCTGCGACGACTGCCAACTGGTCTGCCCGTGGAACAAGTTCGCCAAGACCGCCACGGAGGCCGACTTCGCCCCACGCCACAGCCTCGACGCCAGCAAGCTCACCGAACTGTTTGCCTGGGACGAAGCCACCTTCCTCGAAAAAACCGAAGGCATGGCCATCCGCCGCACCGGCTACGAAGGCTGGCTGCGCAACATTGCCGTGGCGCTGGGCAACGCCGCGCCGTCGGCGGAAGTGGTGGATGCCCTCAAGACCCGAGCCGACCACCCTTCGCCCATCGTGCGCGAGCACGTGGCGTGGGCGCTTAACCGGCAAGACGAAGCGCGGTTGGTTTGAGGTCATTGCGGGCTTGCGCGGCGGGCAGTGCCCGCCCTACAGGATTTCGCAACTCCCGCGTGTGTCGTAACACGTAAGGCGGGCACTGCCCGCCGCGATGCCGACACGGCATCACATGCGCACGGGGCCTTGCTTCGCGCATTCGGTCAGCGCCTTGCGTGCGCTTTGGACGCCGGCGGCATCGTCGGCGATGCGGCGCATTTCCAGTACGGTTTGCCAGTTTCGTGCGCACAGGGAGCCGAGCTTGGGGCCCAGCGCGTAGGACTGGCGCGCCAGTTTTTCGGCCTTGGCGTAGTTGCCTAGGCGTATCGCCAGTTCGGCGCGCTCCTGCAGCAGATCCGGCGCCTTGGGTGACAATTGCAGCGCCTTGTCCAGGGTGGCTGCCGCCGCTTTGTAATGATGCATGGCTTGCTCGGCATGCATCTTGTCGAGCAGCTGGCTGACGCCCGGCTCGCGAAGCGGTTCCACGTGGATGACCGAATCATCGCTTTTGCCGGCGGCGCGGATGGCCGCGACCAGGTCGTCGCCGGAACGCACCGCCTTCGGCGACGGAAGACTTGGTTGGGAACATGCCGTCAGCATCGCGGCGGCCAATGGAAACAGGGCGAGAAGAAAACGGCGTTGCAACAACATGATTACCTGGGTGCCGAGGGTTGAGTCGAAGGAGTGGGAGCGTCATTGCCGCCGCCGAACAGTCCCTCGAACTGCTGCCAGAAACAGCCGTGCACTTCGGTCGGTTCGGTGCCGGCGATGAAGGGCATGTGGCGTGCGCCGTCGCACTCGGGTTTGGTGCGCTCGCCGCTCTGCGGATCGATCCAGACGTAGTCGATGCCCTGGCCCAGATCGGACGGCGGCGGCAAGGGCTGTGTCGGCATGTGCGAGAACAGGTAGCGCCATGCCACCAGTGAGCCCGACGAACCCCACAGGTGCGTCGGCTTGTTGTCGTCGCGTCCCATCCAGAACACGCCCAGGCGGTTGCCGGTGAAGCCGGCGAACCAGCTGTCGCGCTGACTGTCGCTGGTACCGGTCTTGCCGGCGGCATGCAGCCAGCCCATGCCGGAGGTGGCAATCGTGGAGGCGGTGCCGCGCAGGGCCACTTGTTGCATGGCGTAGGTGATCAGCTTGATCGGCAGCTGGTACTCGGCCTTGTCCTGATGCACGCGATAGCGACGCAGCGTCTTGCCGTGCGAGTCGGTGACGCCGCGCACCGCCACCAGCGGCAGCGCATGGCCGCCGGAGGCGATGAACTGGTAGAGATAGGCAAGTTGGGCCGGCGAGAGGTCGATGGCGCCCAGCACCAGCGACGGGTTCGGATTGACGTGCTTGAGCCCGAACGACTCCAGGAACTGCTGCACGCGCTGAATGCCGATGGCCATGCCCAGATGCACCGTGGCCAGGTTCCACGAGTTGACCAGCGCATCGACCAGGAACACGTTGCCGTGCGACTGGTTGTCGTCGTTCTTCGGTGTCCACACGCTGCCGTCGGGCTGCTTCATGTTGACCGGCGCATCGCTGATGACGCTGGCCAGCGACCAGCGAGTGGGCTGCGCCAATGCCACCAGGTACACAAACGGCTTGATCGCCGAACCCACCGAGCGACGCGCATCCAGCGCCCGATTGAAGCCGGGCTTGCGCGGATCACGGCTGCCGACCATGGCCAGCACGTTGCCATTGTGCGGGTTGGTGACCACGGCGGCGGACTGGAATGGCTTGCCGCGCTTGCCCATGTTCTTGAGCGTGGTGGCGATGGCCTGCTCGGTGTAAAGCTGCGCCGCCGGATCCAGTGTGGTGAAGATGGACAGGCCACCGCCGCGCAACTGGTCTTCGCTGAAGTCGTGCATGATCTGCGCGCGCACCAGATCCATGAACGCCGGGAAGCGATCATGCGGCAGACGCGCGCGGCCGATCACGCCCAGCGGCGACGCCTGCGCGCGCATGGTGGCGGCGTTGTCGAGCAGGCCGGTCTTGTTGAATTCGGCCAGCACATGGTTGCGCCGCGCCAGCGCGCGCTCGGGATGGGAACGCGGGTTGTAATAGCTCGGTCCGCGCACCAGCCCCACCAGCAGGGCGATGTCCGCCGGCGACAGCTCCTGCACACGGCGTCCGAAATAGAACTCCGCGGCGGCGGCAAAACCGTGCACGGCCTGGTTGCCCTTCTGGCCAAGGAATACCTCGTTGACGTAGGCCTCGAGGATGCGCTCCTTGCCGTAGTGGTATTTGATCAGGATCGCCAGCAACGCCTCGTTCAACTTGCGCACGATGGTCTGGTTGCGATCCAGATACAGGTTGCGCACCAGCTGCTGGGTCAGCGTGGAGCCGCCCTGCACGATGTGGCCGGCGCGCAGATCGGCCCAGGCCGCGCGCGCGATGGCGCCGAAGTCGATGCCGATGTTGCTGTTGAAGTTGCGATCCTCCACCGCCTGCAGGCCGGTGATCAGCAGCGGCGGCAGTTCCTTGAGTCCGACCACGCGCCGCTCTTCCTGCTCGGCGCCATAGAGGGTGGCGATGCGCGCCGGATCCAGATGCGTCAGCGCGATCGCACGGCCCTTCGTGTCGGTGACCGAGGCGATGTCGTGCCCGCCCAGCGTCACCTCGATGCGTCGCGGCAACTCGCCGCCCTCGGGCCCGGCATAACCGCGCGAGGAAATCACGAAGCGCGTGTCGCCGCCCGTCCAGGTGCCGGGGGTCCTGCCTTCGTCGTCGTGCGTGTAGCCGGCAAACTTCAGTTCCAGTTCCAGCGCCTTCGGCGTCATCGGCTCGCCGACCCGGAGCGGCAGGGGCCGCGCATACACGCGCGTGGGCACCGAGAACACCAGGTCGTTGAAGCGCTCCTGCACGCTGGCATTAAGCACCAGCGTGTAAGGCACCAGGAAGCCGACCACGAAACCCAGGCCGCCCCAGAACGGATAACGGAGCCAGGGCCATACGACACGCCAGAAGGATCGAATGCGGGGAAAATGAGTCAAAGGCGGAACCGTGGTGGAAACTGGTCGGATTATAGACAGGCCAGCGTACATGTGGTTGCACGCGACCCGCCGGCTTGCCGTTTGTGCGAAGCCCATCGCGTCATGTGGCGTTCAGGCTCGTCAAAAGCCGGGGCTTGTCAATCAGGGCATAATCGTTGGCTTTGGCTTCCCATCGAATGATCTCCAGTCCGGGCCGGATGCACAGGGTGGGCATTGCCCGCCGGATGTTCTCCGTGCCGGCATGACCTTCCATGGCGGGCAGTGCCCGCCCTACCCTTTGCCAAGCATCGACACACGACACACGCATGAGCAGACAGCACCACAACATTCCGGGAATCACCGCATGAGCTGGCGTCTGCGTCGCTGGGGTTACCTGTTGCGGCGCGTCCGGGGATCGATCGCGCAGCGGGGTGTGCGCGGCACGTACAAGCGCATCATGCAATCCTTCCAACGGCGGCCCGCCACCGACACTCGCCTCGATCTGCTGCCGCTGGACACGCCGTTCGAGCCGTTTGCGCTGCCGACCAGCGAAACGCCGACGGTGTCGGTGATCGTGCCGGTCTACGGCAAGTTGCCGTGGACTCTGGCCTGCCTGCGCTCGATCGCCCGCCACGGCGCGCAAACACCGTTCGAAGTGATCGTGGTCGACGATGCCTCGCCGGACGACAGCGCCGCCACGCTGAGCCGGATCGACGGACTGCGCGTGCTGCGCCATGCCGACAACCTCGGTTTCATCGGCAGCTGCAACGCGGGCGCCAAGGCCGCGCGCGGCGATTTTCTGCTGTTCCTCAACAACGACACGCAGGTGACGCCAGGTTGGCTGGACACGCTGCACGAATGCCTGACCGAGGTGCACGATGGCGGCATCGCCGGCAGCCGCCTGGTGTACCCGGACGGACGATTGCAGGAAGCCGGCGGCATCGTCTATGCCGACGGCGCGTGCTGGAACACGGGGCGCTTCGAGGATCGCAACGATCCGCGCTACCGCTTCCGTCGCGAAGTCGATTACGTATCCGGCGCGGCGCTGATGATTCCGCGCCGCCTGTTCGCCAGCATCGGCGGTTTCGATGCGCGTTATGCGCCGGCCTATTACGAAGACACCGACCTGGCCTTTTCCGTGCGCGCGGCCGGGCGGCGCGTGGTGTACGAACCGCGCAGCCTGATCGTGCACGATGAAGGCACGACGTCCGGCACCGACGTGTTTGCCGGCATCAAGCAGCAACAGCAGATCAACCAGCGCCGGTTTGCCGACACCTGGGCGGAAACCCTACGCGCGCATCCCGCGCCCGGCACGCCGGTGGACGGCCTCCTGCATGGCGGACGCCCGCGCATCCTCGTCGTCGACACCACCGTGCCCGAACCCGCGCGCGATTCCGGCTCGCTGCGCCTGACCGCCATCTTCCATCTGCTGCACGAATTGGGCTGGCAGGTCAGTTTTCTGCCGGACGACGGGCACGCCGACGAATCGCACGTGGACGCCCTGGGCACGTTGGGCGTGGAAGTGCTGCGCCGGCCCTGGGTGCGCGATGCCTCGGCCTGGCTGCAGCGTCACGGCAACGCACTGGATGCCGTCATGCTGTGCCGTTGCGCGGTCGCCGACCAGTACCTGCCGCTGGTGCGTCGTCTCGCGCCCCGCGCGCAGGTCATTTTCGACACCGTGGATTTGCACTTCCTGCGTGAGGAGCGCGCCGCGGAGCTGTCCGGCAACGCCGCGCTGGCGCGTCAGGCCGAAGCCTCGCGCCGGCGCGAGCTGGCCCTGGTGGAAGCCTGCGACATGACCTTCGTGGTCAGTCCGGTCGAGCACGATCTGCTCATGGATGAAGCGCCCGCTTCGCGCATCGAACTGCTTTCCAACGTGCACCTGGTGCATGGCCGCCATGCCGACTTCGACAAGCGGCGGGGTCTGGTTTTCATCGGTGGCTACAACCATCCGCCCAATGCCGACGCCATGCGCTGGATGGTGCAAGACATCCTGCCGCGCATCCGCCGGTCGTTGCCGGACCTCGAACTGCACATCCTCGGCGACATCCCCGACGAGGCGCGCCGCACCCTCGATGCACCCGGCGTCACCCTGCACGGCCGCGTGACCGAACTGGCGCCGTGGATGAATGCCTGCCGCATCTCGGTGGCGCCGCTGCGCTACGGCGCGGGCGTCAAGGGCAAGGTCAACATGGCCATGAGTTATGGCTTGCCGGTCGTCGCCACGCCGGTCGCCGCCGAGGGCATGCATCTTGTCGATGGCGAGGACGTGTTGGTGGCCGAGGATGCCGACAGCTTCGCCGCCGCCGTGGTGCGATTGCACCAGGATCCGGAACTATGGCGGCATCTGTCCGATGCCGGCCTGGACAATGTCCGCCGTTATTTCTCCTTCGAAGCGGCGCGCGACACGTTGACAAGAGTGCTGCCCTTGCCTTGATTGCCTTGCATGACGCCCGAATGGCATGGGGCACTCATGCCGAACGATGCGATTCAGGATCGAGGTGTCCGCGCTTGCCCAGATCCGAAGGCTCCTTGCTAAACATGGCGCGTGAAAAATCCAGCGCGCGCAGCACGAAGTTGTCCGCCGATTCCCAGTACGAAGCGTCACGCACGCGCACGCGCAATACCGCCAGATTGGGATCGTCCTTGCCCTCGGGAAAAAAGATCTTCTGCACCGACGACCACAATTCGTCGATGGTGGCGCGGTCGCGGTCGATGCGCGTGCGTCCACGCACGGAGACGTAGCGCCTGTCGTCGTGATTGGCGTAGGCCAGATTCACGTCGCCGGCGTTTGTCAGCTCATCGACCTTGTGGCTGTCCAGCGCGGTGAAAAAGACCAGTTCGCCGTCGGCATCCAGCTTCAAGGTCTGCAGCGGTCGGCTGACCAGCGATCCATCGGCGGCATGCGTGGTCAGCATCGCCACTTCGATGTCCTTGATCAGCTCACCCAGTTTGTCCAACTGGGCATCGTTGCCCGTCTCGATTTTCATGGTCGCACCTCGCTGCCGCGCAAATCACGACCTTGGCGCCACACTGGTTAATTACCACTGAAGCAAACAATGCGCGGTCAGGCACCGTATGGAGCGGCCCCTCGCCCCTTGCCCCTCGTCCCTTGCCAACCATCACCGACGCCCATAAAATTACCTCAAAATACCCTACCCCGGTATCCTACAAACCACCACCCATGTCCCACACCATCCGCGAAAAAACCAAGCTCCTGAACCGTGTCCGCCGCCTGCGCGGGCAAGTGGAAGCCATCGAACGCGCCCTGGAATCGGAAGCCGGCTGCGAGCGCGTGATGCAACTGATCGCCGCCAGCCGTGGCGCCATGAACGGGTTGATGGCTGAAGTAGTGGAAGACCACATCCGTACCCACCTGATGCACCCGCAAGCCGACGACGACAGCGCCGCCGAGCTGATCGACGTGGTGCATTCCTATTTCAAATAGCGCCCATCCCATGCATTCACACGACCACACCACCCATCACACGGATGCCGCTGAAGCCGACGGCGCGCACGCTCACGAACATGCGCTGAGCCGCATCGACGCCGCACGCATCGCGATGGTCGCCGTCGGCGCTCTCGTCGTCTGGCTGTGGCCGTGGCAACCGTGGCCGCGCGTCAGCGTCGTCGGCATACTGGCGCTCGTCATCGGCGGCTGGCCGATTTTCCGCGAGGCGCTGGAGAACATCGCCGCCCGGCGCATGACCATGGAACTGTCCATGACCATCGCCATCGCCGCGGCCGCGGGCCTCGGCCAGTACCTGACGGCGCTCATCATCACCTTGTTCGTGCTGGTGGCCGAAGTGCTCGAAGGCAT
>DASSBH010000202.1:0-3476 GCA_035698945.1 Oleiagrimonas sp.
GAACGCATCGTGTGTCCACTTCGGGACGCGTCAATGTGCCGGTCTTGTCGAAGATCGCATGATCGGCCTTGGCCAATGCATGCAAGGCGCGCGGGCGCGTGACGAAAACGCCGCAACGGGACAGCAGGTCGACGCCGCGCGTCAACGTGGCCGGCGCCGCCAGCGCAAAGGCGCAGGGGCAGGCGACGACGAGCACGGCGACGGTGGCATTCAGGGCGCGCGCCGGATCGCGCCACAGCCAGAAGCCCAGCGTGGCTGCAGCCAGCAGCAGCACGCCGCCGACAAACCAGGATACAGCCGCACCGTTGGCGTCATCGGCACGAACACCCTGCCGACGTGCGCGTTTGCTCAGCGCATGCAGGCGCGCCATGCGACTGTCGGCGCCCTTCCGCGTGACGCGCAACTCCAGAGAGCCGTCCAGCACCAGACTGCCGGCGGCGACGGCATCGCCACATCGGCAGACTTGCGGACGCGACTCGCCGGTATACGCTGAGGTGTCGATACGTGCCGTGGCCGTGGTCAGCGTGCCGTCGACGGGCACCACACTGCCCTCGGCGACATGCACCGTGTCGCCGGCCACGAGCTCGGCGATGGCGACGGCTTGCAGCTTGCCGTCGGCCTGGCGGCGCGTGGCGATCAGCGGCATGGCGTCGCTGCCGGTGCGAATGGATGCCTGCTGCTGGTGGCGCGCGCGCAGCTCCAGATAGCGACCCAGCAGCAGCACGAAGATCAGCATGCAGGCCGAATCGAACCAGGTTTCACCATGGCCCGTGACGGTGGCCCACAGGCTGGCGAGGTAGATCAGCAACACCGCCAGCGCGATGGGCACGTCGATGCCGGCGCGGCGATGACGCAGATCGGTCAATGCGTGGCGGAAAAAAGGCGCGGCGGCATAGCCAACCACCGGTGTGGCCGAAAGCAGGCCGAGCCAGCGGAACAACTCGATGGTGGTGGCGTCGACGGCATCGACCACGCCGATGTAGAGCACGAAGGCGAACATCATGGCCTGCATGCCAAACAGGCCAGCCACCACCAGCCGCCGCAGGGCATCGTCGGCTTCGTGCCGCACGTCGTCATTCAACTGGTTGTGGGGAAGCGGTTCGGCCGCACAACCGGCTTTGGCACAGGCATCCAGCAGACGGGGAATATCGACGAGGGCCGGTTGCAGGGTCACGCGGATGCGTCTGGCGCGGGTATCCACGTTGACGCGCGATACGCCAGGCAAGGCCTGCAACCATTGCTCCAGACGCAATGCCTGATAAGGCGTTTGCAGATCGGGCACCTTGAGCGCCAGATCGGCTTTGCCGTCGCGCCGCAAACGCAGCACCTGGCGCGTCAGTTCGGGCCGCAACCAGACGGCATGCGCGGTGCTCACGGCTTCTCCGTATCCGCCGCGGTCGATGGTGCGGGGACACCGAGAATCTTCGGCGCGTTGCCGTAGGCGTCGATGTCGATGTAGCGCGAGCTGATCGTCACCGTCCAGATGCAGCCGCCCAGTATCGCCAGGAAAATCCCGATGCCCAACCAGGCGATCGGCTGGCAATACCAGCGGCTGTCGTGCCCGATCATGTCACTTTGCCTGGTCATGATCCTGGTGCGAAAGGTGGTACACGTAGGCGGCCAGCACGTGGATCTGGCTGTTCGTGAGGCGCTTGTCCCAGTCGGGCATGTGGCCCTGGCGACCGTCGTGGATGGTGGCGTGGATGTCGGCCACGGAGCTGCCCCACTTCGATGTGCTGTCGGTGAGGTTGGGCGCGCCGAGCGCCGGGTTGCCCTTGCCGTCCTTGCCGTGGCAGGCCGCGCAGGTGCTCTTGAAGATCGGCTCGGCCTTCGCCGCCATGGCGGCGTCGTGCGGTCGCCCGGACAGGCCGAGCACATACTGCACCAGATCGTCGACGGTGTTCTCGCCGAGTGCCTTCCACGCCGGCATCACGCCGTTGCGGCCGTCGTGGATGGAGGCGGTGATCGCCTTGCCGTCGCCGCCGAACAGCCAGATGTTGTCGCTCAGGTTGGGCGCGCCAAGCAGCGCATTGCCCTTGGCGGTGACGCCATGGCAGGCCTCGCAATTGTCGCCGAACAGGCGCTGGCCCATCTGGATGGCCTGCGGATCGTGCGAGAGTTGCTCCACCGTATACAGGTCGAAACGGTGTTCCAGGGGCGCCAGTTTGGCGCGATTGGCGGCCGTCGCCTCGGCCCACTGGCCTTGCGCCGTCCAGTTCAGCGCGCCCTTGTGGCCGCCGAAACCGGGGAACAGGAACAGGTAGACGAAGGCGGTGATGAACATCGAGGCGGAAAGCAGCAGCCACCACAGCGGCAGGCGATGCAAGCCCTCGCGCACCTTGCCGCCGGCCCAGGAATGGCCGGTGGTGCCGTCGGCGGCCACCGGGATTTTGGCGCGCGGACCCCACAGGAACAGGAACAGGGTGATGCCCATGTTCACCACCACCAGGATCATCACCCAGATCGACCAGCCGGTACTCATGCCTGTTCATCCTCGTGTTCGGTACGGCCTTCCAGCTCGTCTTCCATCGGCAGCGCGGCCAGGCGCGAAAAAACCGGCTTGTGGGATTTGCGCCAGGCCCAGTACCAGATGCCGAGAAAGGTCGACATCAGGATCACGGTGATGACGCCGATGACGTGGCCCCAGATCGGATTCATGGCTGGCCTCCATCCGTGGCGGACGCGGTCTTGACCGGATGCGGCTCGTTGTCGATGCCCAGCCCCTGCAGGTAGGCGATCAATGCGTCCATTTCGGTCTTGCCCTCGACCTTGGCCGGCGCCGCGGCGATCTGGGCGTCGGTGTAGGGATCGCCTAGCATCTTCAGCACGCGCATGCGCTTCTGGATGTCCGCAGGGTCGATCTTGTTGTCGGCCAGAAAGTTGTACCGCGGCATGTTCGATGCGGGCACCACCGAGCGCGGATTCATCAGGTGCTGGCGTTGCCACTGATCGGAATACTTGCCGCCCACGCGTGCCAGATCCGGCCCGGTGCGTTTGGAGCCCCACTGGAAGGGCCGGTCGTAGACCGATTCGGCCGCCGTGGAAAATGGCCCGTAACGCTGGGTCTCGAAACTCAGCGAACGGATCATCTGCGAGTGGCACAGGTAGCAGCCTTCGCGCACGTAGACGTCGCGTCCGGCCAGCCGCAACGGCGCATAAGGTTCGACGCCGGGTGGCGCCTTCACTTCGTGGGCCTGGACGAACAGTGGCGTGATTTCCGCCAGTCCGCCAAGGGACACCATGATGGCCGTACAGATGGCCAGCACGCCGACATGCCGCTCGATGAATTCGAAATGTTTGTAGGCCATGTTCGTACTCCTCAGGCCATGCCCGGAACGCTGCCCGAGCCCACCGGCGGCAGCGGTGCGGGGTGCTGATTCGGGTCGGGTTCGGGGATGGGAACCGGCACCGGCTTGATGCCTTCCCGGCGGGCGTCGCGCGCCGACTGCCACATGTTCCAGGCCATCACCAGCATG
>DASSBH010000203.1:0-36011 GCA_035698945.1 Oleiagrimonas sp.
GCGATCTGCGATCTGCGATCTGCGATCTGCGATCTGCGATCTGCGATCTGCGATCTGCGATCTGCGATCTGCGATCTGCGATCTGCGATCTGCGATCTGCGATCTGCGATCTGCGATCTGCGATCGAGCGGCTCGCTACGCTCGCCGCTCGATCGCTATGTTCCGTTTCAGGATCATGTGCACAGTCTGGGAAAGGAAACGGATCGAAACAACGGGTTTTGTTGTAGCGCGGACGGTCTTCGAGTGTTCCGCCTGCACCGAGCGTCCATATAACGTGAACGCTTGACGACAGTACACCGAGAAGGCAGGTATCGGCCAAGGCAATGCAGACAATCGAATGATCTGCCAGAACGTCGCTATCAATGAACTGGAATGGCCGATGCTTGGATGTTTCGGTCGTGGCGATGTAGCGATCCAGACCGTTCAAGGCTTTTCGCAATTGCGGCCGCTCCCAGCCGAAGCGCCACCAATGTTCTTTCAATGCTTTGCGCTTGTTGTGATCGCGCTCGGGCTTCACATAGTCGATGACGTGCTGGAACGCGGCTGGGTTCGCCGCGCGCGCCTGTTCCTGCGTCATGCCGAAAAAGTCGATCAGATAACGCTCGCGCGGTACTTGAAGCAGATCGCGTCCGCCGAGATAAGGTTTGATGACAGACGCTCCAGCGGTGCGCAAGCGAACGGCTTCGTCGGGCTCGACGATGAAGCCGGAGCCATGCAGGGCAACGCCCATGCCGGCCAAATCTTCGTTGGCACGCAACGCTCCGGCTGCTGCGACGTTGGCGCCCAAGCGCAAGTTGGAATGAACCTTTCCGGTTCGCATTTCGAGCAAAACGTCGCTTTCGCTGTTGTCCCCGTTGGTTTCCTGCACGACGTGCAACAAACGTCCGGTGTCGTCGCCCACCGTTCCGACCGTCATGGCGATGCGTACCGCCGCGCCGTCCGCGGAGTCGATCCACGCATGGTCGGGTACCGCGAAAGCTATCGACACGGGATGTTTCTTGTCAGCCATCGCGGCTTCCAGCACGCGTCGATTGAAGGTCTGGCTGATCGAGTTGGTGGTGATGAAACCGAAACGTTGCAACGCGTCGTGTTGTACCAGTGTGGCCGCGAGGTACCACCAGTACATGACGAAATCGGCCGACTCCGGCACTTCCGGCCATGTGCTGCGCAGCGCGTCGACGTAGCCTTCGCCGAGCATCGACTTCATGCGCTTGGTGCCGATAAACGGCGGATTGCCCACCACGAAATCCGCTTTTGGCCACGCTGCCTTGCGCGGATTGACATAGCGTTCCAGCGGTACGCGCGCGGTTTCGTCGGGGACGGGTTCGCCGGTGACGGGCGAGGGCTTCATGGTCTGGCCGTCCCAGCGCGACACCGGCACCCCGTGTTCGTCGGTGACGTATTCCACATCGTCGTATGCCAGCACGGCGTCGCGGTTTTCGATGTTCTTGAAGTCACGCACCACTGGCTGTGGCGGTTTGACATCGCCATGGGTACGGAAGTGCCATTGCAGGTAGCCGATCCACAACACCACTTCGGCGATGGCGGCGGCTCGGGGGTTGAGTTCGATGCCGAGCAGCTGGTGCGGGTCGACGGTTTCGCCGGCTTCGGCATCGGCGCGTTGGCCGTCGATGGCGAGCGAGGTCTGGCGGTAGCCGAGTTCGTCGAGCGCGTTGAGCACTTCGCCTTCGAGGCGTTTCAAGTGTTCCAGGGTCACGTAAAGGAAGTTGCCCGAGCCGCAGGCCGGGTCGAGCACGCGCACGCTGCACAGGCGATGGTGGAAACGGCGCATTTCGGTCACGGCGGCATCGTGCTTGCCTTCGGCGTCCAGAGTCATCGCCGCGGCCTGCACGTCACTCCATTCGTCGCGCAGCGGTTCGATCACGGTCGGCAGTACGAGGCGCTCGACGTAGGCGCGCGGCGTGTAGTGCGCGCCCAGCTTGTGGCGTTCGCCGGGGCTGAGTGCGCGCTCCAGCAAGGTGCCGAAGATGGCCGGTTCGACATGCTCCCACTTGGCGCGTGCGGCCTCGACCAGCAATTCGATCTGCGGGCGTGTCAGCGGCAGCGTGTCCGGGGTCTTAAACAGCTTGCCGTTGAAGCGCAATACGTCGGCGGCAAGCACTGCGGAAAAGCCGCCACCGTCCATGTCGCGCCAGAGCTGGGCCAGCATGCGCATGGCGATGTCGGGTTGTGCGGCATGTTGCGCCAGTAGGTCGCGGAAGCTATCGGCCGGCAGCAGACGCACGTCTTCGGCGAACATGGTGAACAGGCAGCGCATCAGGAACTGCGCGACCGATTCCGGCGCATGGCCGGCCTGTTCCAGACTTTTCGCCAGTTCGGCCAGGCGCGCGGCGATCTCGCGGGTGACGCGCGCCGCCTCGCGGCTGGGATCGAGCGTCAACGGCTCGATCCAGACCTTGCGCAGGCGTTCGCGGGTGGCATCCTTGCGCAGGTCATCGAGCGTGATGCGGTAGCTGCGCGGATCGGGAAACGGCGTGTAGGTGGCGCCGGAACGCGAGAATTCCGAGTACAACTCGATGCGGTTGCCGACATCGACCACCATCAGGAACGGCGGCCTGCCTTCGCTGGCGGGCAGGGCGCGAGCGTAGTTCTCGGCCTGGCTGCGTGCGCGCAGCATGGCATCGTCGAAGCTGCGTGTGTGAATCGGTGCTTTCAGTTTTTTTGCTTCGAGCACGAAGCAGCCGCGCTTGTACAGATCCACACGCCCGGCGGATGTGCTGCCGTCGCCGTGACGAAAGGTGATCGGGCGCTCGAACATGTATTGCTGTTCGGCATCCGGATGCGGGCGCGCAACACCCAGCAGGTCGCACAGGTCGATGGCGAAACTCTGCGCCGTGGACAGCTCCGAGGCTGTCACCCCGTGCCATTTGGCGATGAATTCGTCTGCCGCGTCCTTTGCAATATCAGTCACGCCTGAGCCCCCTGAAGCTGTACGCCAAGGTTAGGGCGGAACTGGAGTGGTGGCAATTGGACAAGCCATGCCGTGCGTCGCCGGTTGTCAACGGCGAGACTTGTCCATGCACGATCCGCCCCCAGATCGAGATCAGGGAATTCACCACGTCGGCGCTTGTCGTGACGGCGTTTCCTTCTGCCAGGACTGATGCCCTTGACATCGACTTCGCCCGCTGCGCGGGCCACGCTCAGCGCGAACTGTCGGGGCGCGGGTAGTAGTTGAGTAAGTGCCATTCGGGTCAGAGCGAGGTGGCCCTGGACGATTGGCGAGCACGGACAGCTATCATGACGCCATGTCCAAGCTGCTTCTGAACCTGCGCAACATACCCGATGACGAGGCCGACGACGTGCGGGCAATGCTCGACGCGAAGCGGATTGCGTTCTACGAAACCAGGCCCAGCCCCTGGGGCATCTCGGCGGGCGGCATCTGGGTGGCCGAAGATGCGGACTTCGTGGATGCCAAACGCATGTTCGACGAGTACGAGCGCGAGCGCAGCGTTCGCGTCCGAGCGGAATACGCCGCTGCCAGGCACGCAGGTACGGCGGAAACGTTTGTCGGCATGCTGCGTGAGGATCCGCTGCGTGTCGTGATGATCCTGCTGGGCATCCTGCTCGTGTTGGGCGTGGTGACGCTGCCGTTCGTCCTGCTGTAACAGGACGAACAAGGGGCCGCCTCAATCTGACCCGTTCTTTGCAGGTTTGCAAACCCGACCCCGTGCTTATTGGTTAAGCTAGCCCGATCCTTCGCTTGGTCAGGCACACCATGAGCAGCATGTTCCGGTCCCTCGGGAGCCACAACTATCGCTTGTGGGCCGGTGGCGCGCTGGTGTCCAACGTGGGTACATGGATGCAGCGCATCGGGCAGGACTGGCTGGTGCTTACCGTGCTCACCCAGCACAGCGCGACAGCGGTGGGCACGGTGATGGCGTTGCAGTTCGGGCCGCCGTTGTTGTTGCTGCCCTTGAGTGGCTTTGCCGCCGATCATATGGATCGGCGCAAGCTGCTGCTCTTCACCCAAGGCGCCGCCGGGGTGCTGGCGTTGGGTCTGGGTTTGCTGACTGTGTTCGGCCTGGTGCAGCTCTGGCATGTGTACGGCTTTGCATTGCTGCTGGGTTGCGTCACCGCGTTCGATGCGCCGGCGCGGCAGGCGTTCGTGTCGGATCTGGTCACCGACGACGATCTGGCCAATGCGGTGGCGCTGAATTCCGCTTCCTTCAATGCGGCCCGCATGGTCGGGCCGGCGGTGGCGGGTGTGTTGATTGCCGCGGTGGGCGAGGGTTGGTTGTTCCTCATCAATGCGGGATCCTACGCCGCGGTGCTGGTGTCGCTGTGGTTCCTGCGGATTCACGAACTGCATGTCGAGGCGCGGCCTGCGCGCACGCGCGGCAGCTTGCTGGCGGGGTTCGGCTACGTGTGGAAGCGGCCCGACCTGATGGCCGTGCTGGTGATGCTTCTGTTGCTGGGCACTTTCGGCTTCAACTTCGCTATCTTCATTTCGACCATGTCGGTGACGGTCTTCCATGGCGACGCCAGCCAATACGGCTTGCTGACCTCGGCCATGGCGGGGGGCACGATGTGCGGAGCACTGTTTTCGGCACGCCGCCAGTTTCCCGGCATGGTGCTGATGGCCGTGGCCGCGGCAGGGTTCGGGGGTTCAGTGGCGGTGGCGGCGATAATGCCGAACCCCGCGTTGTTCGCGCTGGTGCTGTTTTTCGTGGGTCTTGCCGCGCTCACTTTCATGACCGCCAGCAATTCGATGATGCAGCTCACCACCGAACGCTCGATGCGCGGCCGGGTGCTGGCGTTGCGCATTGCGGTGGTCATGGGCGGCACGCCGGTGGGTGCGCCGCTGGTGGGCTGGGTGGTCGACCATTTCGGCGCGCGTTGGGCGCTTGGCGTGGGCGCACTGGCCGGGCTTGCGGCGGCTGCGGTGGCGGTGGCCTATCTGGTCAGGCATCGCGGCTTGCGCCTGGTGCGGGAGCAGGCGCGACTGCGTCTGGTCATCCAGCCTGCGCCGGCCGATGCGACCTTTACCCGCGTGGCGGCGGGCGAGCGCGTGACGTGATGGATGCCATGGCATCCACGCCCTTTGCGCGCGACCCAGAACGGAAGCCAGGCTGTACCTCGTCAACGGATGGTTTTGCGGATGGCAGGCGGGAAGATGCTCTTGAAGCATCGGCGATGAGGATCCGGGGCTGAATTTTTTCTGATCCAATGCGATGTTGAACCGGCATTCAGCGCCTCTCAGCCGTAGCATGGAATCGGTTGCAGCGCCGGTGTCCCGTTTGTCTCCAGACGGCTTCGGCGGCGCACGCGATGCCTGTTTCCAGGCGTCGTTTCTGCATCATCGTCGTCTTGCCTGCCCACATGCATCCCGTCGCAGGCGAGCGCCTCTACCTCCCCACCACATTTTCGAGGAGAGTCGCAATGAAAGCTGTTGTGTTCCATGATGTCGACGACATCCGTCTGGATGATGTCGCCGAGCCCAAACTCACCGATCCCACCGACGCCATCGTCCGCCTCACCACCTCCGCCATCTGCGGCACGGATCTGCATTTCGTGCGCGGCTCGTTCGAGGGCATGAAGTCAGGCGCCATCCTCGGCCACGAGGGCGTGGGCATCGTGGAGGAAGTCGGCGACATGGTGCGCAACTTCCGCGCCGGCGACCGCGTGGTGATCTGCTCCACCATCGCCTGCGGCAGTTGCTCGTACTGCCGCGCCGGGTATTTCGCGCAGTGCGACAACGCCAATCCGAACGGCAAACGGGCCGGCACGGCGTTCTTCGGCGGCCCCGAACCCACCGGCGCGTACGACGGATTGCAGGCGGAAAAGGCGCGCATCCCGTTCGCCCACGTCGGTATGGTTCATATCCCGGAGGGCGTCAGCGACGATCAGGCCATCCTGATATCCGACATCTTCCCGACCGGCTGGTTTGCCGCCGACCTTGCCGATATCAGCGAAGGCCATACGGTGGCGGTGTTCGGTTGCGGGCCGGTCGGCATGGCAGCCATCGTCAGCGCTCGATTGATGGGCGCGGGGCGCATCATCGCCGTCGATCATGAGCGGGATCGGCTGGAGATGGCGCAGCGCCAGGGCGCCGAAATCGTCGATTTCGACCATGAGGATCCGGTGGAAACCATCGTGACGCTGACCGGCGGCATCGGCGCCGACCGGGTCATCGATGCCGTCGGCGTGGATGCGGAAAAGCCGGGCACGCATCCGCCACGAAATGGCGACCAGAAAGGCGGCGAACATACGTACAAGCCTGGCGATGCGCCATCGCAAGCCCTGCAATGGGCGGTGCAGGCGGCAGCCAAGGCTGGCACGCTGTCGATCATCGGTGTGTATCCGCCCACCTTGTCCAACTTTCCCATCGGCCAGGCCATGAACAAGAACCTGACCCTGCACATGGGCAATTGCCATCATCGCAAATACGTGCCGCACCTTCTGGACATGGTCGCCGCGGGCGTGTTCGATCCGGTCGACATACTCACGCAAGCCGAACCGATGCAAGGTGCAGTCGATGCCTACGAGGCATTCGACAAGCGCCAGCCGGGCTGGCTCAAGGTCGAGCTCAAGTCGAAAGCGGCGACGGCGTGATTGCGTTGAGTCCGGCGAGGCCGTATTTGTCGGCCGGGCACTTTCGTGTTGTTCAGGCCTCGCTGGCCAGACTGGCCGCAATCACTTCACACGAACATTTCCATGGACATCATCCGCATCATCCTGTCGGTCATCATTCCGCCTGTCGGCGTATTCCTGCAGGTCGGCTTCGGACTCCAGTTCTGGATCAACATCCTGCTGACCATTCTGGGCTATATCCCCGGCCTGATCCACGCGCTCTACATCATCCTGTCGCGCTGATCGGGACGCATGACGGAAGGCTGAACCCGGCGTCGCGAGTTTCCCCGATTCAGATGACGTGAAGCGGCGACGACCGACAATGCCGTTTTCAGAGAAGGAGAGGTCGGATGATGAACATGAAGATGCCGGTACTCGCCGTTGCCTGCACATTGGCGCTTGCGGCATGCGGCGGTGGGAACAATCCGCCGACGAGCGAGCCGGTTACCGCGTTGCCGTCGACTGTCTCGACTCCGGGCACTTCTCCGGCATACGGCACGACGAGCGCAAACGCAAACATGGGCGGCCAGTACGGCACGCCGATGGCCACGTCCGGAACCGCACCGGCGGCGGCTTCCACGGCGGCGGGCGGCAAGCCAACCGCCGTCGTGAACGACTGCAGCACGGAGATCGAAGCCGATGATGCGATGCAGTACAACGTGTCGTCCATCGTTGTGCCGTCATCGTGCGACGATTTCAAGATCACCCTGAAGCACACCGGGCATTTGCCGGTGAAGGCGATGGGACACGACGTGGTCATCACGAAAAAATCGGACATGGAGGCGGTCGACGCTGCCGGGGCGAAGGCGGGTCTGGACAATGGCTACCTCAAGCCGGACGACTCGCGCGTGATCGCTCATACCGACCTGATCGGCGGAGGCGAAACGACGTCGGTCAGTTTCCCGGTCAAGAAGATCCAGGGCGACGGCCCGTACGTGTTCTTCTGCAGTTTCCCCGGCCATTCCGTGACGATGCACGGCTCCATCAGCGTGCAGAAGAAATAGTTGCAGGTTGACAGGCGTGACACGGAAGTCGCGTTTGCTCCCCCGGCCCGCGGTGCGGTTGCCGAGGGAGCATGGTTTTTTATTTCATCCTGACGCCAATGTCAGGATTTTTCCTTGAACGTGACGTGCGACGGCGCTTCCTTGGCCTGCAGGCGCTTGGCGACCTTCTGGGCCTGACGCATCACGCGCAGCAGATTGCGGCCGGCCAGATCGGCCAGTTCCTCGTTGCTCCAGCCGCGGCGCGCAAGCTCCTCGAACAGGGCGGGGTAGGTATTCACGCCGTCCAGGCCCACGGGCGTGCTGTCGATGCCGTCGAAATCGCTGCCGATGCCGACGCTTTCAATGCCGGCAATTTTGCGGATGTGTTCGATGTGGTCGGCGACCATGCCGATGGTGGCTTTGGGACGCGGGTGCGCGTGCTCCCATTTTTCGAGGGCTGCCTTGGCATGGTCGGGCTGGCCGACATATTGCTCATGGAAGCGGGCGCGGGCGCCGGCGTGCTCGGCATTCCAGTCCCAGATGGCCTGCGAAACGAAGGGCGGATAGAAGTTGACCATCACGATGCCGTGGTTTTTCTTGACCATGCGCAGGATGTCGTCCGGAACGTTGCGCGGGGCGCTGTCCAGAGCGCGGGCGCTGGAGTGCGAAAAAATGACCGGCGCCTGGCTCGTTTCCAGCGCATCGCGCATGGTGTCGGGAGACACGTGGCTGAGGTCGACCAGCATGCCGAGGCGGTTCATTTCGTGCACGACCGCACGTCCGAACGACGTCAGGCCATGATGCTCGGGTTTGTCGGTGGCCGAGTCGGCCCAGTCCGTGGCCTTGCCGTGGGTGAGGGTCATGTAGCGTGCGCCGAGCGCGTACATGTCGCGCAACACCTGCATCGAATGATCGATCATGCTGCCGCCTTCGATGCCGATCAGGCAGGCGATTTTGCCTTCCTTGTGGATGCGCTCGATATCGTCGGCGGTGTAGGCCATTGCGTAGGTTTTCGGATACTTGCGGCACATGTTGTGGACGACGTCGATCTGCTCCAGGGCCATCTGGACGGCCCTGGGCCCGGTGATCGTGGCGGGAATCCACACCGACCAGAATTGCGCGCCCACGTGTCCCTCGCGCTGGCGTGGGATGTCGGTCATCAGGTGGACGGCCTGGCCGTCGGCGCCGCGAAGATTCGAGGTGTCGGCGTCGAGATCGATGTTGTCCACGTTGCCGAATTGCGTACGGATTCCCCATGGCAGGTCGTTGTGGCCGTCGATCAACGGCGTGGTGGAGAGCACCTGCTGCACGCGCGCCGACACGTTGTCGTCTTGATTCGTGGTCGACGCGCTTTGGGCCAGGGCCGCGCAGGGCAGGGCAACAAGAAGGCAGGCGAGTGTTTGCAGTGGCTTCATCGTTCTCATCCTCACAGGGTTGGGGGTTTGACACGTGCCATTGGCACCTCGAGTGTATTGCCTGTGGCGGCAAATGCCAGGCGACGGCAGTCCTCGCCATGAGTAGGCAGAAGACGTGTTCGCGATTCGCCCGCCGTCTTGGCTACACTGCATGCACGTTCCCGGATCGGATGCCTTGCCTTGCGCGATTTGAGCCTGCTGCTGGACTTTGATGACCAGTATCGTCGCGATCGGCAACAGGACGCGGGTTTCCTGCATCGGCGCGATCGACGCCTTGCCATGGAACAAGGTCTTGAGGGTCGCGGCTTGCCTGCATCATGGCTGCGCGCCGTGCGCGACCAGCCATTGACCGCGTCTGCCGCCGACCCGCGTCTGCGTACCTGGCGACGCCTGCGCTGGCTGTTCGTGGCGGCGGGCGTCGCGCTTGGCGTAATGACCATGCTGGGGCTGCTTTATTACGATGGCGGCCGGCGCATCAGTGTCACGCTGATCATGGGCGTGGCGCTGCTGCAATTGCTGCTGGCGCTGTTGACCACGGCGCAGGCGCTGGTCGGATGGCGCCCATGGCATGGGCTGTATCAGGGCGGCCTGCCGCGCTGGCTGTCGTCGAATGGCGAGCATGCGCCGATGTTGCGCGCCCTGCAGGCGCCGCTGGCGGCGCGGGTGGCTCACAGCGGCGGGCTGGCATTTGCGCTGGCGGCCCTGCTGACCTTGCTGACCCAGGTGTTGATCCACGACCTGGCCTTCGGCTGGAGCACCACGCTGCAAACCTCGGCTCCGGCATTCCATGACCTGACATCGGCGCTGGCCTGGCCGTGGCGTGCCTGGTTTCCGGGGGCGGTGCCGACGCAGGAGCTGGTGGAGCAGTCGCGTTATTTCCGCGTCGGCGGCGGTACGGTGGCCGATCCGGCATTGCTCGGCAACTGGTGGCGGTTTCTGGCCATGCTGTGGCTCTGCTACGTGGTGGCGCCGCGCGTGTTGCTGCTGGCCTTCAGTCGGTTGCAGATACTCTGGCGTGCGCGCCGTTTGCTGGCCACACACCCCGGTCTTGCGTCGCTGCGCGAACGTTGCGCCACGCCCTGGGTGGAAACGGGCGACGCCGCCGATCATGGCGTGATGCCAGCCGTGGCCGATGACGCGCAAGGACTGGCGCCGCTGCGTGCCGGCCGGGTGCTGATCCGCTGGGCGGGCTCAGGGGATGCCACTCTGGCGCGTCGTTTGTTCGGCGACGATGCGCAGAGCCTGGATGCGGGTGGTTCGGCCAATCTGGCGCAGGATCACGAAACCCTGATGCAGGCCGTTGAACTCGGCGGCCCGGTGACGGTGGCGACGCGCGGCTGGGAGCCGCCGACCGGCGACCTCGCCGATTTTCTGCATGACGCCCGCCAGCGGCTTGGCGGCAGCGTGATCCAGTTGCTGCCCTTGGCGGCCGACGATCAAACGGCATGCGTCGACGGGGTGGTGCTCGCGCAATGGCGGCGTTTCGTGGCGCGTTGCCATGATCCGGCACTGGTGCTGGCCTGTCCTCCGGAGTCGAAGCACACATCATGAGCGACACACCGAAATTTGCCGTGGTCGGCCATCCCAACAAGGGCAAATCCAGCATCGTCGCCACGTTGACGCAGAATGACGGCATCGCCATCGCGCTCGAGCCCGGCACCACGCAGGAAAGCCACGCCTATCCGTTGCAAGTGGACGGGGAATACCTCTACGAACTGATCGACACCCCTGGTTTCCAGCGACCGCGGCGTGTGCTGGATTGGCTGCAGGCGAACAGCCGCAGCGCTTCGGATCGCTCCGATACCGTGCGTGCCTTTGTCACCCAGCATCGCGACGATCCGCGTTTCCACGACGAGTGCGAACTGCTTGCGCCGATCCTGGACGGGGCAGGCATTCTTTACGTGGTGGACGGCTCGGTGCCGTATTCCAGCGAGAACGAGGCGGAAATGGAAATCCTGCGTTGGACAGGTCGGCCGAGCCTGGCGCTGATCAACCGGATCGGCGACGCCGACCATGGCGATGTATGGCAGGCAGCACTCGGGCAGTATTTCCAGATCGTGCGCCGCTTCGACGCCGTGCGCGCACCCTTCGAGGATCACTTGGGCCTGCTGCGCAGTTTTGGCGAACTGGCGCCGGACTGGCGCGAGCCGCTGCAACGCGCCGCCGACTACCTGCGCGAGCAACGCCATCATCGCGACCGCCAGACCGCCACGCTCATCGCCACGGCGCTCGGCGACATGCTCGCGCACGTGGAATCGAAAACGCTGCACGAAGACGACGACCGCCAAGCCAGTGAAATCACCTTGCGCCAACGCTGGCGCGACTGGCAGCGCCAGCGCGAGCAGCGCCTGCGGCAGGACATCGAGCGGCTATACCGCCACCATCGTCTGCAGCGTCAAGAGCAGGCGCTCGAATGGCAGGGCGACGACGACCTGTTCAGCGACAAGGCGCGCCATGCCTGGGGCGTCAGTCGCGCCTATCTCGCCACCGCCGGCTTTGGCGCCGGTGCGCTCGGCGGCGCCGGCGTGGATGCACTGACCGCCGGTCATACTCTTGGCGCCGGCGCCCTGATTGGCGGTGTGCTCGGCGCAGCCGGCAGCGTCTACTACGCCGGCAAACTCGACCGTCTGAAGCTGGGGCCGTTGTCCGGTGGTGGCCGCAAAGCCTACTTCGGCCCGGCGCGCGATCCGCAGTTGGGCTACGTGATTCTGGGCCGGGCACTGGCGCATGCCTGGCACATCGCCATGCGCAACCACGCCGGCCGCGATCCGCTGACGTTGACCGACGACCAGGGCCATTGGCTGGAACAGATGGATCGCCGTCAGCGCATGGCCTTGCAGAAAGCCCTGCAATCGCCTCCGCGCCACATCGGCGATGGCAAGCGCAGGCTGGCCATGGAAAAAGCAGTGACCGAAGCCATCGCGGCATTCCGTCATTGGCATGAGGATTCCTGAAAAGTCTCCGCCTGCGGAAATCCTGAAGTCGTGCAGGTCGGGTGGGTTTCATCAACCCGACATCGGACTTCCCGAACAGCTGTCAGCGCCGGATGAGAGTGCGGTGCGTGCATCAAATGGCAGTGGTTCAGAACGCATGCTTCGCGCAAGAACCGAATCCTCATCCACTCTTCGACACTCCGCTCTCCCGAGGGGAAAAGACGAGGTTGAAGGAGTGGCTGGAACTGGGGGTTGCGCAGCTGAGCTGAGGCTACTCAGGTGGGTTGAAGTCGATACTGGCCGGTCATCCGGTGTATTCGTGTTCGGTTGCGCGATTGCACGATAATGTGCGGTTTGCGCAATATGGGAATGCTGCTTCGTGAAATGGGACGTGCTGATCATCGGCGGCGGCGCCGCGGGGTTGATGTGCGCGATCGTGGCTGGTCGCCGCGGTCGGCGCGTGTGCGTGGTCGATCATGCCAACAAGGTCGGCAAGAAGATCCTGATGTCCGGTGGCGGGCGCTGCAATTTCACCAATCTTGGCGTGACGCCCGCGAATTTCCTGTCGGCCAATCCGCACTTCGCCAAGTCGGCGCTGGCGCGCTTCACGCCGGACGATTTCATCGCGATGGTGGAGCGCCACGACATCGCGTATCACGAGAAGGAGTTGGGCCAGCTGTTCTGCAACGATTCGTCCAAGCAGATCGTGCGCATGCTGCTGGACGAGTGCGCGACGGCCGGCGTGCAGGTGAAGACTTCCTGTGCGGTGGGGCAGGTGCGCAAGTCGGATGAGGGTTTCGTGCTGCAAACCGCGCATGGCGAGATGTGTGCGGAGTCATTGGTGGTGGCGACCGGTGGGCTGTCGATTCCACGCATGGGCGCCAGCGGCTTCGGCTATGAAATGGCGCGCCAATTCGGCCATGAGGTGCTGCCCACGCGTGCGGCGCTGGTGCCGCTGACCTTGAGCGGGAAGCATCTGGATCGTTATCAGGATTTGGCTGGCGTGAGCTTGTCGGAAGTGGAGGCGCGGGTGGGCGGACAGGCGTTCCGCGCCGGCATGCTGTTCACCCATCGCGGCGTCAGCGGGCCGGCGATTTTGCAGATTTCTTCCTACTGGCAACCGGGAGACGACTTGCGTGTGGATCTGACCCCGACGCTCGGCGAAGGATGGCTGTCGGAACGACGCCAGCGGCATCCGGCGGCGACCCTGAAAACCGTACTGTTCGATGCCTTGCCCAAGCGCCTGGCACAACGCCTGTGCGAAGTCTGGTTCGACAACCGTCCGATGCGTCAGTACGCCGATGCCGAACTGCGCGACGTGGAGCGCAAGCTGCAAGGTTGGTCCATCATCGCCAGCGGCACCGAAGGCTACCGCACCGCCGAAGTGACGTTGGGTGGCGTGGATACGCATGGCCTGTCCTCACGCACGATGGAGTCCAGGCATGTGCCCGGCCTGTATTTTGTCGGCGAAGTGGTGGACGTCACCGGCTGGCTGGGCGGCTACAACTTCCAGTGGGCCTGGGCTTCGGGACATGCGGCAGGGGAAGTGGCGTGACGGACCACTCCCATGTCTTGCGCAAGCCGTTGTTGGAGGCGTGCCTTCAGTCGTTGCCGTGCAGCGCGTTGTCGCGGCATTCGTCGATGTCGGCCTGGGTCATGTCCGCGTAGGGCTTGAAGGCGGGCAGGTCGGCAGCCAGTTTTTGCTGGCTGGCCATCATGGCGGGCATGCGATCGCAGATTTTCACCGCGGCCTGGCGGATGCCGGATGTTTGCGCCTCGACCTGCTTCTGGATCTGCTTGTCCGATTGCCCCGTCAAGACGCCGGCAATGGCCGTGCTGGCCGCATCCATGCCCACCGCCGCGCCCTGTTTTGCGACTTCCATGCCCTGTTGCACGACCTGCATGACCTGCTGGCGGTAGGCCAGCACTTCCTGGCGTTGCGCCGGAGTGAGCGGCACGGATTTGCCGGCGATCAGGAAATCGCCCTGCGGCGTGATCTTGGCGTCGGAAACATTCGCGTCGTGGCTGGAAATCGTGATGTCGTGGCGGGCGATTTGGGTGCTGGCCTTGTCCAGAGCATGGTCGATGACGCCCGAAATCAGCGAGCTGGATGACGAAGCGTTTCCGGGCTGGGCAGGCGATGCCGGATGCCCGCCGCCACAGGCGGTCAGCGAGACAAGGCTGGCAACAACGAAAAGAGCGGATAAGGTTCGCGTGATCATGGCAGAAGCTCCCGTGCTGGAAGTGGATCGTGCATCGTGACGTTCGTCCGCCTGTCCAAGGATGCCGATGTTGGCCGGTATCCCGTAGTGCCATTGGTCAAGGTTCTGTCGAACCGGCATGCGTTCCTGTCATCTGCCAGCAAGATGGACCTCGTCGTGCCGGCTCTTGAGCAAGCTGGCGACGGTCGTCACCGCGAGTATCGAGATGATGACGAGCAGCGACAGCCAGGTCGGAATGGTGGGCAGCAGGTGGATTGGCTCGCCACCGTTGACGAACGGCAGGCTGTTGGTGTGCATGGCCTCGATAATCAGCTTGATGCCGATGAAGGCCAGCACCAGCGCCAGGCCGAAGCCGAGGTAGACCAGTTTCTTGAGCAGTCCGCCAATCAGGAAATACAACTCGATCAGGCCGAGCAGGGCAAAGGCGTTGGCGGTGAACACGATGTACGGAATGTCGGTGAGGCCGAAGATGGCCGGTATCGAATCCAGCGCAAACAGGATGTCGGTCATGCCGATGGCCAGCATGACCATCATCATCGGCGTCATGTAGCGCTTGCCGTCGATGATCGTGGTGACGTTGGCGCCGTCGTATTCGTGGGTGGCGGGCAGCAGTTTTTGCGCCAGCCGCACCAGGGCGTTGGGTTCGTAGGTTTCGTCGCCGTCGTGTTTCTCGAAAGCGAGCTTGATGGCCGTCGCGATCAGGAACAGGCCGAAGATGTAGAACACCCAGTTGAAGCGGGCAATGGCCGCCGCGCCGATCAGGATGAAGATGGTGCGCAGCACGAGCGCCACGATGATGCCCACGAGCAGCACTTTCTGCTGGAATTCGCGTGGCACCGAAAAACTCGACATGATGATCACGAACACGAACAGGTTGTCGATCGACAGGCTGTATTCGGTGATGTAGCCGGCGAAAAATTCGATGCCGTGATCCCAGCCCCACACGAAGGTGAGGCCGATGCCGAAAAGGATGGACAGCGAAACGAAGAAGGCAGTCCATGCTCCCGCTTCCCTGATGCTCGGTTCGTGGACTTTGCGGATGTGCGTGAAGAAGCTCAGCGCCAGCAGCGCGATGACGCCGGCAACCGTTGCCAGCCATATCCAGAGGGGAACCTGCATGCGGAAATCTCTGCGAACAAGTGGATGAAAGTCAGCATACTAGTTTCGCCAACCCCTCGAAGGAACCTGCCTGCAGGCGATTGTCCGAGTCTGCGGCAATGCCGAACTGTCGCCTGCAGGCAGGCTCCTGCGGATCGGGTTTGGGGTGCTAGTTGTTTGTGGCAAGTGCGGTATCCGTTTCGGATTCGCCGCGCGACACGACCACGGCGGCGGCCAGATCGCCGGTCACGTTGAGCGTGGTGCGGCACATGTCGAGAAGACGGTCGACGCCGAGGATGAGGCCGATGCCTTCCGGTGGCACGCCGACCATGGCGCAGATCAGTGCGATCACCGGCAGCGAACCGGCCGGCACGCCGGCGGTGCCGATGCCGCCGAGGATGCACACGAGCATCACGGTCACCTGTTGCAGCAGGCTCAGTTCGATGCCGAAGAACTGCGCGAGGAACAGGACGGTGACGCCTTCGAACAGCGCGGTGCCGTTCTGGTTGGCCGTCGCACCGATGGTCAGTACGAAGCGCGACACGCGCGGCGGCAGCTTCAGATCCTCCTTGGCCACCTTGAGCGCGGTCGGCAGGGTCGCGTTGCTCGATGCCGTCGAAAACGCCATCACCATGGCCTCCTGCACGCCGCGGAAAAAGCGCAGCGGCCCCAGCTTGCCGAACAGCCACACGGCCAGCGGGTAGACCACGAACATGTGCAACGCCATCGCCAGCAGTGCCACGCCGACGTAGCCGGCCAGGGTCAGGATCAGTTCCCAGCCGAACAGCGCGGCGAGGTTGAACACCAGGCATGCCACCGCGTAGGGAGCGAGTCGGATCACCAGGTCGATCAGGGTCATCGAGACTTCGAACAGGCCCTCGATGGTGGCCTTGAAGTGCCGCGCCGCCGGGTTGTCGGTGAGCACGATGCCGATACCGACCATGAGGGCGAAGAACATCACCGCCAGCACGTCGCTGTCGGAGGCGGCGGCGAACACGTTGCTGGGCACGATGCCGAGCAGCATCTGCATGCCGCCCGGTTGTTCGCCGCTTGAAGCGATGATCGAGCCGGTGCGCGAGGACGCCTGCGCCAGCAGGTCGTTGGCGACGGCGGGGTCGATGTTGCCGCCGGGCTGGAACACGTTGACCAGCACCACGCCGATCACGACCGCAATGGACGACACCACCACCGTGTAGGCGAGCGTCTTCCAGCCGATCCGTCCGAGCGCGCGCATGCTGCCCATCTCGGCAATGCCGACCACCAGTGCGGAAAACAGCAGCGGCAGCACCAGCATGAACAGCAAACGCAGGAAAAGTTGCCCGGCCGGCACCGTGACCCAGGTGGTCAGCCAGTCCAGCCATGGTGCGTCGCCGCCGGTGACGGCATGCACGATCAGGCCGCCGCCCAGACCGACCGCAAAGCCGATGCCCATTTTGGTATGCAGTTTCACTGGAGTCCCTCTGGTCGTCGCGTGCGGACGATGTGCTCGAGTCACGAAGATGAGGGAAAAATGGCAGAAAACGCGGGCGGGGTAAGCTGCCAGGGACATCTTTGACCTGGCAATGAACCGGCCTGCCTTGCCAGGGCTTTGCGTCAGTCTCGGAATGACCCGTCGAGCGACGAGTTACACCACCGCAAGCGCTCAATAGTGCCAGGCGTCCAGCTGCGTTCCTTTGGGCGCCTGCTGCCTAAACCGGACCGAAGGTGGCTTCCCAGATGTCCCATTGCCCGCCCGAGCGCGAGTGGTCGCCTACGGTCAGTTCATAGTGGTTTTCGTCCTTCATCATCGAGGTGATGTTGCCGTCGGTCTTGCGCGTGTCGGGCCGTTCCACGCGTACCCCCGCATTCTGCTCTTGCAGCTCGTGGCTGTTGCTGAAATGTTAACCAAAATAAGCGTAAAGTGACGAAGTTGTCGCCTGTCCACGGATGACAAGCGAATGATGGTCGACCAGCAGAGGGGCTCACATGAATACGTACAAGGTCGGTTACTTCGTCGGCAGCCTCGCCAGGGCTTCCATCAACCGCAAGCTGTCGAAGGCATTGGTCAAACTCGCGCCGTCGTCGCTGCACATGAGCGAGATTCCGTTCAAGGATCTGCCGCTGTACAGCTACGACTACGATGCGGATTTCCCGCCGGTGGCGCGTGAGTTCAAACAGGCGATCGCCGATGTCGATGCGGTGCTGTTCGTCACGCCGGAATACAACCGCTCGATTCCCGGCGGGTTGAAGAACGCCATCGACTGGGCCAGCCGTCCCTGGGGACAAAACTCCTTTACCCGCAAGCCTTCGGCGATCATCGGCGCTTCGCCCGGCGCCATCGGCACGGCCGTTGCGCAGCAGAGCCTGCGGAGCGTGCTTTGTTTCTGCAACTCGCCACTGATGAACGCCATCGAGGCATACATACACTTCACGCCGGATCTGATTACCGATGACGGCGAGGTCACCAACGACGGAACGACCGAATTCCTGCGCAATTACATGGCGGAGTTTCATGCCTTCATCGAGCGGGTCACCGTGGCATTTTCCGCCTCGTAAACGATCATGATCCAAATCCTGCTGCCGGTTCTGGATTTGGAGCCTTGATGCTTTCCCAGCACAAGAGGTATCGCAGATGACAGATCGCATGCCGGTGATCTTCTTCGGTCACGGCAATCCGATGAATGCGGTGACCGATACGGAGTGGTCGCGCTCCTGGGCTTTGGTGGGGCAGCAACTGCCACGGCCGCGCGCCGTGCTGTCGATATCGGCGCATTGGTTTGTGCCGGAAACGGCGGTCACCGCCATGCCGATGCCGCGCACGATCCATGACTTCGGCGGCTTTCCGCGCGAGCTGTTCGAAGTGCAGTACCCGGCGCCGGGCGATCCCACATTGGCGGCTCGGGTCGAGGAACTGTTGGCGCCAGTACCGGTGCGGGCCGACGCGTCATGGGGGTTGGATCATGGCACCTGGTCGGTTTTGCACCATGTATTCCCCGAAGCCGACGTGCCGGTGGTGCAGCTGAGCATCGACTCGACGCACCCTCCCGAATTCCATTACAAACTGGGCCAGCGACTGACACCGCTTCGGGACGAGGGCGTGCTGGTGATCGGCAGCGGCAATGTCGTGCACAACCTGCACACCTACGCCTGGGGCAGGCATCCGGCGCAGCCACTGGATTGGGCCGCACGTTTCGATGCCACGGTGCGCGACCTGGTTCGACAAGCCAATCACCACGCCCTGGTGGACTACGCCTCCCTGGGCCGGGATGCCGAACTTTCCATCCCGACCCCGGAACACTACCTGCCGCTGCTCTACGTCCTTGGCGCAAGCGAAACCGGCGAAGCCGCAAGCTTCCCGACCGAAGGCATCGAGGGCGGCTCGATTTCGATGCTGTCGATCCGGTTCGGATAAACCTGAAGACAGGCCGCGACTTGCGGAACAGCTGTTGTATTTCGGATCGGGCACTTCCTGATGTGCAAGTGAAAAAGGAATCCTCGAAAAGGTGATGGGATCGATTCCCTGCGGACCTTTTCCCGTCATACTTTGCTCGGAACCATGGGTGGGCCTGAATCTGTTCCGTCTGAAGACGGGAGCTTCGGTCGGGCATCTGAGGGGGACCATTGATGGACTGGAACATGCTGCTGCGTTTTCCGAGCACGGTGCTGCTGTTGCTTGCGGCGGTGGCCCTGTTGTGGGCGTTGGTGCAGCTGTTCACCACATGGCGACGTTTTCGTGCGCGTCGACGCATCGCGGGTGGATTCCACGGTCTGCTGTTGCTGGTGGCTTGCGCGTTGGCGCTGGTGCTGGCGGGGCTCGGGGCCAGTCTGCACGGCTACCGGTTTCTCAGCCAGGAGCAGCAGCTGGTCGAGCTCGATGCCCGGCATCTTGGGCCGCAGCGCTGGGCAACGACGTTGATCTGGCCGGATGGTCGCACGCGGCAAGTGCGCCTGGCGGGAGATGATTTCCGCATCGAAGCGGTGGTGTTGAAGTGGCAATTGCCGGCGGTGCTTGCCGGTGTGCCGCCGCTGTATCGACTGGAGCGTCTGGAAGGCCGGTACGAGGATCCGGCGCAGGAGGCCACGGCGCCGCGTACAGTCATCGACTTGCGCCGTGCCAGTTATGTCGATCTGCTTGCGCTGCGTGGAAAATACACGCGCTGGCTGTTTCAGGTGGATACCGTGTACGGCAGCGGCGCCTACCTTCCGCTGGTGCAGGACGGCCATTATACGGTCAGCCTGATGCGCACCGGTGCGTTGGTGGCGCGCCCCGATCCGGCGACGGCGGAACGCATCGGTCGCAGGTAAGTTTACGCACGGGGCAGGGCGTTGCGAAGACGGTCACGGATATCCGTCAGTGCCTGTGGCGCGTAAGTTTGCGTTTTGCCGGCGCCCCAGACGGGGCCGGGCCAGGCGGCATCGGTTTCACGTCTTGCGACCACATGCACATGAAGCTGGCGCACGATGTTGCCCAGCGCGCCGACGTTGAGCTTGTCCAGCGGGACGGTCGCGCGCAGGGCGGCCATGGCCTGGTCGATTTCATGCCAAAGCATCTCCCGGTCGACCGGTTCCAGCCGGTCGATTTCCGTGGCGCCTTGGCGTCGCGGCACCAGGATCAGCCATGGGAAGCGGCTGTCGTTTATCAGACACAACCGGCATAGCGGCAGGTCGGTCACCACGATGGTGTCGGCGGCAAGGCGTGGATCCAGCGAAAAGCCGTCTTCTGCTGTGCTCATGCGGTGGCGCTCGGAGTGGAAGTCGGCACGATTTTACTACCGGTGCAGACGCGCCCTGATGACTTCTACAAGTAGTAGTCCTTGTACCAGCGGACGAACTTCGGCACGCCTTCGTCCACGGATACGCGTGGCCGATAGTCGACGGCGTGCCTCAATCGCGCCATGTCGGCCTCGGTGTCGAGCGCATCGCCCGGTTGCAGCGGCAGCATTTCCATGTTCGCCTTTTTGTCCAGGCATTTTTCCAGTACCTCGATGTAGCGCAGCAGCTCCACCGTCTGCTCCTGGCCGATATTGAAGATGCGATAGGGCGCGACGCCGCTGCTGCCGGGGTCGGGGCTCAGGCTGTCCCATGCCCGATTCACGGTCGGAATCCTGTCCAGCGCTCGCACCACGCCTTCGACGATGTCGTCGATGTAGGTGAAGCTGCGCCGATGATGGCCATGGTTGAACACCTTGATCGGCGCGCCGTCGAGAATAGCCCTGGTGAACAGAAACATCGCCATGTCCGGCCGCCCCCACGGGCCGTAGACGGTAAAAAAACGCAGACCGGTGCAGGCAAAGCCATACAGATGCGCGTAGGCATGCGCCATGGCTTCGTCGGCTTTCTTGGTAGCGGCGTAAAGCGTCAGCGGATGCTCGGTGGGCTGGCTCTCGGCATACGGCATGGCGCGATTCGCGCCGTAGATGGAACTGGTGGATGCAAACACCAGATGTTCCACATCGTGATGGCGGCAGCCTTCCAGCACATGCAGAAAGCCGACCACATTGCTGGAGACGTAGGCATGTGGATTTTTCGCGGCGTAGCGGACGCCTGGTTGCGCGGCCAGATTGATCACGCGTTGCGGCTTGTGGGCGGCAAACACGTTCTCGATGGCGGCACGGTCGGCCATGTCCGCAGGGACGTGGGTATAACCGGCATGGTCGGCGAAGCGCGCCAGCCGGGCCTTCTTCAAACCGACGTCGTAATAATCGTTGAGGTTGTCGATGCCGACGACTTCGTCGCCGCGCTCCAGCAACCGGAGTGCGACATGCGAACCGATGAAACCGGCGGTTCCCGTGACAAGTATTTTCATGGGGCCGGTCAGAGGCGGGCGTCGACGATGTCGCTGGGCAGGATGCCTTTGACATCGTAGAGAACAGCGGTGGGTTTGCCGAGGGCGCGAATGCGCTCCCCGCCCATATCGACGAACTGGCGATGGCCGACAGTGACCACGACAGCGTCGTACGTCCCCGGTTCGGGTTGATCGACCGGTCGGATCGCATAGGCGCGTTCGGCTTCGTCCGCATCGACCCACGGGTCGTGCACGTCGACATCCACGTTGTAATGGCGCAGCGTTTCGACGATGTCCACCACTCGTGTATTGCGCAAATCCGGGCAGTTCTCCTTGAACGCCAGCCCCAGCAGCAGAATCCGCGCACCCACCGGATTGATGCCCTTGCAGACGATCAACCTGACGACCTCGCTGGCGATGTACCGGCCCATGCCGTCGTTGGTGCGCCGCCCGGCCAGGATCAGATCCGGATGGTGTCCGACCTGCTGCGCCTTGTGCGTGAGGTAGTACGGATCCACGCCGATGCAATGGCCGCCGACCAGACCGGGGCGAAAGGCGAGGAAGTTCCATTTGGTGCCCGCCGCCTCCAGCACGTCCATCGTGTCGATGCCGAGTTTGTGGAACAGCACGGCCAGGTCGTTGATCAGGGCGATATTGATGTCGCGCTGGGTGTTCTCGATCACTTTGGCGGCCTCCGCCACCTTGATGCAGGGTGCCTTGTGTGTGCCGGCACGGATGATCTTGCGATACAACGCGTCGACGAATTCGGCGGCTTCGGGCGTGGAACCGGAGGTGACCTTCGGGATGTCGACCACGCGATGCTGCTTGTCGCCGGGGTTGATGCGCTCGGGACTGTAGCCCACGGTGAAGTCCTCGTTGAAGCGCAGTCCGGAAGTGTTTTCCAGTTCCGGAACGCAGATTTCCTCGGTGGCGCCGGGATACACCGTGGACTCGTAGACCACCACGTCGCCTGGCTTCAGGAACTCGCCGATGGTGCGGCTCGCCATCACCAGCGAAGTGAGATCGGGGCGCTTGTGGGCGTCCACCGGCGTCGGCGCGGTGACGATGAATACATGGCATGCCTTCAGCTCCTGCGGATCGGACGTGAAGACCAACCCGGTAGCCGCCGCCAGTTCCTCGGACGATGCCTCGCGCGTGTGGTCGTGGCCTTCGCGCAGTTCGCGCACGCGGGCTTCGTTGATGTCGAAACCGATAACATCGAATTGCTTGCCGAACTCGATGGCCAATGGCAATCCGACGTACCCCAGACCGACGACGGCAATTTTCAGATCGTGCAATGTGTGCATGGCATGTCCTTTCAGAATGCTTCTGGTGGGCCTTTGTGCAAGGCGTCAGGAATAAGTGGTGGGCGGTGAAACCGGCGAGCGGGATGATCGCGAAATCGTCCGGTTCAACCCGAGCGGAGGTGGGGCAACCAGGACCGCACCGCCGCGTCGATCATTTGATAGGTCTCGTCGAAAACCGAAGGCGGCTGGCCGAAGGGATCGGGAATGTCCGCCTGTTGCTGCCACCTGCCCAGCAGAAAGATGCGCCCGCTCGCATCCGGAATGTCCCGCTCGATGCTTTCCAGCTGGGTCTGTTCCATACCCAGGATGAGATCGGACTGCGCAACAAGACGTGCATACAACTGGCGTGCCATGTGCGTGCCGCCATCCATGCCGTGCATTTCGAGCACGGCCCTGGCCATGGGATGCATGGGATTGCCGCTCAAGGCGCCAATGCCTGCCGAGGACACGCTCAGTCCCGGCACGTAGTGGCGGAAAAGGGCTTCGGCCATCGGGCTGCGGCAGATGTTGCCGACGCACACCACCAGAATTCGTTGAAACACCTTGCGTTCATCCCCGTTGAATTGACGAAACGTCCATCATCAAAAATGACGTTCATTGCACATGCTGCAGCTTTTTACATGGCGTGTACTGAACGTGATTGATATTTCATGTGCGTCAGGCAGGGTGCGTTCACGAGCGTGAAAAAAGCGTGTATTTTAGTTACGGTTAACCTTGTTCAATAAAGCGTGCAATTTGACGGCAATATAGGTTTTTTACGCGGCAATAGTTCACCGAAGTGAAGCATGTGTGCAAGCGGAAATGGTTTGAAAATCATTCATGTTGGCTGTTGCCCGCATGCCGGCCTTGCGTCGTTGCATGTGGGCATTGGGTGAAAAAATGTATTAAGAAAATGTTCTTTAAATCATCAAGTTATGTGTATTTATGGATTCATGTGTTTGGCCCTTTGCCTGGCGCTTGATGCCGCGTGGAAAGTATTCATGTAGGTAAAACGGGCGTGTATTTCATGGAGTAGTTTGCCTGCGTACATAAAAGTCCTTGTGGCAAAACACAAAATGCGCATACTAACGACCGCACTACCGGGGGGTGGTTCGAAAGTACATGCAATGGAGGTGGTGATAATCATGTATCGATGGTTTCGGCAGCGAGCCCTGCAATGGCAGATTCTTCTCGTGCTTGTCGAGCTCATTCTTCTGGTGATAAGCGTATATACGGCCGCAAGGCTTCGCTATTGGGGGCATGAGAGTACGCAGGCAACGTTTCTGGACGCCTTGAACTGGCGTCCGTTGCCGATCGCCTTGGTGCTCATATTGACGATGTCGGCGCTGGGTCTTTATCACGTGCATCTGCCGTCCAGCTGGCATGGCCGGTTGAATCGTCAGGTTGTCGCATTCGTGATCGGCTGGGTGGCACTGACGGTGCTTTATTACGCCTTCCCGGCGGCCTACGTCGGTCGTGGTGTGCTGGGCATCTCGTTGCTGCTGGGTTTCGCGGCCGTGGTCGTGTGGCGACTGGTGTTTGCCGGGCTGGTGGACGCCAATCTGTTCAAACGTCGCATCATCATGCTGGGCGCGGGCAAGCGCGCCGTGTCGGTGGTGCAAAGGATGGCCAACAAGATCGATCAGCGCGGATTCCGCATACTTGGGTACGTGCCGATCGGCAACGATCCCGTGGCCGTTCCCTCATCGGCGCTGCTTCACCCCCATGGCGCGCTGTGCGAATGGGCCAAGCAGTTCGGTGTGGAAGAAATTGTGGTCGGTCCGGACGACCGTCGCGGCACGCTCGAGATCGAAGCCCTGCTCGAATGCAAGAAGCGCGGCATTTCGGTCACCGAGCTGGAAGCCTTCTTCGAACGCGAGGCCGGCTCCATCCAGATCGACCCGACCAGCCCGTCCTGGCTGGTGTTTTCCGAAGGATTCAATCACTCACCGATGCAGCGCGTAACAAAGCGTGCATTCGATCTGGGCGTGGCCGCGCTCGTGTTGTTGCTGGCGCTGCCTCTCATGGGCTTGACCGCGCTGGCTATTTGCCTGGAATCGGGGTGGCGGGCGCCGGTGTTGTATCGCCAACTGCGTGTGGGCGAACAAGGGCGTGCGTTTGCACTGGTCAAGTTTCGCAGCATGCGCGTGGATGCCGAGCGCGACGGTGTCGCGCGTTGGGCCAGCCAGAACGATTCACGCGTGACCCGGGTCGGCAAGTTCATCCGCAAGACGCGCCTGGACGAGCTTCCGCAACTGTGGAACGTGTTATGCGGCGACATGAGCATCATCGGCCCGCGTCCGGAACGTCCGCACTTCGTGGACGACTTCAACGTACGCATCCGCTATTACCCGTTGCGGCACTGCATCAAGCCGGGTCTGACCGGGTGGGCGCAACTTCGATACCCCTATGGCGCTTCGTTCGAGGATGCCGTGGAAAAGCTGAAGTTCGATCTGTTCTACGTGAAAAACCACAACATCGTTTTCGACATGGCCATCCTGATCCAGACAGTCGAAGTCGTGCTGTATGGACGAGGTGCCCGCTGAGACTTTTAAGGAGAAGCCAGTGAAATCACTATCATTGCATGTCATTCCGTTGCTGTTCGCGGTCACGGGTTTGCTGTTGCTTGCAGGCTGTGGCAGTGCGCCCACGTATCCCTCGGTGGCGGCCTCCGCGCCGACCACACATTACGAAATCGGCGCGGGTGACACGCTCGAAATCTTCGTGCGCAACAACCCGAAGTTGACCACCAGCGTGCCGGTGCGTCCGGACGGGCGCATCTCGATCCCGTTGGTGCAGTCCGTCATGGCTGCCGGCAAGACGCCGGAGCAATTGGCCAGCGATCTGGAAAAGGCATTGGGCCAGTACATCCGCTCGCCGATGGTGACCGTCATCGTGAAGGGCTTCGTCGGCGCTTTCGACCAGCAGGTGCGTGTGGTCGGACAGGCAACCACACCCAAGGCGGTGCCGTATCGCCGTGGCATGACCCTGCTCGACGTGATGATCAAGGTGGGTGGCATGACCAAGTTTGCCGACGGCAACGACGCCAAGATCGTCCGCCGCCTGGCCAATGGACAGGAAACGACCATCCCGGTGCATCTCGCCGATCTGATGGATGGCAAAGTCAAATACAACAAGGCCATGCATCCGGGGGACATCCTGATCATTCCCCAGTCGATGTTCTGAGTTGGTGGCAGCGACGACGCGGCCATGATCCTGATGCGGGAGAGAGTGCATGAAGCAGAAATCGTCGGTTGACTTGAATGAGCTTTACCAGCATGTGCTGCTGGAGGCGCGCGCTGCCTGGCGGTATCGCTGGCATGCGCTGATATTTGCATGGTGCGTGGCTATTGCGGGTGCATTGCTCGTTTTCAGCTTGCCGAACCAGTACCAGTCCAGCGCGCTGGTGTATGCCGACACCGAGGCGTTGACCAACCCATTGCTGCATGGTGTGACGGTCAAGCCGGATGTGCGTCAGCGTCTGAAAATCATCACGCATACATTGCTTTCCCGCCCCAACCTCGAAACCGTGGCGGACAAGACGGGGCTGTCGCTGCGTGCCACCACGCCGGAGGCCAAGGCCGAGTTGCTGGATGATCTGGGCGATTCGGTGAAGGTCAGCGATGCCGGCGCCAGGAATCTCTACAACATCAGTTATGTCGACACCGACAAGACGATGGCGTCGAAAGTCGTGCAGGCATTCGTGCAGATACTGATGAACGAGACGCTCGGAAAAAATGGATTTTCCAGCGCCACGGCGCAGAAGTTCCTGCAGCAGCAGGTCGACAGCTACAGCGACCAGCTGACCAAGGCGGAGCAGGAGCTCGCAAACTACAAGCAGAGCCATCTTGGCTACCTCCCAAGCCAACAGGGTGGCGACTATTTTTCGCGGCTTCAGGATGCAAGGGCCGAGCTGCAGGGGCTGCAAAACCGTTACGCGGCGGCGACTTCCTCCTCCGGTGGTTCGTCCGGTGTCCGACGGGTGGTGAATCCGAGTGTCGCAAGCATCGATCGGCAGATCGACGCCTATCAGAAGAAGCTCAACACCATGCTGCTGAGCTACACCGAAGCGTATCCGGATGTGGTCCTGATCAAACGCAAGATCAAGCAGCTTCAGGACAGGCGCAACAAGCTGCCCGCCTACGTCACCACGAGTACATCATTTCAGGGACAGGGTGGGGGCTCGTCCAATGCACGGTTTCTGGCCGCGCAGATTGCGGATCAGAAACGACGGGTTGCGGATCTCGAAAGCCGATCCGGCAAGGCTGCCGACGTACAGGTGACGTTGCAGCAACTGACACGCAATTACGCGACCACCAAGAAGCAGTACGACGAACTGGTGTCGCGGTTGAACACGGCGAAGCTGTCGCAGGCTGCCGTGCAGAGCGGCAACAACCTGAAATTCCGCGTGGTCAATCCGCCGGTGGTTCCGGTGTTGCCCGAAAGCCCGAAACGTGGATTGCTGCTGCTGATCGTGTTCGCCTTCGCCATCGCCCTGGGCCTGCTTTTCGCGTACTTCCTGCACAAGATCAGGCCGGTGTTCACCAGCCTGAAAAGTCTGCGTGATTTCAGCGATTACCCGGTCATGGGCACCTTCCAGCTCATCCGCTCCCGGGCGTTGCGTGTGGCCAAGCGCGGTGAGGTCATCGGGTTTTGCACCGGAGTCGTCCTGTTGGCGGCGATTCTGGCATTGGGCTATGCCTACAACGAACCACTTGCCAGCACGGTTCAGCACATTTTTGTCGCGGGTGTCTCATGAGCATTGTCGAAAAAGCCGTCCAAAAGTTGAAGAGCCAGCACCCCGACGAGACATCGTCGCCGCAGGATGTGGAGGCGGCATCGTCCCCCACGGCCTCCACGCTGGAGCGTGCGCACGAGCGGATGCAGGAAGTCGAGCCGGTGGAGAGCACAGCACCGCCATGGCATGTGGACATGAAACACCTCGAACGCCGAGGGCTTGTTCCGACCGAGGTCGATGCCATGCGCCGGCTCGGCGACGAGGTGCGTCGCGTCAAGCGGCCATTGCTGAACAACCTGGGCGGCAAACGCTCAGGCCGGCTTGCCCATGCCGAACGCATCGTGGTGACCAGTGCGGTGCCGGGCGAAGGCAAATCGTTCACTTCGTTGAACCTCGCCCTGAGCCTGGCGCGGGAGCCGGATTTCGAGGTGCTGCTGGTGGATGGCGACATTCCCAAATCCAGCATTTCCCACGCGCTCGGGGTGGAAGACAAACCCGGCCTGATGGATTTGCTTGTCCACAAGGACATGCAGCCGGCCGATGTCATCGTGCGCACGGACATACCGAATTTTCTGGTGGTGCCCTCGGGAACGCGCCATCCGCTGACCACCGAACTGTTCGGCGGACATCGCATGGAACACGTGCTCGACACGTGGGAAAAACAGAATCGGCAGCGCCTGCTGGTGTTCGACTCCTCGCCGCTGCTGGCGACGTCGGAAGCCCAGGTGCTGGCTTCGCACATGGGGCAGGTCGTGATGATCGTGGCCGCAGGGCGTACCCGTCAGCAGGAGCTCAAGGCTGCCATGCAGGGTTTGAACGAGTCCCAGTACATCGGATTCGTGCTCAACATGAGCCGTTTGCAGGCAAGCGAGAGCCACTACTACGACAGCTACTACAGCAACTGCTACTCCGCCATGGCGAGTGAGTGAGAAGGAATGCGTACACTATATGTCCCGGTTATCTTGTCGTCGATGCTCCTGGCGGGTTGGGCGACGCAGGCGGTGGCGCAGGATGTCGATGCCACCACGCCGAGCGTGTCCACCGGCGTCCAGGACGAAACGCCCGTCAATACTGTCAACAACGCACAGCTCGAAGAGCCGCCGGATCTGGGGCCAGGCGAGATCCGCCAGCCGACCCTGGAATTTCCCGGCGTGGTCACGGGCATCACGCTCGGCGAGCTGTATACCGACAACTTGCGGCTCGCCAGCGACAGCGAGCCGAAGCAAAGCAGTTTCATCACCGTGGTGAAGCCGTTCGTCAAGGCGGCCTACAACGGACTGCGGCTGTCCGGCGTGGTGGATGCCGAGCTCGACGGCTATCTGTACGCGGGGCACAGCGACCACAATCAGATGGCGGGAGACTTGAACGCCTACGGCACGCTGACGGTAGCCAAGGAGCATTTGTTCCTGGACGGCGCGGCCACCTACCGGCGCGCCATCATCGACAACGAGCGGCCTGCCGGCTCGGGCACGTTTTTCCTCAGCAACAACCGCGCCAATGTGGGGACGGTCATGCTCAGCCCCTATTGGGTGCAGAGGCTGGGTCGCGTCGGCACCATGACCTTGCGCTACACGCGCGGACGCGTGATGTACAACCGCGACGGCATTCCCGATGCGCAAGGCAACAAGCTGGCCGGCGTGTCGGCCATTCGCACCTACGGCCTCGATTTCGACATCACCAGTCCGAGCGACCAGACCTGGGGCTGGGGGCTGTCGTATGCCGGCAAGCGCATCAAGTCGGACTCGGGATTGTCGCTGCACTTCGCCAGGGCCCAGGCAAAGTTGTCGCGGGCGGTTGGCTTGCATGGGCGGGTGCTGGTCAAGGGCGGCAAGGAAAACCATTACTACCCCGATGGCACCGTGGACGAGCTCGGCGCCAATTTCTGGGCGGTGGGCTACACGTGGAGCAATCTGCGCAACCTGTTCCGGTTGACGGGCGGCCACCGGTTTTACGGAAACACTGGTGAGTTCATGTGGCGGCACGAAGCCAGCCGGTTGACCACCCGCGTGGCGTACACAGAAAAGCCGACGGATCTCAGCCAGCAGCTGATGGGCTCGTACTCCGGGGTGGGTCTGTATTTTTATAATCGAGATCTGGGCGTTCCTTCGCTGCTCGAACATCGCGTCTACCTCATGAAGCGCGCTTCGGCCTCGGCCGATTACCTGATGCCGAATGGACGTCTGTCGCTGACGCTGTTCAACGAATCGCGTGATTTCTTTTTGCGCAATACGGGACACGAAACGGTTTCCGACGCGCATCTTTCCTGGCGCTTCGATCTCGGTCCGCACACCGCCTTGACGCCGACGCTTGGCTGGCGTCGCTACCGGTTTGTCGACGAGCGGATCACCTACACCCGCTATGTGCAACTGTCGGCGGTTCACGAATTCAGCCCTGTCGATTCCATCAGCCTGCGCCTGCGCCACGAATCGCGCAGCGCGCATGCCGCCGAATCCCGCGCGCTGGGCTACAAGGCGAACGTGATCTTCCTCAGCTGGACACACCTTTTCCAGGGAGGCTGAGATGTACGAAGCGTTCTACAAACTCGACGGCAAACCTTTCCGTCTGACGCCCGATGCCGGCATGCTGTTTCCCAGCAAGGGCCACACGCGAGCCATGTCCTACCTGTTGTACGGGTTCGAGCAGGGCGAAGGTTTCGTGATGATCACCGGCCCGGTCGGCACCGGCAAGACGTTGTTGATCCAGAAGCTCATGGAGGATCTGTCGCATCGCCACATCGCCATGGCCAGCATCGCCTCGGCCAACCTCGACGGCGAGGACATCCTGCCGGCGGTGGCCTCGGAGTTCGACCTGCCGTTCGAGCAGCGCGGCAAGGAGGCGTTGCTGCAGGATCTCAAGCGGCATCTGATCTCGCTGTGCCATCAGGATGCGCATGCCCTGCTGGTGGTGGACGAAGCGCAGACGCTGACGCCGAAGGCGCTGGAGATGTTGCGCATCCTGTCGAATTTCGAGGTTCATGGGCGGGCGCTGCTGCAGGTGTTCCTGGTCGGCCAGACCGAGCTCAGGGGCATCATGGTCAGCAACAATCTGGAGCAGTTGCGCCAGCGCATCATTGCCTCCTACCGGCTCGAACCCATGGATGTGGATGAAAGCCGCGATTACATACAGCACCGTCTGCATGCCGTCGGCTGGGACAACGATCCCGAGCTGGATCCGGATATTTTCGCTGCCGTCCACAAGGCCGGCCGCGGCATTCCGCGCAAGATCAACTTCATCATGGATCGCCTGCTGCTGTACGGGTATCTGGAAGAGCTTCATCGCCTGGACGAATCCGCGCTGAGCAGCGTCATCAAGGAAATGAGCGAGGAAATGGCCGATGCGCCGCAAACGCTGGAGCCGTCCGCGCCAGAGCGGCAACCGAAAGCGGGACGCGCGCCGCCATATGCCATGTCCGGCGGCGACCTTGCCGCACTGAAACTGCAACTCAAGTACAACAACGCCCTGTTGCGATTGATGCGTGACGAATTTCGTCTCAAGCAGGTGCCAGTGGAGCTGGAGGATCAACCCTCCGACGACGATGACCCTCAGCTCGCCGCGTCCCAGTTCATCAGCGCAGGAACCGGCAACGAATGAGCATGCTGTCTTCGCAAGCCGCGCCGATCGTCAATGCCATGACGGTGGACGTCGAGGATTATTTCCAGGTGGCGGCTTTTGAAAAGTGCATTCCGCGTGACCAGTGGCCGCGCTGGCCGGTGCGCGTGGAAGCCAATACGCAGAAGATTCTCGAATTGTTCGCGCGCCGGGACATCCACGCCACTTTTTTCGTGCTCGGCTGGGTGGCCGAGCGCTATCCCTCGCTGGTGCGCGCCATCGGCGCTGCCGGGCACGAACTGGCGAGCCATGGCTATGGCCATGAACGGCTGGTCAACCTGGATCGCAGCGCGTTCCGGCAGGACATCGTGCGCACCAAGCACCTGCTGGAAGACATCGGCGGATCGGCAGTCGTCGGCTATCGCGCGCCGAGCTATTCCATCGGCCCGACCACCTTGTGGGCGCACGAAGTGCTGCGCCAATGCGGGTATCGCTACAGCTCCAGCATCGTGCCGATCCGGCATGACCTTTACGGCATGCCGGCGGCGCCGCGATTTGCGTTCTTCACCGGCAATCCGGGGCTGCTCGAAGTGCCCGTGACCACCGTGCGCATGGGGGGACGCAACTGGCCGTGCGGCGGCGGCGGCTATTTCCGCCTGTTGCCCTATGCGCTGTTCATGCGCGGCTTCAAGCGCGTCAATGAATACGAGCGGCGTCCCGGGGTGTTTTATTTCCATCCCTGGGAGGTCGATCCGCGGCAACCGCGGGTGGCGGGCGTGACCACCCGGAACCGCGTGCGCCATTACCTCAATCTGGCGCGCACGGCGTCGCGGATCGAGCGGCTGGTGCGCGACTTTCGTTTCGACCGCATGGATCGGGTGTTTCTCGAAGCCGAGGCCGCCAGCTACCCGGTGGTGGAACTGGAGGCGGCCGACCATGCACAACAGGGCAGGGTGAGTCATGCTTGATTGTGTCAACAACGATCGCGTCAGCAAGGATCATGGCGCGGACATCTGCAGCATCAGGCATCTGACGGATGCGGACGCCGGGCGTTGGGATGCTTTCGTCGAGAGCATGCCGCAAGGGACGTTTTTTCATCGCGTCACCTGGCGCGACATCATCGAAAACAGTCTCGGGCACCGCAGCCATTATCTGTATGCCGAAAGCCGTGGCGTCATCACCGGCGTGTTGCCGCTGGCGGAGATCCGCAGTTGGCTGTTCGGACACGCGCTGATTTCGACGCCGTTCTGCGTCTACGGCGGCGTGGTGGCGGTGGATGCCGAAAGCGAGACGCGTCTGACCGAAGCCGCGGTTGCCCTGGCCGACGAGTTGCGCGTGGACTATCTCGAACTGCGCGACCGTCAGCCGGATCATCCGGAGTGGCCGGTCAAGGACTTGTACGTCAGCTTTCGCAAGGCCATCGAGCCCGACCACGACAGCAACCTCAAGGCGATTCCGCGCAAGCAGCGCGCAATGGTCCGCAAGGGCATCAAGGCCGGCCTGGAAGCGGATCACAAGGGCGACCTGGACGCGTTTTACCAGGTGTACGCCGAGAGCGTGCGCAACCTCGGCACGCCGGTGCTGCCGCGCAAATATTACGCGCGGCTCAAGCAAGCGTTTGGCAAAAATTGCGAGATCACCGTCGTCACCCATCAGGGCCAGCCGGTGGCCGCGGTCATGAGCTTTTATTTCCGTGATGAGGTGCACCCGTATTACGGCGGCAGTATCTGGAGCGGTCGCGCGCTTGCCGCCAACGACTTCATGTACTGGGCGGTGATGAAGCGCGCGGTCGAACGCGGCGCACGGCTGTTCGACTTCGGTCGCAGCAAGCTTGGCACCGGATCCTGCGACTTCAAGAAGCATTGGGGTTTCGAGCCGCAGCCGCTGCCCTATGCCTATCATCTGGTGCGCGCCGCGCATATGCCCAACATCAGTCCCACCAACGGGAAATACCGTCTGTTCATCAAGGCCTGGCAGCGTCTGCCGCTGCAGGTCAGCCGCACGCTTGGCCCGTGGTTGGCCAGGGATCTGGGTTAGCCATGCGCTCGCTCCTGTTTCTCAGCCATCGCCTGCCGTGGCCGCCCGACAAGGGCGACAAGATCCGGTCGTACCATATCCTGCGGCGGCTGGCCGAGCGCCATCGCGTGTATCTGGGTACGTACGTCGATGATCCGCACGACTGGCGTTACGTGCCGGAGGTCAAGGCGATTTGCGCGGGCACCTGCATCCGGCCATTGCCGCCCGGGCAAGTGCGCCGACGGGCGCTTGGCGCACTGGCGCGCAGAGAGGCGCTCACGCTTGGCAGCTATCGCGATGCGATCATGCAGCGTTGGGTCGATGGGCTTGTGGAAAGCGGCCGGATCGACGTCGCCCTGTGTTACTCCTCCGGTGTGGCGCCGCTGGTCATGCACCATGTCGGGCTGCCGCGCGTGATGGATTTCGTGGACGCCGATTCGGACAAATGGCAGCAGTACGCGCGTGCCAGGCGCAGCCCGATGCGCATGCTTTACAAACGCGAAGCGCACCGCCTTGCCGATTTCGAACGTGCGGTCGCCACGCAGTTCGACGCCAGCCTGTTCGTTTCGCAAGCCGAAGCGGCATTCTTCTGCCGCCGTGCGCCGGCGCTGGCCGGCAAGGTGCACGGCATTGCCAATGGCGTCGACGCCATGTACTGGAATCCGCAACGCGATTATCCCGATCCGTATGCCGCGGACGAGCGTGCCGTGGTGTTTGTGGGAGCCATGGACTATCGCGCCAACGTCCACGCCGTGCACTGGTTCGTGCGCGAAGTGTGGTCGTCGATTGCATCGCGCCAGCCGCGCGCCCGCTTTTACATCGTCGGCTCGAAACCCGCGCGCTCGGTGCGCATGCTCGGTGAGCGCGCCGACATCACGGTGACGGGGCAGGTGGAAGATGTGCGTCCGTATCTGGCGCATGCGCATGTGGTGGCGGCTCCTTTGCGCGTCGCGCGGGGCATACAGAACAAGGTGCTCGAAGCGCTGGCGATGGAAAAAGTGGTGCTGGCCACGCCTGAAGCCTGGGAGGGCATCAAGGACTTTGCCGGGCGCAAAGGTTGCATCAGCGCCATGCCCGAAACCATTGCCGCCGAAGCCGTGCGTTGGCTTGATGCCGCGCGCGCCGTGCGCGTGCCGGAAGCCCGCGCCATGGTGCTGTCCGAGTACGGCTGGGCGCACAACCTCGATGCGTACGAGGACGTGTTGCGGCGCGTCCAGTCCGAAAAAAGCGCGCTGCCGTTGCCCGGAACGGCGTTCAGCGAGGCATGTCCATGAACGTGCGGTTTGCCACCACGGACGACATGGGTACGCGCATTTCCAGCTGGGGATGGGCGGTGATCGCATTCGCGGCTGCCGTGTTCATGCTGCTTGTCGGCTATTGGCAGACGGCGGCATCGCTGGTCTGGGTGTGGGGGCACGATGGAACCTATCAATATGCGTTCCTGATTTTTCCCCTGAGCGTGTGGGTGGCGTTCGGCCTGCGTCAGCGGCTGCGCGAGCATGCTCCGGTGCCGAGTGTCTGGGGTCTGGCAGCGGCGGCCGTTCTGATCGGCATCTGGTACGCCGGCCATGCGTTGAGCATCAACCTGCTGCAGCACTTCGCGTTTGTCGCACTGTTTCCGGCGCTGGTGCTGACCTGCTGGGGCTGGCGCGCACTGTGGACGTTGAAGTTTCCGCTGGCTTATCTGGTCGTGTTTGCGGTGCCCTGGGGCGACGGGCTGGTCGGCCCGCTGCAGGATCTCACCGCGCGCCTGGCGGTGTCCGTGCTGGACTTGACGGGCATGCCGGTGCTGCTCAACGGCAGGGAAATTCTCACGCCTTCGGCCACGTGGATGGTGGAGCAGGCATGCAGCGGGGTGAAGTTTTTCATCGCCTGCGTCGCGCTCGGCAGCCTGTATGCCTACCTCATGTACCGGCGTACGTGGAAACGGGTGCTGTTCGTGGTGCTGTCGGCCATCGTTCCCATCATCGCCAATGGTCTGCGCGTGTACTTCACCATCCTGATCGGCGAAACATGGGGTCTGAAATACGCCTCCGGCACCGATCATCTGATTTTCGGCTGGCAATTTTTCGGAACGGTGCTGGTGGTGCTGTTGCTGCTGGGCTGGTTTTTTCGCGACCGTCTGGTCGTGCAGGAACCGTCGCCGGCTAGGCCCGGCCGGCCGATCCGGATGCGCGCCGGCGTATGGTTGGCGGCGCTGGCGCTGCTGGTGGCGGGTCCGGTGCTGGCCGGAACGTTTGTCGCCGCCGTGCCGCCAAAAGCACTCGAAATTGTTGCGCCCCGTGTGGCCGGTTGGCACGGGCCGGACACCACGCAGAGCCCATGGCAACCCGTGTTCCACGGCGCGGCAGGGCAGGTGCGAGCTGCCTATCAGGCGAGCGCGCTCGCGGAACCGGTCGAGTTGTTTCATGCCGTCTACACCGGCAAGCCGCGCGACGGGCACAGCCTGATCACCTACGGCAACAATGTTTACGACCCGTCCAGGATGCGCATTGTCTCCACTGCCAATCGACGTATCGAGCTCGCCGACGGCACGAGCGTCACGGCCAGGGAGTTGCGTCTGTCCACGCCGCGGGGCGAGCGGCTCGTGTGGTACTGGTACTGCGTGGATCGCCGCTGCACGGCATCGCCGGTGCTGACCAAGCTGCTGCAGGTGTGGCAGACACTGCGTGGCGGTGCGGCGCGCTCCTCGGTATGGGCATTGTCGTTGCCGGTTGCGCACAATGCGGACGAGCGCGCGCGTGCAGCGCTGCGCGCGTTCGCCCGGGTGATGCCCGATGCATCCGCCAGGCTGCCGTCCGGCGGCGCGGCGGCGCTGGCGGGAGCGGCGCGATGAAACGTCGTCCACTCATCGTCCACGTGCTTTATCGGCTGGATACCGGCGGCATGGAGCGCATCGTGGTGTCGCTGATCAACCGCACCGGCGAGCGCTATCGGCATGCCGTGGTCAGTCTCACCGGCTTCGGCGCGATGCGCCGGCAGATTGCGGACGCGACGGTGCCGTGCGTGACACTGCACAAGAAACCGGGCAAGGACTGGCTGTGCCATGTCCGCCTGTGGCGTGTCTTGCGGCGGTTGAAACCGGACATGGTGCAAACCTACAACCTCGGTACGCTGGATCTTGGCCCCGTCGTCAGGATGGCCGGCGTGCGTCGGCTGGTACATGCCGAACACGGCCGCGATGCGGCGGATCCGACCGGCGACAATCTCCGTTACCAGCGGCTGCGTCGGTGGATGGCGCCGTTCGTCGATCGGCATGTGGCCGTGTCTCCCGACCTGCAACGCTGGTTGATCGACGTCGTCGGGCTGCGTGCGGCCAGGGTGGACTACATCGCCAACGGTGTGGATCTCGATGCCTTCCGTGCGGCGTCGCCGCGTTCCGGAGCGCGGCCGATACTGGGAGATTTTGCGCCGCC
>DASSBH010000204.1:0-11922 GCA_035698945.1 Oleiagrimonas sp.
GCATTTCGAAACGATCCGCTCCTACGTCGGCAATCTGTATCCGCTGAACCACAACGCGCCTTACCAGATTGGTTTCGACGTGCCGCTGGAGCATGGCCGCCAGCAAGGCATCTATCTTGCGGAAATGGAGGGCGAGCATGGTCGCCGCTACTTGCGCATTTCCACGCCCATCGGTCCGCTGGCGCATGCCGACCCGAACCGTTGCCTGCGTTTCAACTGGGAGAAGCGCACGGGCTTTTTCGCCGTCAGCGACCTGGATGGCGTGCCGTGGCTGCATCTTTGCGACAACTGCCCCTACGCGATTCTGGATGGCGACGAACTTCAACGGCTGATCCGCGAACTGGGCGCCCAAGGCGACCATCTGGAACAGGTGCTGCTGCGCGGCGTTGACGACGCCTGATCCTCGCGAACCCCGTAGGGCGGGCACTGCCCGCCATGGGAACTCCATGCAAGCCGATGGCGGGCAGTGCCCGTCCTACGGGATCAGGAACTCCCATACCGCGCATCGAGGTGGTGGTGTGGTGTGTGATAATCACCGGTCGTATCCACACCGGAGCTTGCCATGTCGCAGCAGACCGCGGTCATCACCGGCGCCGGCGGCGCCATCGCCTCGCATGTCATCGCCGCTTTCCAGCAGGCCGGCTGGAAACTTGCCCTGGTTGCCTTCGACGACGCCGAACGCATACGGCTGATCGAACAACATCCGGACGCGTGCGTCGTGCAGGCCAATCTGGCCGACGATGCCGATGCCAAACGCGCCATCGACGAAATGCACAAACAGTGCGGCAAAATGGATGCATTGCTCAACATCGCCGGCGGCTTCGACATGAGCGGCGCGGCCGAAACCACTCCCGCGCAGCTGGAAGCCCAGCTCGACATCAACCTGCGCACCGTCTTCAACGCCACCCGCGCGGCGCTGCCGCACATGCTGGGCAACGGCGGCGGCTTCGTGCTCGGCGTGGGCGCTGCGGCGGCCATTGATGGTGGCGCGTCGATGGGAGCCTACGCCGCATCCAAGGCCGCCATGATCGCCTGGCTGAAGTCGATGCACGCCGAGCTGGCTCCGCGCGGCATTGAAATCGGCATCGTCTATCCCATGGCCGCGGTGGACACCGCCGGCAATCGCGCGGCGATGCCCGATGCGGATCCTTCGGCCTGGATCGACCCGGCGGAATTGGGAGCCACCATGCTGCACCTGGCCAGCCGCAGCGCGCGCGGACATGTGCGCGAGGCGCGGGTTTATCCGCCTGCCGGTTGATCCATCGGTTTTTCGGCGGGCAGTGCCCGCCCTGCTCGCAAGCCTGCGCGCAGCTTCAGATGGCGCGCAGGCCCATGGCGATCAGCCATGCGAATACGGCAGTGATGGGCAACGTCAACAACCATGCCCAGACCATCCGCTCGACCACCGTCCAGCGGATGGCATTGAAACGCTTGGCCGCACCCACACCCATGATCGACGAAGACACGACGTGCGTGGTCGAGACCGGAATGCCGACGCTCGATGCCGCGAAAATCACCAGTGCTCCGCTGGTTTCGGCCACGAAACCGTTGATGGGGTGAAGCTTGACCATCTTGTGACCCAACGTCTTGATGATGCGCCAGCCACCCGCTGCCGTGCCAGCGGCCATCACCAGTGCGCACAACACCACGACCCACGTGGGTATGCTGAAATCTCCGTTGGCCGACTCGGAAATACGCAGAAAGTCGAGCCAATGCGGCAACTGATCCAGCGTGCCGGCAGCCGTCGCGCCGGCCAGCGCCAGGGCCACGATGCCCATGGTCTTCTGTGCGTCGTTCATGCCGTGCGACAGGCCCATGGCCGCTGCCGACACAAGCTGCGATTTGCCGAAAAAGGCATTGACAAACGGTGTGCGCCCCAGCCGATTCATGAACCCCTCGCGGCGGGAGCACCATTTCAGGAATGCATACAACGCCCCCATGAACAGCAATGCGATGACAAAACCCAGCAACGGCGAAACCACCATCGGAATGATCACCTTGGGCACCACGCCCTTGGCTTGCCACAAGGTTCCGCCCGTGGAAGCCCACCAGATCACCGAGTTGAAATTGTTGGCGCTGGCCGCCAATGCCGCACCCACCAGACCGCCGACCAGGGCATGGCTGGAACTGGATGGCAGGCCCTGCCACCAGGTGATGAGGTTCCAGATGCATGCGCTCAGCAGAGCGCTGATCAGGAAGAATGCGCCCTCCTGAACCACATCCGCGTTGACCAGACCCTCGGCAATGGTCTTGGCCACGGCCGTACCGAGCAACGCGCCGATCATGTTGGTGACGGCCGCGAGGATCACGGCCTGCCCTGGCGTCAGCACCTTGGTGGCCACCACCGTGGCGATGGAATTGGCGGTGTCGTGAAAACCGTTGATGTAGGTGAAGGCCAGCGCAATCAGGATGACCAGTACCAGCAGTCCAATACTCACAGGCGCCCCTAGGAATTCTTGAGCACGATCGAATAGATGACGTTGCCCACGTCGCGGCACTTGTCGATGGCTTTTTCCAGGATCTCGAAAAGATCCTTGGACAACATGGCGCGCATCGGATCGGTGGCGTTGAGATACAGGTTGCGGTAAGGCTCCAGCAACAGCTTGTCCGCCTCGGCCTCCAGCGCCTGCAATTGATCCTGCAGCTTGCGGATGGGTCCGATGCGCAAGCCGTTGCTCAGTTCGATCACCATCTTGTGGACGGTTTCGGTGCAGGCCACCAGAATCTCGGTGCGCTGGGTGAAATCCACCCCGCCCAGCCGCTCGCTGACCAGCACGTAACGCTCGGCGAACTTCTCGACCGATTTCGGAATCTTGTAAAGCGCGGAGTTCATCGCCTCGATGTCCTCGCGGTCGAGAACCGTGACGAAGGTATTGATGAGCTCTTCGCTGATCTGCGCCGCCAGTTCCTTCTCGCGCCGGCGCGCGGCGCTGAACGTGGCCATGAACGGCGAGGAATCGCCGTTGCGGGTCAATTGGTCGACGGCACGCGCGGCTTCCAGCGCGGCTTCGGAACTGGCCTTGAGCAAGTCGAAAACCTTGTCCTTGCGGCCAAACATGGTCTGCAGTGAAAACACGGCAAACGCCTCCCGATTTTGGTGAGTTGATGGCGTGGCATGTTGCCACCCCAACGTTGCGGTTATGTTACAGCACGTTTCGCGTGCAAAATGACCGGCCATTGCCTGCCATCGGTCACGCCAACACGGGCGCCGGCAGCGGTTACACTGCCGGGCATGCCCATTTCGACATCCCGCCCATGCTGACCCAATTGGGCATCATTGTCCTGCTATCCATCCTGAACGGTTTTTTCGCCTTGTCGGAAATGGCCGTGGTGGCCTCGCGCAAGTTCCGACTCAAGCAGCTCGCCCGCACAAGCAGCCGCGCCCGCGTGGCGTTGCGTCTGGCCGAGCATCCGGAACGCTTTCTGTCCTCGGTGCAGGTCGGCATCACCCTGATCATGCTGCTGACCGGCGCGGTCACGGGCGCCACCCTCAAGAGCAGCGTCGTGGCGGCGTTGCATGCCCTCGGTCTGACCTGGCTGACGGCGCATGCCGCCGTTGTCGGTTCGGTGATCGGCTTCGTGCTGGCCACGTTCATCCAGATCGTGGTGGGCGAACTGGTGCCCAAGCGCATCGCCCTGGTTGCCCCGGAAAAGCTGGCCTCCAACATCGCCTTGCCGATGCTGATCTTCGCCAAACTGTGCACACCGTTCGTGTGGCTTCTCAACATGGCCAGCACCGGCCTGCTGAAACTGCTGCGCTTCAAACGTACCCGGCGCGAGGTGGTCAGCGAGGAAGAAATCCGCATGCTGGTGGCCGAAAGCACCGAACAGGGCATCCTCGATGCCGACGAACGCAACATGGTCAACCGCGTGCTGCGTCTGGGTGACCGCAACGTCGGTGGCGTGATGACGCCGCGCCCGCGCATCGCCTGGCTGGACATCGATGCGCCACTGGAAAGCAACCTGGACGTCCTGCGCACCAGCAACTTCTCGCGCTATCCGGTGTACCGGGGAGACGAAAGCGACGTGCTCGGCATCGTCGAAATCAAACGCCTTGTCGGCAGCATGCTGGAAGGCCAACCGCATCTTTTCGGCACCATCCTCAAGCCGCTCTACGTGCCCGCCACGGTGCGCGCGCTGGACTTGCTGGACGCCCTGCGCGAGGCCGACACCCGCATGGCTCTGGTGGTCGACGAGTATGGCGACATCGAAGGCCTGGTCACGCTCAACGACCTGCTCGGCAGCGTGGTCGGCCAGACCTCGCCCGGGCAGACCGAATCGGTGGCGCCCTACCGGCGCAATCCGGACGGCAGCTGGCTGATCGACGGCGCATTGCCAGTCGACGACCTGCGTGAACTGCTGCACATGGAACACCTCCCCAACGAGGATGAACATGAGTTTCACACGCTGGGCGGCATGATCATGACTGCTTTCGGCCGCATTCCCCGCCAGGGTGAAACCTTCGCCTGGCACGGCCTCAACTTTGAAGTGGTGGAACTGGAGGGCGCGCGCATCGACAAGGTGGCCGTCACGCCATACAAGCCCGACAACCCGACACGGCAGAACTGAATGACCCGACCCCACGGCAGCCACCGCACCACCACGCGCGTGCTGCGCGACGCCATCGATGCCCAGAGCGGCGACGACATCACGCTGGACACTCTGCTGGTGCCGCTGCGTGCGCGCGCTTTCGGCGTGATGCTGCTGGTTTTCGCCATCCCCAATTTCATTCCGGTGCCGATCGGCATCGGCGGCGTGATGGGCGTACTGACAGTCCTGCTTGGCCTGCAGATGTTGTTCGGGCTGGAGCACCCGCTGGTGCCCGCCTGGCTGCGCCGCAAATCCATGCATCGCACACGTGTGGAGCGTTTTCTCGAACGCACGTCGCCGATCACCGGCTGGCTGGAGCGCTGGTGCAGGCCGCGCCTGGAGTCGCTGACCCGTCGTCCGTGGTCACTGCTGTCGGGCCTGGCGCTGGTGATTCTCGGCGTCCTGCTGGCGCTGCCCATCCCCTTCACCAATTATCTGTTCGGCGTAATACTGCTGGCCTTTTCCTTCGCCCTGCTGGAGCGCGACGGCGCCTTGCTGCTGGTGATGTGGGCGACTGCGGCGGTGCTGCTGGTGCTGTCGTTCCTGTTCAGCCATGTGCTTTTTGACCTGATGCACCAGATGTTCTGAAGTGTGCGGCCACTCACCATTTCGAGTAGGGCGGGCACTGCCCGCCATGGAAGGTTCACGGCAAGCGCAAACCATATTCGGCGGGCAGTGCCCGCCCTACTAGGATTTTTTCGCCGCACGCATGGCATCGGAAAGCATGCCGTGCAGGATGCGCAATTCGCGCTCGTCCGGGCGCGCACGCTGAAACAGCTTGCGCAGCCGCAGCATGATGGTTTCGGGCGAGCGTCCCTTGTGGAAGTCGATCGCATCGAGCATCTGCGCGAGATGTACGAAAAATTGTTCCATTTGCGCGGCATCGGCCGGTGCATCGTGCGGCAGCGACGTCGCGGGCATGTCCTCTCCCAATGAGGCCATGCGCATTTCATACGCCATCACCTGCACGGCCTGGGCCAGGTTCAACGAGCTGAAATCCTCGACACTGGGAATGCGCACCATGGCGTGGCAATGCGCCAGCTCCTGGTTGTCCAGACCGCTCGACTCGTTGCCGAACAACATGGCCACCTGCTCGCCGCGGGCCATGGCGTCCAGCGCCTGCATGGCGGCCTCGCGCGGCGTCAGCTCCGGCAGGGTGATCCCACGTCGGCGCGCCGACAAACCCATCACCAGATGACAGCCGGCCAGGGCATCCGGGAGCGCGTCATGCACCCCGGCATGCTCCAGCACGCCGGGCGCGCCCACGGCCAGCGCCTCGGCCTCGGGATCGGGAAACCTGGCCGGATTGACCAGCTCCAGCCGCTCGAACCCCATGGTGCGGATGGCGCGCGCCGCGCTGCCGATATTGCCCGGGTGCGAGGTACGCGCGAGGACAAAGCGTGGGTTCGACTTGGCTTCCGGCATGGGATCGGCTCGTGGCAAAAGGCGCGAAAATGGTACATGCTTGCCGTCGAAACCGCAGATCATCCGCGGAAACAGGGGTTTCGCCCCTCCCGTTCCGCCGGAAACCGGACGCTTGTGATGGGGCAGCGCGCAAGCTACAATGGCGAGCTTGGTATACCAATTTACACCGATTCAGGAGTTCCGCCGTGAAGGTGCTTTCCTCGCTCAAGTCCGCCAAACAGCGTCATCGCGACTGCAAGATCGTGCGCCGCCGCGGCAAGGTTTTCGTGATCTGCAAGTCCAATCCGCGCTTCAAGGCTCGCCAGCGTTGAGCCTGTTCGGACATTATTGAAGACCCATGCAAACGGCAGGCATCAAGCCTGCCGTTTTGTTCTGCGCCGCGCTTGCCATGGTTCGACGCCAACCGCTAAAATCGCGGGCTTCGCCGTTGTAGCTCAGTTGGTAGAGCAACTGATTCGTAATCAGTAGGTCGGGGGTTCGACTCCCTCCAACGGCACCATTCCCAAGACCGCAGGCCTTCGGGAAAACAAAAACCGCGCAAAAGCGCGGTTTTTTTTGTGTCTGCACGCAAAGTCCGGATCAATCGCGCACCAGCAGTTGCAGGCTGAATTGATGATCCGGATCCTGCCACACCTGCCGCACCCGCAATCCGGCCCGGGCGGCGAGGCGGGCGAAAGATGCCAGCGAATATTTGCAGCTGTATTCCACCTGGATGCTCTCACCGGCCTCGAAATGGAAAGTTCGGCCCGCCACATGCACATCCTGGTCGCGGCGGCTGACGATGGAGGTTTCGATGCGCTCGGCCATGGGATTGTAGTGGGCGTGATGGGCGAAGGCATCCAGATCGAAATCGGCATCGAGCTGGCGGTTGAAGTTGGCCAACATGTTGAGCGTGAATTCGGCCGTGACACCGGCAGCATCGTTGTAGGCGGCCTCGATCACGGCCGGCTCCTTGACCAGATCCACGCCGACCAGGGCGGCGCCGTCCACCCCCATCTCGGCATGCATGTGCCTGAGCAGGATGGTGGCGTCGTGGCTGTCGAAGTTGCCGATGGTGGAACCCGGAAAATAGATCACGCCGCGGCGCTGTCGCCGCGTCGGTCGCGGCAGGATCAACGGTCGCGTGAAATCGGCGCACACCGGCAGCATTTCGATATCGGGAAAACGCGCACCAAGGCGCTCGACGCTGGCTTTGAGGGCGCTGCGCGAAATTTCCACCGGCACATAGGCGACCGGGCTGACCAGGTGCTCCAGCAACATGCGTGTCTTGATGCCGCTGCCGCTGCCGTACTCCAGCAGCAGCACGTCCGGGCCCAACGCGGCGGCGATGTCGTGGACATGCTCGCGCATCAGGGCCAGTTCGGCGCGCGTCAGGTAATACTCCGGCTGCTCGCAGATGGCTTCGAACAGGGCCGAACCACGCGCGTCGTAAAAATACTTGGAAGGCAGACGCCTGGGTCGACGCGTCAGACCGGCCCAGACTTCGGCGCGCATGTCACCCTCGTCGGGGTGACGATCGTCGAGACGCACGGTGCAATGAAGTGCCTTCATGTGTCTTTTCCCAGTCGGATGCCCATGAACTGCCAGCGATCGGGCGGATAAAAGAAATTGCGGTAGCTGGCGCGAACATGCCCCGTCGGCGTCACGCAGGAGCCGCCGCGCAACACCCACTGCCCGCACATGAACTTGCCGTTGTATTCGCCGAGCGTGCCGTCCAGCGGCTTGAAGCCGGGATAGGCGACATAGGGGCTGGACGTCCATTCCCACACGTCGCCGAAAAGCTGCAACGGCGCATCCGCATCCGCGCGGGGCGCCTGCGGATGCAGGCAGCCGGATTCCTGGAAATGCCCTGCCTCGGCATCGCCCGCTGCCGCCAGATGCTCCCACTCGGCCTCGCGAGGCAGCCGCGCGCCGGCCCAGCGCGCAAAGGCGTCGGCCTCGTAGTAACTGACATGACAGACCGGCGCGCGCGGATCGATGGCGCGACGGCCGCCAAGCGTGAACTCGCTTTCCAGATCGTCCGACCAGTACAGCGGATGCGTCCAGCCTTCGTGCTGCACGGCAGCCCAACCTTCGGCCATCCACAGCGTCGGCGTGCGATAGCCGCCATCCTCGATGAACCGGCGGAACTCCGCGTTGTTGATCGGCCGGTTGGCGATGGCATGCGGGTGCAGCAGTTCGCGATGACGCGGCTTTTCGTTGTCGTAGGCAAAGCCGGTGCCGGCATGGCCGATCTCGATCACGCCGGCCTGCCCTTCGATGAAGCGCAATGGCACATCCACCGTGCCGAACCGATGCGGGGTGTCGGCGTAAATCGGTTCCAGCGGATTGATCGAGAACAGGTGCTTGATGTCGGTCAGCAACAACTCCTGATGCTGTTGCTCGTGATTGAGGCCGAGGGTCACGAGCATGACCAGCTCGTCATCATCCGGATGGCGTGCCAGCCATTCGTGCACCCCCGCATCCACCTGGCGGCGGAAATCCATCACCTGTGCCAACGTCGGCCGTGACAGCAGGCCGCGCTGCGCGCGCACGTGCATGGGTCCCGCGGACTGGTAATAGGAGTTGAACAGGTAGTGCCACTCGGGATGCCGTGGCCGCCATGCCGGGTTGCGCGAGAGCACGAACTTTTCGAAAAACCACGTGGTGTGCGCCAGATGCCACTTGACCGGACTGGCGTCAGGCATCGACTGCGCCACCGTGTCCTCGGGCGCCAGCGTGGCGCACAAATCCACGCTGCGCTGGCGTATCCGGGCATGGGAATCGGCCAGCGATTCCTGCGCGAGCGGGCTCGTCAGGTTGTCGGGTTGAGCGTTCATCCGTGGCACACGCCATCGGGAGCAAAGGAAGACATCGCAACTCCGACACTACCAGAGCATGCGATCGGGAGCAGAAATGCATTTCGCATCAGGGAATTCTCCTTCAGGCGGCGTTCCGGGAATCCATCCTGCGCGCCTACCACTGACAGCGTCTTGTCAGCATGCCCGCCGGGAGCCGGCCCGGATGACGTTATGCTCCAGACTTCGCCAGTGGAGAACCCGCCTATGACTGCCTTCGACATCCGCTATGCATCGCTTGACGACATCGACGATCTCGCGCTGCTTTTCGACGCGTATCGCGTGTTCTATCGGCAGACATCCGACTCCGAGTTGGCACGTCATTTTCTGTTGCAGCGCATGAATCTGCGTGAATCGGTCATTTTTCTGGCGCGCGATGTCGACACCAGCGACGCGCTGGGATTCGTGCAGCTTTATCCGGGTTTCTCCTCGGTGTCGGCAGGACGGATATGGATACTCAACGACTTGTTCGTGAAGCCCGACGCGCGTGGCCGCGGCATCGGGCGCGCACTGATGCGGCGTGCGAGGGAACACGGCGAAACCACCGGCGTGTTGCGCCTGACACTGTCGACCGCCGAGGACAATCGCACGGCACAACAGCTCTACGAATCCGAAGGTTGGCAGCGCGACAATGATCGCTACTACCAGTTGCCTATACGCCAATCGTCCTGAACGCGGCGGTCAACCGGCGTGTCACGTTGGCGTTATTCTTGTATGGACGCAGTTGCTACCGCGCCGACATCAGACAAGGTGAAGCCCATGAAACGTCTCGCTCTTCCGCTTTGTTTCATCCTTGCGTGGCCCGCGCTGGGCATGGCCCAGACGGCCCAGCTTCCGGCGCACGGCAGCAGCGACAAACCATTGCGGCCCGTGTCCAAATGCCTCCATGTCAACAACATCAACGAGTGGTACATCGTCAACGACACCACACTCATCGCGCGCAACGGGCCACGCCGTTATCTGATCAAGACCACCCATAAATGCCCGCGTCTGGGCGAGAACGGCGCCGGCGTGAATTTTCACCCTTCGAACGGCACGATGGGCGATTGGCGCATCTGTGGCGACATTGGCGAAACCGTGTCGTCGCGCTACCAGCCGCCTTGCGCCATCCAGTCCGTCAAGCTGATCAGCGCCGAGCGATTCGATGCGCTTGAAAAGCAGGCTGCGCGTCACGGCTCCAAGTAAAGGTGGAACACCTCGGGCGGACGTTGTCCGCCACGGCGGGCAGTGCCCGCCCTACGCGGTGCACTGCGCAAGTTGTATTTCACCCGCACAACCCTGCCGTGGATGTCGCCAATGTTGGCGAAACCTGCAATGCCATGTAGGGCGGGCCCTGCCCGCCAAGGCGGACAACGTCCGCCCGCGCATGGCGCAAGACTATTTTTTCAACCGCAACAACCAGCAACCGTGGATGTCGGCATGTCGGGCATAGTCGAAGGGAATGCTCGGCGCACTCCAGTCGGTTATCTCGAACCTGGTCGACAGCGCTTCGACATCCAGCTTGAAGCGCTTGAAATTATTGGAAAAAACAATCACGCCATCCGCCGCAAGACGATCTCCGCAGGCAGACAGCAGACGCACATGATCGCGCTGTACGTCGAAGTCGCTGGCGCGCTTGGAATTGGAAAACGTCGGGGGATCCACGTAGATCAACCCGTACTCGCCATGGTCGAGATCCAGATAAGACAACGCATCGGCCTGCACCAGGCGATGCGACCGGCCCGCAAAACCATTGAGCGCCAGGTTGCGTGAAGCCCATTCCAGATACGTGGCCGACAGATCGACACTGGTGGTTTCACGGGCACCGCCGGCAGCGGCATACACGCTGGCGCTGGCGGTATAGGCAAACAGGTTGAGAAAACGCCTGCCCCGTGCCAGCTCGCGAATGCGAGCGCGCACCAGGCGGTGGTCGGGGAAAAGTCCCGTGTCCAGATAATCGAACAGGTTGACCAGAAAACGCAGGCCGCCCTCTTCCACCTCGACCAGTTCGCCGCGCTGGTCGAACGCGCCGTAGCTCGACCCGCCCTTGCCGCGCCGCCGCTGCTTGACGGCCACGTTCTCGCGCGGCACATCGAACACCTCGACCGCCGCCCGCACCAGTTCGTGCAGACGTTTGCGTGCCGTGGCTTCCGGTACTTCGACCGGTGCGCGATATTCCTGGATGTGCAGATAACGCGGCGCATCCTGACTTCTGCCGTACACATCGATGGCCGCGGCATATTCGGGCAGGTCGCGATCATAGGCACGCCAGCAATGGATGCCTTCGCGCTCCAGCCGCTTGCGCAGATGCCGCTCGTTTTTGCGCAGGCGGTTGGCCAGCATCTGCGCGCCTTCGGACAAGGGCGACGGCTCGCGCGGCGCTTGTCGCTCGGCATCCAGGTCGAACAGCAGCAACGGGGTTTCCAGCGCGCCGTTGTACAACTTGTACTGCTTGTGCGAACGCAGGCGCATGGCGCGACCGAGTGCGATGTCGCCCACCAGCACGGCGGCCCGCCAGCCGGCGAACTGCAATCGCAGGGTTTCGCCCAGGGCGCGGTACAGGATCGGCATCTCGTCGCGCTCGCCCAGGCGTTCGCCATACGGCGGATTGGTAATGACCAGGCCGCGTTCGGCTGCTTCCGGAGCCGTCATGTGCATCATGTCGCGGCGTTCCAGCTGCACGAAACCGGCCACGCCGGCGCGCTGCGCGTTGTGACGGGCCACCTGCACCATGTGCGCATCAATGTCGCTGCCGAAAAATATCGCGCGCAACGCACGCTTGCCGGCATCGGCGCGTTCGTGCGCCTCGTCCAGCAGGGTTTGCCACAACGCAGGATCGAAACCACGCCAGCCGAGAAAACCGAAATACTCGCGATCCAGACCTGGCGCGACATCGGCGGCCATCCACGCCGCCTCGATCAGCAACGTGCCGGAACCGCACATGGGATCGACCAGCACGCCGTCGTCGGCATAAATTTCCGGCCAGCCCGCGCGCAGCAGCATCGCCGCGGCCAGGTTTTCCTTGAGTGGCGCGCGGCCCTGGCGATCCCGCCAGCCGCGCCGATGCAACGGCGCGCCGGCCAGATCCAGC
>DASSBH010000205.1:0-3613 GCA_035698945.1 Oleiagrimonas sp.
GCCGGCGCCGTCGGCGGCGCCTTCGATCAGACCGGGGATGTCGGCGATGACGAAGCTGGACTCGGGACCGCTGCGCACCACGCCCAAGTTGGGGTGCAGCGTGGTGAACGGGTAATCGGCCACGCGCGGCGTGGCGGCGGATACGGCGCGGATGAAGGTGGATTTGCCGGCATTGGGGAAGCCCAGCAGGCCGACGTCGGCCAGCAGTTTCAGTTCCAGCTTCAGCTCGCGCTCTTCACCCGACGTACCCGGCGTGGCTTTGCGCGGCGCACGGTTGACCGAGCTCTTGAAATGGATGTTGCCCAGGCCACCCTTGCCACCCTGCGCCACCTTGAGGCGCTCGCCGTGCACCGTCAGGTCGCCGATGATTTCGTCGGTGTCCACGTTGGTGACCACGGTGCCAATGGGCACGCGTACCGTGAGATCCCCACCGCCCTTGCCGTAGCGGTCGGCGCCCATGCCGTCCTGGCCGCGCTCGGCCTTGAAGTGGTGCTGGTGGCGAAAATCGACCAGGGTATTGAGGCCTTCGTCGGCGATCAGCCAGATCGAGCCACCGCTGCCGCCGTCGCCGCCGTCCGGGCCGCCCTTGGGCACGTATTTTTCGCGCCGAAAGCTGACGCAGCCGTTGCCGCCGTTGCCGGCTTTGACGTTGATGTGGGCTTCGTCGACGAATTTCATTGGGTGAGGGGCGAGTGGTGAGGGGCGAGGGACGACGCGATGAAGGCTGCGTTGAGTTTGGAGTATAAGGCCGCGTTCGAATCCGTTCGGCAAGCCAATTCAACGTCATTCCGGCGAAAGCCGGAATCCATTGTGATCTGAGCGGAAAGCTTTTGAATCCAACGATATGGCAAGTGCGAAAAAATGGATTCCGGCTTTCGCCGGAATGACGAGCAATGAAGCAGCTATTCGAGGTTCTTTACAGGGCGTCGAGATCGGGAGCATTGCCGCAGACCTCACACTCGTCCCTCGTCCCTCACCACTCGTCCCTCAAAAACAACAAGACCCCGTACGCTGACGGGGCCTTGCCGTGAGCCGGAAAAATCCAGCCGATCAGTTCGGGACGACGTCCACGAATTTGCGGTTCTTGGAACCGCGGGTCTTGAACTGGACCTTGCCGTCGACCAGTGCGAACAGCGTGTGGTCGCGCCCCAGGCCCACGCCGACACCGGCATGGAAACGGGTGCCGCGCTGACGCACGATGATGTTGCCGGCTTCGATGGCCTGGCCGCCGTAGATCTTGACGCCAAGGTATTTCGGGTTGGAGTCGCGACCGTTCTTGCTGGAGCCTACGCCCTTTTTATGTGCCATGGTGATTTGCTCCTCTTATGCCTTGCCGCCGCTGATCGCGGTGATCTCGATCTCGGTGTAATACTGACGATGACCCTGCTGCTTCTTGTGGTGCTTGCGGCGACGGAACTTGATGATGCGCACCTTCTTGTCGCGGCCCTGGCTGAGCACCTTGGCACTGACGGTGGCTCCGTCGACCAGCGGCGCACCGATGGTCACATTTTCACCCTCACCGACCAGCAGAACCTGATCGAAAGTGATGGTGCCGTCCACTTCGGCGTCAAGCTTTTCCACGCGCAGGTATTCGCCCTGCATGACACGGTATTGCTTGCCGCCGGTCTTGATGACTGCGTACATGATTTGACCCTTCTGTCGTTATTCTTTGGTGTTTTCGCGTTTGCGAACCGGCGATTTTACGTTGTCTGGCCCACTCAATGCAAGTCGATACTGCCGCGGCCATCCTGCTGACAGGTTCTGACAGGACGGCTTGTTATAGTGAAGGGTCTGCCCCCACCTGTCATGGTCGATGCCCGAAAACCCGGGTCTCACCATCGTCGAGATTTTCTGCCATGAGCCAGATCCGCATCCGCGGCGCCCGCACCCACAACCTCAAGAACCTCGATCTGGATCTGCCGCGCGACCAGCTGATCGTGATTACCGGCCTGTCCGGCTCCGGCAAATCCTCGCTGGCGTTCGACACCATCTACGCCGAAGGCCAGCGCCGCTACGTGGAATCGCTGTCCTCGTACGCGCGCCAGTTCCTGTCGATGATGGAAAAGCCGGACGTGGATGCCATCGAGGGTCTGTCGCCGGCAATCTCCATTGAGCAGAAATCGACCTCGCACAATCCGCGTTCGACGGTCGGCACAATCACCGAAATCCACGATTACCTGCGCCTGCTGTTCGCGCGCACCGGCATCCCGCGTTGCCCGGATCACGACATCCCGCTGGCGGCGCAGACAGTCAGCCAGATGGTGGACGCCACGCTGGCGCTGGACGAAGGCAAGCGCTGGATGCTGCTGGCGCCGGTGATCCGCGAGCGCAAGGGCGAGCACGTGCAGGTGTTCGAGGCCTTGCGCGCGCAGGGTTTCGTGCGCGTGCGCGTGGACGGCGCCGTGCACGATCTGGACGCGGTGCCGCCGCTGGGCTTGCGCATCAAGCACAACATCGACGTGGTGGTGGATCGCTTCCGTCCGCGCGCCGACCTCAAGCAGCGCCTGGCCGAATCGTTCGAGACGGCGCTGCGTCTGGGCGAGGGTCTGGCCATCGTCGCCGACCTCGACGATCCCGAAGCGCCGGAACAACTGTTTTCCTCGCGCTATGCCTGCCCGGTCTGCGATTACGCGCTGCCGGAGCTGGAACCGCGCCTGTTCTCGTTCAACTCGCCGGTCGGCGCCTGTCCGACGTGCGATGGTCTGGGCGTGTCGCAGGTGTTCGATGCCGAACGCGTGGTGCGCCACCCGGAACTGTCGCTGGCCGGCGGCGCGGTGCGCGGCTGGGATCGGCGCAACGCGCACTTTTTCCAGTTGGTGATGTCGTTGGCCAACCACTACGGTTTCGACGTCGAAACGCCCTGGAAGGATCTGCCGGCCAAGGTGCAGCAGGCCGTGCTGTATGGCTCCGGCAAGGAGAAGATCGCCTTCCGCTACATCACCGAACGCGGCGGCAAGGTCACGCGCGAGCACCGTTTCGAGGGCATCGTGCCCAACATGGAGCGGCGCTACCGCGAGACCGAATCGACCGCGGTACGCGAGGAGCTGTCGCGCTACATCGCCGAAAAGCCCTGCCCGGACTGCGGCGGCCAACGCCTCAACCGCTCGGCGCGACACGTGTTCGTGAACGACCACACCCTGCCGGAAATCGGCGAATGGGCGATCGGCAACAGCCTGGCCTTTTTCAGCAAACTGAAACTGGCCGGCTGGCGCGGCGACATCGCCACGCGCATCGTCAAGGAAATCCGCGAGCGGCTGAAGTTTCTGGTCGACGTGGGCCTCGAATACCTGACGCTGGATCGTCACGCCGACTCGCTTTCCGGTGGCGAGGCGCAACGCATCCGCCTGGCCAGCCAGATCGGCGCCGGCCTGGTCGGCGTGATGTACGTGCTGGACGAGCCCTCCATCGGCCTGCACCAGCGCGACAACGAGCGCCTGCTCGGCACGCTCACGCGCCTGCGCGACCTCGGCAACACGGTGATCGTGGTCGAGCACGACGAGGACGCCATCCGCCTGGCCGACCACATCGTCGACATCGGCCCGGGCGCAGGCGTGCACGGCGGGGAAGTCGTCGCCGAGGGCAGCTACGCCGACGTGCTGAAGGCCCCGCGTTC
>DASSBH010000206.1:0-9490 GCA_035698945.1 Oleiagrimonas sp.
ATGCGCTGCGGCGTGACCGGGTTGCGTCCGACCTTCGGCCGTGTGCCGCGCAGCGGCGCCATGACCTTGTGCTGGAGCCTGGACAAACTCGGTCCGCTGGCACGTACGGTCGAGGACACCATGCTGGTGTTGCATGCCATCAGCGGCCCGGATGCCGGGGACGTGGCCAGTGTTCCCGGCCACCTGGACTACGACGCTTCGGTTTCGGTGAAGGGGTTGAAGGTCGGCTATTTCCCGGCCTGGATGAAGGAGGCCCCGGCGACGGATCTCGATCGCGCGGCATTGCAGACGTTGCGTGAACTCGGTCTGCAGCCGACGCCGGTCAGCTTGCCGGACTGGCCCTACGACAGTCTCAATGTCATGTTGTTTGCCGAGGCCGCCGCGGCGTTCGAGGAACTGACCCTCAGCGGCAAGGACGACGAGATGACGGTGCAGACCTCCGACGCCTGGCCGAACCTGTTCCGCGCGTCGCGCTTCCTGTCCGCGGTGGACTTCGTGCAGGCCGACCGTTTGCGACGCAAGGTGGCCCAGGAAATGGCCCGGCTGATGTCGACCGTCGATCTGCTGCTGGTGCCGTCGTTGCGCAACGAAATGCTGATCGTCGCTAACAATACCGGGCAACCGTCGCTGACCTTGCGTACCGGATTCGTGCACATCTCCCAGGCACGCAGCGACTGGGCGCCGGACCCGGCGCATCCGCTGCCACGCTTCGATCCACCGCGCCGCGTGCCCTACGGCGTCACGCTGATCGGTCGCCTGTTCGGCGAAGGCACGATTGCGCGTGTCGGGCTGGCCATGGAGCAAAAGCTGAAGGTCGCGCACGAACGCCCGCCCGGATTCCAGATGTAATCTCCGGAGCAAAAAGGCGACCCTTTCGCTTGGTCAGGCACGCAATGAACGGCATGTTCCATTCGCTCAGGAGCTACAACTACCGGACGTGGGCCGCGGGCGCGCTGGTGTCCAACGTGGGCACCTGGATGCAACGGATCGGGCAGGACTGGCTGGTGCTTACCGTGCTCACCCATCACAGCGCGACGGCGGTGGGTACGGTGATGGCGCTGCAGTTCGGGCCGCCGCTGCTGCTGTTGCCGCTGACCGGTATGGCCGCCGATCACCTGGACCGTCGCAAGCTGTTGCTGTTTACCCAGGGCGCCGCCGGCGTGCTCGCGCTCGGCCTGGGTGTGCTCACGGTTGCCGGTGCCGTGCAGCTTTGGCAGGTGTATGGCTTTGCCCTGCTGCTGGGCTGCGTCACCGCGTTCGACGCGCCGGCTCGGCAGGCGTTCGTATCGGACCTGGTCGACGACAGCGTCCTGGCCAACGCGGTGGCGCTGAACTCCGCTTCCTTCAACGGTGCGCGCATGCTCGGGCCGGCGGTGGCGGGCGTGTTGATTGCCGCGGTCGGCGAGGGCTGGCTGTTCGTGATCAATGCGGGTTCGTACGCCGCCGTGATGGTATCGCTGGGGCTGCTCCGGGTGCGCGAGCTGCATACCGAAGCACGCCCGGCAAGCACGCGCGGCAGCATGCTGGCGGGATTCCGCTACGTGTGGCAGCGCCCCGATCTGGTCGCGGTGCTGGTGATGCTTCTCCTGCTCGGCACCTTTGGCTTCAATTTCGCCATCTTCATCTCGACCATGTCGGTCACCGTGTTCCACGGCAACGCCAGCCAATACGGCCTGCTGACGTCGGCGATGGCGGCGGGCACGATGTGCGGAGCCCTGCTTTCGGCGCGCCGGCAGTTCCCCGGCATGGTGCTGATGGGCGCCGCCGCGGCCGCCTTCGGGGTCACCCTGGCGGTGGCCGCGGTGATGCCCAGCCCCTTGCTCTTCGCTGCCGTGCTGTTTCTGGTCGGACTGTCCGCGCTCACCTTCATGACCGCCAGCAACTCCATGATGCAACTCACCACCGCGCGTGCCATGCGCGGCCGGGTGCTGGCCCTGCGCATCGCCGTGGTCATGGGCGGCACCCCGATCGGCGCACCGCTGGTAGGCTGGGTAGTCGATCGTTTTGGCGCACGCTGGGCGCTGGGCGCAGGCGCGCTGTCGGGTCTGGCCGCCGCTGGCGTGGCCGTGGGCTACCTCGTCAGACATCGCAATCTGCGTCTGTCACGGTATGCCGGGCGGCTGCGCCTGACTATCCACTCCGCGCCGGCGGACGTGACTCCCGCTCGCGTGGCGGCCGGCGAGCGCGTGACCTGAGCAGGACTACGGCCTCAGCTTGACCGCTTTTGGGCCTTTTGGAGCCTCTACCGCTACAATCGGGTCAGGTTGAAGCGCCGGTCGTTGGGGTCGGCTCTGGACTATGGATCACGGTCATGTTGCTTGAACAATTGCAGGCGCAGCGAGAGGCGATCCAGGCCGCGGGCCGTCAATACGGCGCGCGGCGTATTCGCGTGTTCGGTTCGGTGGCGCGCGGTGAGGAGCGGCCTGACAGCGACATCGACTTCCTGGTCGATTTCCCGCCCGGTTACGACTTGTTCGCACAACGCCTGCCGCTTGCCGAGCGCCTGGCCGAGATTACCGGACGGCGCTTGGACGTGGTTCCCGAGCACGAATTGAACCGCCATCTACGTGATGCGGTCCTGAAGGAAGCGGTGGATCTGTGACCAAATCCTGGCAGGCTTACGCCCAGCATATCCTCGACACCGTCGAAAAGATCCGACGGATCCAGGAGCGGGGCGACCTGACTCAGGACGAAGTCCTGTACGACGCCACCTTGCGCAACCTGCAAACGCTTTCCGAAGCCACGCAGCGCTTGCCTGAAACTATGAAGCAGCGATTTCCTGCTATCCCGTGGGCCCAGATTTCAGGTTTCCGCAACATCCTGGTGCATAACTACTTGGGGAATATCGACGCGCAAACCGTGCTGGTAGTCGTGCGTGACCGCTTGCCATCGCTTGAGTCTGCGGTCCGTACGATGCTTGAAAACGAGTAGGCCATCGCAAGCGCGCGAACGTCAGCCAGGCGGTGCTGACGGCTGTGCTCAATATCAGCGTGTCCACGGGATGAAAAGGAGCCAGCTCGGCTCTGGTAAAGTGCCGACATGAGCAAGCCTGCGGCGAAGATCCGGTTCAAGGCAAAGCTGCTGCGGCCGGCGAGTCCGAAACGGGCGTCTTGGACCTTTCTGGTCCTGCCTGCGACCGCCAGTGCGAAGTTGCCTCGGCGGGGCATGACGACGGTCGGCGGTACACTCGATGGCCATCCTTTCCGGGCCACGCTCGAACCGGATGGCCGGAGCAGCCATTGGCTCAAGGTGAGCAGGGCCCTGCGGGAAGCCGCCGGAGTCGCCGTCGGCGATTCGGTTGCGCTCGAGATCGCACCGCTGGCGGAGGAGCCGGAGCCTCGTGTTCCGGGCGATTTCTGCAAGGCGCTCACGGCTGCCGCGGACGCGCGTGCGCAATGGACCGACATCATGCCGGTGGCGCGACAGGACTGGATCCACTGGATCATGTCCGCGAAGACGGCCGCGACGCGCGAGCGACGCATCGCCAACGCCTGCGCCATGCTTGCATCCGGCAAGCGCCGCGTCTGCTGCTTCGACCGTTCCGGGATCTACGGCAAGGGATTCGGCGCACCTGATCCTGCGCCCTCGGATTGAGGCCGTCCCGCTTTCCCGGAGGTAGCCCGCCATGCCCAAGCTCGACCTCGACGCCATTCCCGCCAGCAATGCCACCGGCTACCCGCCGCCCTATGCCGACGCCGTCGCCGGCCGCTGGTACCGCCGGCTGGCGCCTGCCTCCGGCTTGACCGACTTCGGCGCCAGTCACGTCACCCTTCGGCCCGGCGCCTGGTCTTCGCAGCGACACTGGCACGAGGACGAAGACGAACTGGTGGTGATGCTGGCCGGCGAGGCGGTTCTGCTGGACGACGGCGGCGAGACGCCGATGCGGCCAGGCGATGTTGCGGTATTCCGGAAAGGCGACGGCAACGGCCACTGCCTGCGCAACGACAGCGATGCCGACTGCGTCTTCCTGGCGCTCGGACAATCCGGCACGGGGGTCTGCCACTACCCGGACATCGACCTGCACCTGCCCGAGGGCGGCGCCTGCAGCCACAAAGACGGCACGCCGGACTGATGAAAAAGGTGCTAGAGCAATGAAGTCGGGATTGCGGGTGGCGATCAGTGGCGCCGGGGTCGCCGGGCCTGCGCTGGCCTACTGGCTGCGCCGCAGCGGCCACCAACCGACCCTGATCGAGAAGGCGCCGGCATTCCGCACGGGTGGTATTGCGCCATTCTCCATTCGCCTGTGATCCCGGCCGCTGGCCGGGATTGGGCAGGTTTTTCGATGGATTTTTCGTGGACGGCCGCAGTGGAAGCGAGTATATAGTCGCGCCATTGATCGAGGGCCGGCGGCAAGCCCTAATCCATGAAGTCGATATGTCTCTTGATGTGTTTGCGCCGTTTCAAGCAACGCTATCGCAGTGAATGACAATTTGACTGGGAGCAAAGCATGGATCGACGAGCATTTATAGGGGCCCTCGCAGGCCTGGCCGCGACTACGGTGGTTCGAGCATCTCAGACTCGGATTGGCCCTCAATCTCCCATGGGCGTTCCATATATGGCTTGGGTTCAAAGGCCTGCGCTCATACGTCAACAGTGTCCTCAGTGGTGCTGGGCCGCGTCGATCTCCATGATATTCGCGTCGCATGGGCATTTCGTGGATCAGACCGATATTGTCCAGAAGACATATGGTCGACCTGTATGCGTTACTTCCGGCAATCCCATCAGCATTGCCAGGAACCTTGCCAGCAACTGGGTGGATTCACGGGGACAACCGTTTAGTTCGCGGCTCGTGGCCGCGTACGATTACTACAATGGCGTTCAGTACATCAACAACGCCGTCATCGTGAATGAACTGACGAACGACAGACCCCTTCTTTATTGCAATACACACCATGCAATGGTCGTGGTATCCGCGACCTACTATGCAACTCCTGCCGGACCGAATATTCAGACCATAGGTGTGATGGATCCCTGGCCGGCCAGCGCCGGCTTTCATACCTTGTCTGCGTCGGAGATGTTGCCAGCAACACAACAGGGCGGAGAGATGACTTTCCTTGCCGCTTCGTTCGTGACCTAGTCGGACGACCGCCGCGTCAATCAAAATATCACTGACACCATTCTACCCGGCCGCTGGCGACACCCTCAGCGCAACTACACAGCAGCCATGGAGATGGGAATCGCGGATGCACAGAGGGACATCCCTGCGGCCTTCATGAAGTTGCGTCGACCTTGGTCCATTTCGATCTCCCTGGTCCGCGGAATCGCGCCACGTGAATCGTACCGGTAGTCTTTCCTTCTCGGGGCAGAATGAGATGGCCCGGTTTGCCTGGGGAAGAGTAGGCTTGATGACATGGCCTTTTACCCGTCCGACATGAGCCGCCGGTTCGATGCGATCATCGTCGGTGCGGGCCAGGCCGGGCCCCCGCTCGCGACCCGGCTGACCCAGGCCGGCCAGTCGGTCGCGCTGGTCGAGCGTAAGTTGTTCGGTGGCACCTGCGTCAACACCGGTTGCATGCCCACCAAAACCCTTGTCGCCAGCGCGCGCGCCGCGCACATCGCCCGTCGCGCGGCCGATTTCGGTGTGGTACTGGACGGCGGGGTGGGCATCGACATGGCCAAGGTGAAGTCGCGCGCCGATACGGTGATCGCGAATGCGCGCGATGGCGTGCGCACGTGGCTGGACGGCATGGATGGCTGCACGGTGATCGAGGGCCATGCGCAGTTCGAGGATGCGCACAGCTTGCGTGTCGGCGACACGCTGCTCGGCGCGCCGCAGATTTTCCTGAATGTCGGCGGCCGGGCGGCCGTGCCGGACATGCCTGGCCTGCACGATATTCCGTACCTGACCAACACCACCATACTATGCTTGGATCGCGTGCCGGCGCACCTCGTAATCATCGGCGGCAGCTACATCGGGCTGGAGTACGCGCAGATGTACCGCCGCTTCGGCGCCCGCGTGACGGTGGTGGAAAAAGGCCCGCGGCTGATCAGTCGCGAGGACGAGGACGTGTCGGCGGCGGTGCGCGGGATACTGGAAGGGGAGGGTATCGACATCCGTACCGGCGTCGCCGACACCGTATTTGCCCGCGAAGGTGAGACGATCACGGTGACGCTCGATGGCACTGCGCTGGCATGCAGCCATGTGCTGGTGGCGGTGGGCCGCGTGCCCAACACCGACGATCTCGGCTTGGACAAAGCCGGCGTGGCGACCGATGCGCGCGGTTACATTACTGTCGACGACGAGCTGCGCACCAGCGTGCCCGGCATCTGGGCGCTGGGCGACTGCAACGGTCGCGGTGCATTTACGCATATCGCCTACAACGATTTCGAGATCGTCGCCGCAAACCTGCTCGATGGCGAGAAGCGGCGCCTCAGCGAGCGCGTCAGCGGTTATGCGCTGTACATCGACCCGCCGCTGGGCCGCGTCGGCCTCACCGAGGCGGGCGCACGCGAACGCGGCCGTCCCTGGCTGGTCGGCAAGCGTCCGATGACCCGGGTCGGACGCGCGGTCGAAAAGGACGAGACGCAGGGTTTCATGAAGGTGCTTGTCGACGCGGAAACCAGGCAGATCCTGGGTGCCGCGATCCTCGGCACCGGCGGCGACGAGGCCATCCACGGCATCATCGACATGATGAGCGTGGGCGCCACGGCCACGCAGATGCAGCGTACCGTGCCGATCCATCCGACCGTATCGGAACTGATTCCGACGCTGCTATCGGACGCGCACGCGCATGGCGATGATGCGGCCGCATGATCGAACGCAAGGGCCTCGACGCGGTTCTTTGATCCGCGGTCACCGCCGTTTTGCGGCGTACATCGCGCGGTCGGCGTGGGCGAGCAGGGTTTCCGCGTCGCTTCCATCGGTCGGGAAACAGGCGATGCCGACGCTGGCGTCCAGGGTGATCGGGCCGTCGGACAGTGCGTACGGCGAATGCAGGCGGGCGCGCAGGGCCTCGGCGGCGGCGCGTGCGGCCGTGGCATTGCGGCAACCGGGCAGCAGCACGACGAATTCGTCGCCACCGATGCGGGCCACGAGGTCGCCCTGCCGCAGGGCGTCCTGCAGACGCTGTGCGACTTCGCGCAGGATGCGGTCGCCAGCGTCGTGGCTGCCGCGATCGTTGACCGCCTTGAAGCCATCCAGGTCGAGGTAGAGCAGGGCCAGGCCGCCGCCGGTCTGCGTCGCGTGCTCGATCGCCTGTTGCAGTTCGCGTTGCAGCCGGTGGCGGTTGAGCAGGCCGGTCAACATGTCGTGGTTGGCGCGGTGTTCGAGTTCGCGCTCGGCGCGGCGCAGTTCGGTCACCTCGTGGCCCACGCCGATGCGCACGCCGTACTCCGGCAGCCAGCGCGCCGACCACTGGATGTCCACGCTGTGCCCGTCCTTGTGCACGTAGCGGTTGCGGAAGTGGCGCTGCAGTTCGCCCGTCATCACCTGTTCGGCCTGCCGCATCGTCGCCGCGCGGTCGTCGGGATGGACCAGGTCGAATATGCGTCGGCCGACCACTTCGTCCGGCGTGTAGCCGAAGATGCGTTCGAAGCCCGCGCTGGCGAACAGGAAGTGGCCTTCGGCATCGACGACGCAGACTGCATCGAGCACCAGGTCCAGCACATCGGCGAGGGGTGGCAATTTCGGGATCATCGGCTATCCCCAAGGCTAGGGCGAAACCGGCGGGGAGGCAATGAAAAGTCGGCACTGATCCCTGTTTCGTCGCCCCCGTTCCGCGTTCTGCGCTAGTCTTCATCCGGGGACTCTTGGCCACCGGGATCAATATGCGTTTCAACATTTTTTCGCTGTCGCACGGATGGCGTGGGTTTCTTCTTGAGATCGCGATCGTCGTCATCGGCGTGCTGATTGCGCTGTGGACCGGGCAGCTCGCGGAAACGTGGAACTGGCGGCACAAGGTTGACGTGGCCGAGGGTCAGTTGCAGCGGGAGAGCGCGCCAAACTTCTTCGTCAGCGCCGAGCAGGTGGTCGTGGCGCCTTGCGTCGATGCGCAGTTGGCGGCGTTGCAGACGCGCCTGCTGGCAAGCGGCGACGTCCTGGATCCCGCGCCGTTGTATAAGTACGACCTCTTCCGCTATGTGTACCGGGCGCCATCGCGGTCTTATCCTTCGGTGGCCTGGCACGCCATCAACGGCGACGGCACGGCCGCGCACCTGGATAACCGTCGGCACGACCAATACGCCGAGGCCTACACCTACGTGGCGGTGCTCGAACAGATGGCCCGCGAGTCCGACAACGTCCTCGGCCGGCTCACGGTGCTCGGCGCCGCCATTCCGCTGGACGCCAGCACGCGCGCTGGCCTGCTCGGCGACATCGAGGAGCAGCGCAGTCGCAATGGACTGCAATCAATAGTGGCCTTGCAACTCATGGGAACGTTGCGGGACCTGGGGGTGGCGCCGCCGACGGAAGAGGTGGTGGACGGCCTCGAAAAAAATTCGGGGACCACCCAGTTCTGTCGCGAGCATCAATTGCCGGTGGCGGATTGGCGTACGGCCCTTGCCGCGTTGCCCTCCGCGTGAGGCGCCGCGGGGAGTAGGATCGCCGCGTAAGGACTTGGCCCGGGAACCGGTCCCGTTGTCGTTCGATGTTCTTTCAGAGGATTGCAGCCATGAACAAACGTCTTGCAGGATCGATCGCCGCCGGTGCGTTGACGGCGCTGGTGTTGGGAGTACCGGCCTTTGCCGCACTCGAGCGGGGGGCCACGGCTCCCGGGTTCACCGCGGAGGCCAGCCAGGCCGGCAATGAGTTCACCTTTTCGTTGAAGGATGCCCTGAAGAAGGGGCCGGTGGTGCTTTATTTCTACCCGTCGGCGTTCACCGGCGGCTGCGACCTGGAAGCGCACACCTTCGCCACTGACCGGGACAAGTTCGACGCGGCCGGCGCCACCATCATCGGCGTGTCGGCCGACAGCATCGAACGGCTCAAGGCGTTTTCGTCCGATCCGAAATACTGCGCCGGCAAGTTCCCGGTCGCCTCCGATGCCGACGGCAAAATCGCGGCGTCCTACGATCTGCAGCCGGTCAAGGGCAAGCCGGGCATGACCGATGTGCGCGGCGTCGCCATCGATCACGATTTCATCCCGCGCACGACCTACGTGATCGCCAGCGATGGCCGCATCGTCGCCACGCTGTCCTCGCAGGCCGACCACCTGAGCCCCGACCAGCACGTCAAGAAGTCGCTGGCCATCGTGCAGGGCATGCAGGCGGGGAAGACGCCGTAGCCCGGTTTTGATTTGTCCGGCGGCGCGGGCCTATGCTGTAGCGATTGCGGCGGTGCCGCGCTGATCCGGAGTCGTGCCATGGCAAAGAACTTCACGCGTTGGTTGCCGGCGTTGTTGCTGGCAATGGCCGTGCCCGCGGGCGCGCTGGCGGCGGATACCGGCGCTGCGGTGTCGAAACAGGTCGCCACCGCCAGCGCCCACGCCGGCATGGCGCTGGGCGCCGCGGACCTGAAGATGGCGCGAACGCACCTGCATCACGTCGTCAACTG
>DASSBH010000207.1:0-6807 GCA_035698945.1 Oleiagrimonas sp.
GCAAAATGTTTTGCGCAAGGCCGCGTATTAGAGCGGGTGCGCGCGCATTCGTCAAGCCGCGGCGGGCGGTTCGGGTGGTTCGAAGCCCGGTGGCGGCGTCGAACCATCGCCGAAAAGGAACTTTTCCATCTCGCCGACGAGAAACTTGCGCGCCTTCGGATCCAGCGGGTTGATGCGGTTTTCGTTGATGAGCATGGTCTGGTGCGCGAGCCACTGGCCCCACGCTTCACGCGAGATTTCGTTGTAGATGCGCTGGCCGAGCTCACCGGGCCATGGTGCGAAATCCAGGCCTTCGGCGTCGCGGTCGAGTTTGGCGCAATGGACGATGCGGGTCATGTGCGGCTCCGTGATGTCGTCAGGGTGTCGAGCAGGGTGCGCACGGGCGACGGCAAACCAAGCTTCGCCATGTCGTCACGGGTGCACCAGCGCAGGCGGTCATTATCGGCGATGCCGGGTCGGCTTGTCGCCTCGTCGAAAAGCAGGGGTTCAACTTCAAGCCGATAGTGGCTGAAGGTGTGTGTGAACTGATCGTGCGCTTGCGCCGCGCCGACGTTGGCCAATCGCGAGGCGTCGCGCATGGCGTGCGCGGCGTCGGACTCGGGCAGGCTCCACAGGCCGGCCCTGACGCCTGGCATATCGCGTTTTTCCAGCAGGATGCGGCCTTCCACATCGCGCAGCAGCAACATGATGGTGTGCCGGACGGGCAGGGTCTTCGTTGGTTTGCGTTCCGGCAGCACGGATGTGAGGTCGTCGCGCCGCGCCACGCAATCGGCGGACAAGGGACATTGCCCGCAATCCGGATTGGCGCGCGTGCATACGGTGGCGCCGAGATCCATGATGGCTTGGGTGTAGTCGGCCACGCGCTGATGCGGCGTGTTCTGCTCGGCAAGTTGCCACAGTTTCTTTTCGACGGCGCTTTGACCGGGATGGCCGTGGATGCCGTGGTAGCGGGTCAGCACGCGTTTGACATTGCCGTCGAGAATGGCGAAGCGCAGGCCATGCGCCTGCGCCAGGATCGCGCCCGCGGTGGAGCGCCCGATACCGGGCAGGGCGCACAGCGCATCGAAGTCGCGCGGCAACTCGCCACCATGCTTTTCGACGCATTCGCGCGCGGCCTGGTGCGCGAATCGTGCGCGGCGGTAGTAACCCAGACCCGACCACAAGGCCAGCACCTGATCCTCGTCGGCGGCGGCCAGGTCGGACAAGGTCGGCAGGGCTTCCATGAAACGCCGGAAATAGGGAATGACGGTGGCGACCTGGGTCTGCTGCAGCATGATTTCGGACAGCCACACGCGATAGGCCGTGCGCGGTTCCTGCCAGGGCAGGTCGTGCCGACCGCAACGGTCGAACCAGGGCAGCAGTCTGGAGGCGATCATGGATGAGTCGGCGCGCTGGATGCAGGCGCCGGCGCACTGGATGCCGCGGCGGCGCCAGCGGTCAGGTGCAGCCCCTCCATGTGCATGCCGCCGATATCCAGTTGCTTCGCCGTCACGGTGCCATCCAGCGGCGGCAGCGGCAGATTGCCGGTCGCTTCGGGGTTGCTGACTTCGCGCCACCATGCGGCCATGTCCGACAGCGGCAGAAGCAGATGTGTGTCCACGCCCGGTCCGGTGACAGCCAGCTTGAAGACGAAGGTTTGATCCTTGCCGGGTGGAATCAATGCCATTCGGGTGGCGTATTCGTACTTGTCGTCGCGGGTGAACACGCCATGCAACGCCATGCGCAGGTTGGCGCCGCCGCGCCACGTGGCCTGGCCGTCAAGCACGCCTCGGGTGGCGGAAGGCACGTTGAGCGTGATGTGGATGTGCTTGAACTGGAGACTGTCCGCTTGCTTGTGCGGCGTGGTCAGCAGGGCCAGCGTGAAAGGCTGGTCGTGCACGCTGGCGCTCAGTTGCAGGGTGAAGATGCGATCCATCTGCAAGGCACCGGTCTCCAGATGGATATCGTCCATGATCAACTTGCCGTCCTGCACCAGCGACCCGTGATTGATGCGGATGCCGATGTTGATGCGCGGCAGCTCCAGCGTGCCCGAATCGCCATGATCCAGCTTGGCCAGCACGCGACTCAGTCGGGACAGGTCCAGCCGCGGCGTGTCCAGCTCCATCTGCGTGATGGTGGGCGGACCGCCGAGCAACGTGCGCCATGGAAGTTCCACGCGGGCACGCGCGGCAACCAGCACCGGGCGATTGCTGGCCGACAAGGTGATGCCATGCAGCACCAGCGCCGGTTGCGGCCACAGCGTGGGTTCGGCGGGCGCGCTCACGGCCAGCGTCAGACCGACATTGCGTGCCTGCTGACGCAACATGTCGGTGATACGTTGAGGCTGCAGCAGCACATAGACGGCAATGGCCGCCGCCAATAGCAATGCCGCAAGCGTGATGACGATGGCCAGCAGGGCCAGTCGAGTGCGTCGATGCATGGTGGCCATTGTGACAAGTTCGTGAGTTTATGAACGGGGTTGTCAGGATAATGCCTGCGTTCGCTCTCAGGGGCGATTCACGTTTGCGTGTCCGGGCCCCCTGACACGCAAGCCGGCGCGACGGTTCTGCCGTCGCGCCGTTTTTTTGCGGGTGCGCCTTGTCCCCGGGTGCAGATTTTTTGTTTTAGACGCGGATCAAAGCGGATCAAAGCGGATGAAGCAGATCAAGAGCTGTTTTCTTTATCCGTGTCATCGGCGTTGATCCGCGTCCAGTATTTTTGAAAACCGCCTTACCCGAGCCGTGCCGGCAGCAGGCCATCGACGTAGGCTTGTGCATTGAAGGGGCGCAAATCGTCGATGCCTTCGCCGAGTCCGACGAAGCGGATCGGCAGGCCGAACTCGCGTGCCAGCGCAAACACCACGCCACCCTTGGCGGTGCCGTCGAGTTTGGTGATCACCAGGCCGGTGACCCCGGCCGACTGGTGAAACTGTCGCAACTGGCTGATGGCGTTCTGCCCGGTGGTGCCGTCGATCACCATCAGCACTTCGTGCGGCGCATCAGCGTCGAGCTTTTTCAGTACGCGGGTGATCTTGGCCAGCTCGTCCATCAGGCCGCCCTGGGTGTGCAGACGACCGGCGGTGTCGGCGATCAGCATGTCCGCGTGCCGGGCGCGCGCGGCGTCCAGCGCGTCGTAGATGACGCTGGCCGAATCGGCGCCCTGGCCCTGGGCGATGACGGGAACGTTGTTGCGCTCGCCCCAGGTCTTCAACTGCTCCACGGCGGCGGCGCGGAAGGTGTCGCCGGCGGCCAGCAACACCTGCCGGCCATCTTCGCGATACAGCCGGGTCAGTTTGCCGATGGTGGTGGTCTTGCCGACGCCGTTGACACCGACCACCAGCAGTACAAAAGGCTGGGCCGTGGTGGTGTCCAGCGGTTGCCCGACGCCTTCCAGTTGGGCCACCAGTGCCTGACGCAGGGCCTGGAGGAGGGCGTCGGCGTCGGCGAATTCGCGCTTGTGCATGCGCTCGCGCAAATCCTCGACCAGCGCCATGCTGGCGGTGACGCCGACGTCGGCAGTGATGAGCACCGTTTCCAATTCGTCGAGCAGGGCGTCGTCCAGTTTGGGATGACGTGCGAACAGCGTCGACAATCCGCGCGCGAAGCCGCTGCCGGACAGGCGCCGACGCCAGCCACGGCGTGCGGGTTCGCTGGCGGTTTCTTCGTCTGCCGACAGCACCTCGGGTGCCTTGTCCTCGGGTACATCGTTTGCGGAAGCCGGTGGCGCGGGCATGGCCGGCTCCGTGGTGGGAGCCTCCGCCGGCGGCTGGTCGGCTGCGGGATCGACGGGCTTGCCGTTATCCTTGTCTGCGTTTTTCTTTTTCTTCCAGAACATGGGCGTGAATACGGTGGGTTCGGGGCACCATAGTGTAATGGCTGCCCTTCGGGATCCTGGCTGCGAGCGGGTCAAACAAGGCGAAACAATACATTAGCAGCGGCACGCTGATTTTCAGGCAACGCTGCGCAGAGGTGAATCCATGGCACGAATGAAGACGGGTCGGTCGGAAACGCCGGGCCGCGTCCGCATCATCGGCGGAACACTGCGTGGTTCGGTGTTGGCCGTGCCGATGCGTGCCGGCTTGCGTCCCACGCCGGGGCGGGTGCGCGAAACCCTGTTCAACTGGCTGCAGCCGCATATCGCCGGTGCGCACTGTCTGGATCTGTTTGCCGGCAGTGGCGCTCTTGGTATCGAGGCACTGTCACGGGGGGCGGCCACGGCGTGTTTCGTGGAGAGGGATGCCGGGTTGGCCGCCGCCTTGCGTGACGATCTTGCGCGGCTGCATCAGACGGATGCCCAGGTGTGCCATGCCGACGCACTCGAATTTCTGGCCGGATCGCCGTCGCATCCGTACGACATGGTGTTTCTTGATCCGCCATTTGCACGCGACCTGTGGGCGAACGTGGCCGATTTGCTGGAAGCTCCGGGCTGGCTTGCGCCGCAGGCATGGATACATGTGGAAATGCCGGGTGGAACGGATTTCGCGCCGCCGCCGCCGTGGATCATGCATCGGCAGGGGCGGGCAGGCGAGGTGCGCCACGTGCTGTATCGCCGCTGCCAGCCCATCCATTAAGCTATGCCACCCCGACCAGCCGCAGGGCAGATCATGGTTGACAACTCCCATACCAGGGCACGGGTTGCCGTCTATCCCGGCACTTTCGATCCCATCACCAACGGTCATGCGGATCTGGTGGCGCGCGCCGCGCCGCTGTTCGACAAGGTGGTGGTGGCGGTGGCGAAAAACACCGGCAAGGGGCCCAGTTTCAGCCTGGACGAACGCATTTCGCTGGCGCGTCTGACACTGGCCGACCTGCCCAACGTGGTGGTGCAGGGTTTCGACACGCTGCTGGCGCATTTCGTGCGCGAAATCGGCGCCGACGTGATCCTGCGCGGGCTGCGCGCCGTCTCCGATTTCGAATACGAGTTCCAGTTGGCGAGCATGAACCGGCACCTGATTCCCGAGGCCGAAACCCTGTTCCTGACGCCGGCCGAGCAATACAGCTTCATTTCCTCGTCGCTGGTGCGCGAAATCGCCAGCCTGGGCGGCGATGTGTCGGGTTTCGTCCACCCGGCGGTGCAGCAGGCCATGCAGCAGCGCTGGCACAAAAAGAATATGTGAAATCGGGGTAAGATATTCCCGATGCTTCCATCGTTTCAGACAGTCAACAAGGTGATACTCATGCGCAAATACGCCCTCGTCGTCCTGCTTGCCCTGGCGGGCACGCTGACCCTCGCCGCCTGCAGCAATGAGGCCGACAACGCGTCTCCGCAGCAGGATCAGGTGCAGCAGGTGACCCGTCCCACCGATCCCAACGACAGCGCCGCATGGGGCAAGTATCTTGGCCAGGTGCTCAGCCAGCACTTGCAGGGCATGACTGCCGACCGCCCGTACCCGTACCTGGTGCCGGCCGGCGCCAGCTCGGCGGCCCAGGCGCAGCGTGCGCGTCAGCTCGATTCCGTCACCGGCGTGGTGCTGCGCGGCGTGACGCCGGGCAACCTGCTGGCCTTTGGCGGTCCGTCCTCGTCCGAGACGGCCGACCTGGTGGTGGCCGCCTTCAAGCAGGCCTCTCCGGGGTCGATGAAAGGCGTGATCGTGGAGTTCATCGGCGACAAGGCCGACAGCGACCGCGTGGCCGCCGCGGTGAAGCCTTCGGGCGCCACCTACCGCTTCATCGAGATGTAATTGGTTGAAAGCAGGGATGAGGGGCGAGTGGCGAGGGGCGAGGGGCTGGACAAGCCTTGAGGCTTGCCACCGATACCCCGCCCACGAGATGACTTCATGACCCTGCGTTTTGATGTTCTCGCCACGTCAGGCCCGGCCCGGCGTGGCCGGCTCGGTTTTGAGCGTGGCACGGTGGAAACGCCGTGCTTCATGCCTGTCGGCACCTACGGCACGGTCAAGGCAATGACCCCGCGCGACCTGCGCGAGATCGGCGCCGAGATCATTCTCGGCAACACCTTCCATCTTTGGCTCCGGCCCGGGCTCGACGTCATCGGCGAGTTCGGCGGCCTGCATCGTTTTGCCGGCTGGAATGGCCCCATCCTCACCGATTCGGGCGGTTTCCAGGTGTTCTCCCTGGCGCATCGGCGCAAGCTGACCGAGGAAGGCGTCACCTTTGCCTCGCCCGTGGACGGCTCCAAGGTGTTCCTGTCGCCGGAAGAATCCATGCGTATCCAGAGCGTGCTGGATTCGGATGTCGTCATGGCTTTTGACGAATGCACGCCCTATCAGGTGGACGGACGCCTGACCACGGAGGTCGAGGCGGCGCGCTCGATGGAGCTGTCGATGCGCTGGGCGGAACGCTCGCGCCGCGCCTTCGACAATCTGCGCAACCCGCATGCCCTGTTCGGCATCGTCCAGGGCGGCGTGCACGAGAACCTGCGCCGGCGCTCGGCCGAAGCGCTGGTGGATATCGGTTTCGACGGCTACGCGCTGGGTGGCCTGGCCGTCGGCGAACCGGAGGAGGAGCGCAACCGCACCCTGGATTTCAGCGTGGCGCTGCTGCCCGCCGACCGGCCACGCTATCTGATGGGCGTGGGCCGACCCGAGGACATCGTCGAGGCGGTGTGCCGCGGCGTCGACATGTTCGATTGCGTCATGCCCACCCGCAACGCGCGCAACGGATTCCTTTTCACCGACGAGGGCACATTGCGCATCCGCAACGCGCGTTTTGCCAGCGACACGCGCGTCATCGAGGAAGGTTGCGACTGCTACGCCTGCACAAACGGGTTCAGTCGCGCCTACCTGCGGCACCTGGATCGCTGCAACGAAATCCTCGGCGCGCAACTGGCCACGATCCACAACCTGCGTCATTACCAGCGGCTGATGGC
>DASSBH010000208.1:0-34800 GCA_035698945.1 Oleiagrimonas sp.
GTCGCGTTGCTGGCTGATGCGCTTGAACACTTCCAGCAGCGTGATTGATGGCATCAGCAATTCGTCGGGATCTTCGATCACCTTGGCGAAGTGCTTGGCGTTCGGCCCGTCGGCGAAATACTCCAACCACGCCGAAGAGTCCACCACATTCATACGCGGTCGCGCTCGCGCGGCACCGACGTGTCCATGCCGCGCAACGATCCGCGCAGCGATTTGCTGGAACGCACCGGAATCATTTCGATGCGATCCTCATAGTGCATCACCTGCATCTTGGTGCCGGGCACCAACCGCATGGCCTTGCGCACCGCTTGCGGAATAACGACCTGAAATTTCGGCGAAACCGTGACTGCGGACATGAGATTTCTCCGTCTTATCGACAAATATATCGTAATACGACTATCTTATCGATGCAAACGCTGGGAATTACTGCTGCCAATGCTCATGACCGACTTTGCAAGAAAAGCACTTGACCCTCACGCAACGTCAGGCCGCACAGTGGCTCCAGCGCCATCGAGATCAACACCATGCAACTGACCGTAGGCAAATTGGCACGACGCACCGGACTGACCGTGCGCACGCTACACCACTACGACACGATCGGCCTGTTGGTGCCCTCGATGCGCTCCGGAGCCGGTTATCGACTGTACGGCAAGGCGGATATCGAACGCCTGCACCGCATTATCGCCCTGCGTCAGATGGGGCTGTCGCTGACCGACATCGGAACCGCCCTGTCCGGCCCCCAAGCGCCGCTGGCCGAGCTGGTCGATCACCAGATCAAGCAGCTCGACCGGGAACTGACGCGGACGCAACACCTGCGCCAGCGCCTCGTCACCCTGCGCGCGCAACTGGACTCCGGACACCCCGACGCAGCCTCCTGGCTGGATACACTGGAGTCGATGACGATGTACGAGAAGTATTTTTCACCCGAAGAAATGCAGGCACTGCCCATGCTGACCGACTGCGATACGCAGGCGCAATGGAGCGCACTGGTGGGTTCGATACAGGCCGCCATGGATCGTGGCGCCCGGCCGGGCGATGCGGATGTCGATGTACTGGCACTGCGCTGGATGGACATGATCGGCCGTGATACCGGCCATAATCCGGATTTTTTGATGCGTCTGCACGACATCAATGATCGCGAGCCTGAAGCGCGCAAGCGCAGCGGCATTACCGAAGCACTGCAGCATTTCGTCGAGCAGGCGGTAGTCGAGGCTCGACTCGCCATTTTCGCGAATTATCTGCAGCCCGAGGAGATGCAGCGCATGCGCGAGAACTATGGCAAGCAAATGTACGCATGGCCACCACTGATCGCTCAATTGCGCAAGGCCATGGCCTCGAACCTGCCGGTCGACGATGCCCACGTACAGCCGTTGGCTCGCCGGTGGGCGGCACTGTTCCGCGCTTATGCCGGCGACGATCCTGCGACCCATGCGCGTATCCGCGAAGCCTACGCCAACGAACCGGATTTGCGCAGTGGCAGCGCCGTCGATCAGGCACTCTTCGATTACGTGCATCGCGCCCTCGTTGCGGCAAGCACCAAACCCGACTGACGAAGCGTCACCTGTTATGGCTGATGAAAAAGGGCGACCGAAAGGTCGCCCTTTTCATGCACCTGTAAAAGCGCAGCTTACTTGCCCAGCAGATTCTCGACCGCCGCGCGCTCCTCGCCCAGCTCCTTGCGCGTGGCGTCCATGCGTTCGCGCGAGAAGTCGCCGATGTCGAGGCCCTGCACAATGGCGTATTTGCCGTCCTTGCAGGTCACCGGATAGCCGTAGATCACGCCCGGCTCGATATCGTAGCTGCCGTCGGCGGGAATGCCCATGGACACCCAGTCGCCATCTTCCGTGCCCAGCGCCCATGAGCGCATATGGTCGATGGCGGCCGAGGCGGCGGAAGCCGCGCTGGAGGCGCCACGAGCCTTGATGATGGCGGCGCCGCGCTGCTGCACGGTGGGGATGAACTCGCCCTCGTACCAGGCCTGGTCGATCAGCTCCATGGCCGGCTTGCCGTCCACGGTGGCGTGGTGGATATCCGGGTACTGGGTGGAGCTGTGGTTGCCCCAGATGATCATCTTCTTGATGTCGGTGTTGTGCTTGCCGGTCTTCTCGGCCAGCTGGCTCATGGCGCGGTTGTGGTCCAGGCGCACCATGGCGGTGAAGCACTTGGGATCCAGGTCCGGCGCGTTGGCCTGCGCGATCAGTGCGTTGGTGTTGGCCGGGTTGCCGACCACCAGCACCTTGACGTCGCGCTTGGCATGGTCGTTCAGGGCCTTGCCCTGCGGGCCGAAGATGGCGCCGTTGGCGGACAGCAGATCCTTGCGCTCCATGCCCGGGCCGCGCGGACGCGCGCCCACCAGCAGGGCGTAGTCGACGTCCTTGAAGGCCACGTTGGCGTCGTCGGTGGCGACGATGTCGGCCAGCAGCGGGAAAGCGCAGTCGTTGAGTTCCATCACCACGCCCTTGAGCGCCTCCATCGACGGGGTGATTTCCAGAAGATGCAGGATGACCGGCTGATCCTTGCCCAGCATGTCGCCGGCGGCAATGCGGAACAGCAAGGCATAGCCGATGTTTCCGGCGGCGCCGGTGACGGCAACTCGAACAGGTGCTTTCATGGGGTTTGCTCCGTGACAATGAGTCGTAGGGTGGGCCTTGGCCCACCGCATGGGGATGGTGGGCCAAGGCCCACCCTACGGTTATTTCAGTTCGGCGAAGAATTCCTGAATGCGCTGCATGCCCGGCTCCAGCTGATCGGCCGGACAGGTATAACTGATGCGCATGCCGCGCGGCTCACCGAAGGCTGAACCGGGTACGCAGGCCACGCCCTTGACGTCCAGCAGCGCCTTGCACAGCTCGACGTCGTCAGTGATGGTGCGCTTGTCGTGGCTCTTGCCGAAGGCGCAGGACACGTCCGGAAAGGCGTAGAAGGCGCCCTGCGGACGCGGACAGGTCACGCCGTCGATGGCGTTGAGCGCGTCCACCACCTTGTCGCGACGCTGGGCAAACTCGGCACAACGCGCCGCGGGAATGTCCTGCGAACCGGACAATGCCGCCACGGCCGCCGCCGTGATCACTTCGGGCAAGCCGGTGATGTGGTTGGAGTTGAGCGTGACCACGGCGTCGGCGATGGCCTTGGGCCCGGCGATCAGGCCCACGCGCCAGCCCGGCATGCCGTAGGTCTTGGACAATGAATCGACGAAGATCACGCGATCCTTCAACTCCGGACGGGCGTGCACGAAGTTGTGGTAACCGATGCCGTCGAACACCATGCGGTTGTAGATGTCGTCGGTGATGACCCAGGTTTCCGGGTATTTCACCAGCACGTCGGCCAACGCGGCGATTTCGTCCCTGGTGTAGACCATGCCGGTCGGGTTGGACGGGTTGTTGAACAGGAATACGCGCGGATGACTTTGCAGCGCCTTGTCCAGCTGTTCCGGCGCCAGCTTGTAATGCTGTTCGGGCGGGCACAGCATGGTGGTGACGCGGGCGCCGACGATCTCGGCGATGTCCATGTAGCTGGTCCAGTACGGCGTCGGAAAGATGATTTCGTCACCTTCGTCCAGCAGCGCCTCGGCCAGGTTGTACAGCACCTGCTTGGCGCCGATGCCGGCGGCGCAGTTTTCGCGCGTGTAGCCGGTCAGGCCGATCTCTTCGATGTGTTTCAGGAAGGCGTCCAGCATGGCGTTGCTGCCACGGTTGGAGCCGTACTGGCCCGAATCGTGATCCAGCGATTCGCGCACGGCTTCGTACACATGCTTGCCGGGCAGGAAATTGGGTACGCCGATGGAAAAACTGATGATGTCGCGGCCTTCGCCCTTCAGGCGCTTGGCAAGGTCGGCGATGGCCATGATGGCACTGGGCTTGGCGCGGCCCATGCGCTGTGCGAACTTCGGCATGTGATTCTCACCTGTGCGGACGAAAGGGTTATCAGCCGGCAATTTTATCACACGGGCCGGGCCGCCGATTCAGGTCACATGTAGCCAAGCGCATAAGAATCAAGGCATGATGGACGCGCCTGCACCATGCGGGCAAGGGGGAACCGGCCACTACTCATACGGGAGAGGCGTATGTTGCACTGGTTATGGGTTTTCATCATCGGCCTTGTCATTGGCATCATTGCCAAGTGGATCATGCCCGGCAAGGATCCCGGCGGTTTCATCGTTACCGCCATCATCGGCATCATCGGTTCGTTCATCGGCGGGCTCATCGCCAAGTGGATCTTCGGCGTGGGCGTCGGAGGCACCGCTTCGGGAGCCGGCGTCGGCGGGTTCTGGGGGCTGATCCTCGGCGTCATCGGCGCCATCATTCTGCTCTGGATCTACCGCCTGGTGTTCAAGCCCAAAACAGGCGTCTGACGCCATCGGCTTTCATTATCGGCGCCTGCGGGCGCCGATTTTTTCTTGTCTCAGTGAAGTTCTGATCGAATCGGATATGGATCCGAGTAGGGCGGGCATTGCCCGCCCTACTCGTTCCGGGACCGGAAACAGGCTCAATCCAGGTTTTTTCAGCGCATCAGTCGTCGTCGCGGCTTGATCGGGAACTTGCCGCGCCAGTACTCGATCAACAGGAAACCGCCGAGCATGCCGCCCAGGTGCGCAAAATGCGCCACGCCGGCCTGCGTGCCCGTCACGCCCAATATCAGCTCGATCACGCCGTAGCCGGTGACGAACACCCATGCTGGCATCGGAATGGGCGGGATGATGAGCATGATGCGCTCATGCGGAAACATCATGCCAAAGGCCAGCAGCAGGCCGAAGATGGCGCCCGAGGCGCCAACCGTGCGGTAGAACCCACCGGTGAAGAATTGCACCACCAGTTCATGACAGATGCCAGCCACGACCAGGCACACGAAGTAGTAGATCAGGAATTCGCGCTGCCCGAACAGGCGCTCGATGGCCCCGCCGAACATCCACAACGCGAACATGTTGAACAGGATGTGGGTGAATCCGCCATGCATGAAGGCGTAGGTCACCAGCTGCCAAACCTGGAAACCCACCATGACCACGCTGCCATCCGGCATCCTCATTGGATGCGCCGCACCCCATGGCCACAAGGCAAAATGCACCGCTAGGAACGGATGAAACAACTGCTGCAGCAGAAAGACCGCCACATTGGCAATCAGCAGCGCACGGGTGGCGGGAGGCAAGTCGAAAGGCATGGCACAGCCAGTCAGGGGGAATGGACGTCAGGGTAACCCACCGCGTCGGCCCGATCAGGTGGGATCAGATTTAGATGGCCGCGATTGACTCAAGTTCAAGCCATGCGCGGCGCGCTCACCGAAGATGGCGCGGCCGATGCGCACTTCGGTGGCGCCTTCGGCAATGGCCAGGGCGAAATCGCCGCTCATGCCCATGGACAGTCGCGGCAAGTCGAAACCATCCTCACGAGCCTGATCGCGCAGTTCGCGCAAGCGCCGGAAGCAGGCACGCACCGCTTGCGAATCGGGAGAATGCACGGCCATGGTCATCAGGCCACGCACCCGCAGGCTGTCGAAGGGACGCAGCTGTCGCAGGAAAGCTGGCAGTTCTTCCGGCGACAGGCCGTGCTTGGCATCTTCCGGTGAGGTCTTGACCTCCACCAGCACGTCGATGGCGCGCCCCTCGTGCTGCAGGCGCTTGTCCAGCGCCTCGGCCAGGGCCAGGCGATCCAGCGACTGCACTTCGCTGGCCAGGCGCGCCACATCCTTGGCCTTGTTGGTCTGCAGATGGCCGATGACCACCCAGTCGATATCGGCGTCGGCCAATTCGTCCTGCTTCTGGCGCACTTCCTGCACGCGGTTTTCGCCAAAGCGGGTCAGGCCCAGGTCCATGGCTTCGCGAATGACGTCCGCGCCGAAGGTCTTGCTGACCGGCAGAATGCCCACTTCCGCAGGATCGCGACCTGCCTCACGACAGGCCGCGTCCACGCGCTCGCGCACGGATTGCCAACGCCGGACAAGCGAATCGGCCATTACGCCTGCATGCGCTCGCCATGCCTGGCCAGCACTTCGGCCACGACCATGGTCACGCGCTTGCCGGTGGGAATGTGCAGGAACTCGTTGGGGCCGTGCGCGTTGGAATGCGGGCCGAGCACGCCGGTGATGAGGAACTGCGCCTCGGGGAATTTCTCGCCGAGCATGCCCATGAACGGGATCGAGCCGCCCTCGCCCATGTAGGCGCACGGCTTGCCGTAGTAGTTTTCCGAGGCCTGCGACACCGCATCGGCCAGCCACGGCGACAGCGGCGGCGCGTTCCAGCCGCTGCCATCCTTCTCCAGACCGACGCTGACCTTGGCACCGTACGGCGGATCGGACTCCAGCAGTTCCTTGACGAAATCGCCGGCCTTCTCGCCGTCCAGCGTCGGCGGCAGGCGCAGGCTGAGTTTGACCGAAGTGTGCGGACGCAGCACGTTGCCGGCATTGTCCAGCGACGGCAGGCCGTCGATGCCGGTGATCGCCAACTGCGCACGCCAGGTGCGGCTCAGGATCAGGTCGACCTTGTCGTCGCTGGCCGGGCGCATGCCCTCGACCCACGGAAACTTGCTGTAGACCTCGTCGCCGAGGATCTCGGCGCACTGCCGGGCCTGTTCGATGCGCTCGGCGGGCACCTCGACCTTGAGCTCGTCGGGCAGGATTTCGCCGGTGGTTTCGTCTTCCAGGCGCGACAGCACCTGGCGCAGCACGCGGAAGCTGTCCGGCACCACGCCGGAGGCATCGCCCGAGTGCACGCCTTCGGTCAGCACCTCGACCTTGAGGTCGCCGCCCATCATGCCGCGCAGCGAAGTGGTCAACCACAGCTGCTCATAGTTGGCGCAGCCCGAATCCAGGCACACCACCAGCGACGGATTGCCTATGCGCTCGGCCAGATGATCGACGTAGTGCGGCAGGTCGTAGCTGCCCGATTCCTCGCAGGCTTCGATCAGGATCACGCAGCGCGCGTGCGGCACGCCCTGCTCGTGCAGCGCCAGCAGCGAGGTCAGCGAGCCAAAAATGGCGTAACCGTCGTCGGCGCCGCCGCGGCCGTACAACTTGTCGCCCTCGATGACCGGTTTCCACGGCCCCAGATCTTCGCGCCAGCCGGTCATTTCCGGTTGCTTGTCGAGATGGCCGTAGAGCACCACGGTGTCATCCACCTCACCCGGCACCTCGATGAAAATCAGCGGCGTGCGGCCTTCCAGGCGCACCACTTCCAGCGTCGCGCCAGGCAGCTTTTCCAGCTTCGGACGCGCCCAGTTGCACATCAGCTCGACCGCCTGATCCATATAGCCATGTTCGACCCATTTGCTGTCGTAAAGCGGCGATTTGTTGGGAATCTTGATGTATTCGACCAACTTGGGAACGATCTCCTCGTCCCACACGCCCTCGACAAAAGACTGGATCCTGGCGTTGTCCATGAGCTGCCTCGTCTCGCAATGGTAAAGCACCGATTCTAGCAGCCCGTCATGTACGAAAAGGATGTCATCCACCGCGTACACGGCCTGGTCCACAAGACCGACACGACAGCGCGGCCCGCACCGGCTGTGCAGCCGGACAGGTTTGCCGACACTGGCGAAGCGGCGCCAGTTGCGTCGCATCACCATTCATTTCGGGAGAAACGCATGTCTCGCAAACTGACCTCATCCATCCTGGCCCTGATCCTGGGCATGGCCTTCAGCCTGTCGGCCCTGGCCGCCACGCCGGTCAACATCAACAAGGCCGATGCCGCCACCATCGCCAAGGCGCTGAATGGCGTGGGCATGGCCAAGGCACAGGCCATCGTCAAGTACCGCAAGGCCCACGGCCCGTTCAAGAGCGTAGCCGAGCTGACCAAGGTCAAGGGCATCGGTCCGGCCACGCTGGCCCACAACCACGGCGACATTCTTCTCGGCGACAGCCATGCCGCAGCGGCAGGCAGCCATCACTCCCGCCATGGCAGCAACAGGCACTGATTGGGCGATGCAGCCGGCCCCTGCCTGCACGGCCCGGGTCGGCTGCACGGTTTTTCGCGGCCCAGCGGGCGCGTAAAAATGTCGCGGTCAAATCGTGAGCGAAAGCCTGAATACCGCATAAACAAAGGCTTTCGGCGATCCCGCGCACACAGATTGGAGTCATCGTCGCACATATTCATACTGTGTTTTCAAATCAAGGGTTTATCGCGCCCCAAAGCCGTGGGAGAATGGCGCCATCAAGTGGGAATCCCATATCGCCCGGTCACGCCGGGCGATGTCTTTTGAGCCATGTCCAACATCCCCGAGATCGAAACTTCCCGTCTGCGCCTGACGGCCTTCACCGAGCAGCATTTTGACCGCTATGCGGCCATGCTTGCCGATCCCACGTGCACGCGCTGGATCGGCGACGGCCGGGCGCTCAACCGCATGAATGCCTGGCATTCCATGGCCATGCTGCTGGGTCACTGGAACCTCCGCGGCTTCGGCATGTGGGCGCTGGAAGACCGCGATGACCAGACGTTCATCGGTCGCGTCGGCCTGATGCGCCCCGAAGGCTGGCCCGACGTCGAGCTGGGGTGGATGCTGTGCCCCGATCAGCGCCACCAGGGCTACGCCACCGAAGCCAGCGAAGCGGCCTTGCAATTCGCCTGGCAGCGTTTGCGCCAGCCGCGGGTCATCAGCCTGATCCGCCACGACAACGACAATGCCCGACGCGTGGCGGAGCGCCTGGGCGGCAAGTGCATCAGCGAGAAAACCTTTCTAGGCGCTCCCGCCGAGGTTTACGCCTACTACCCACCGGCAACCTGACCAGGGGACGCCCATGGACATGCTGCAAGCCGTTTCCCCCAGCCAATTCCGCGAGCAGCCGTGGGCCAATGGCGGCGGCCTGACCACCGAGCTGGCCGCCGGCCCCGATCGCGATCATTGGCAGTGGCGCATTTCCCTGGCACGCATCGACACCGACGGCCCCTTTTCCGTCCTGCCCGGCGTGCGCCGTTTGCTGGCGCCGCTGGATGGCAGCCTGGAGCTGCATTTCGACGACGGCGAGCGGCTTCACGCAAGACGCTTGCAGGTCATGCATTTCGACGGTGGCCGCGCCCTTGCCTGCCATTCGCCGGACGGGCCGGGCCGCGATTTCAACCTGATGCTGCGCGATGGCGTGGACGGCGATCTGGTGGTTCGCCCCCTGCTGGGTTCGATGGTGTGGTTGCCGCGCACGGACACGCGCTGGTTCGCCTGCATGCTGAGCGGGCAGGCCGACGTGAGCGTGGGCGATGAACGGCTACTGCTGGAGGCTGGTCATGCCGCATGGATCCGGCCACAAACCGGCACACGCGTCCTCGTCGACGGCGGCGGCGAAATCGCCCTGGTGCGACTGACGTTGCCGGAAGCCTCAACCGCTTCCTGAACCAGATTCACGGGTAGGGCGGGCATTGCCCGCCGAATACGGCTCACGCTTGCCGTGAACCTTTCCACGACGGGCAATGCCCGCCCTGCCCGTGTTTCAATGCAGTCAGACGGCTGGCGCCAGGGTGGCACCGCTGCCATGCCGGCGGCGTGACGGCACGCCACACGCCACCATGGTCAGTGCACTGATGCGCGCGGTACGTTGCCAGGCCAGGATCACCACGATCAGCTGCGCCAGCGCGATGGCCAGGATGTAGCCGCCGACGCCCACGGCATCGGTGCGGATGCGCAGCATGCCGACCAGAACCACCAGCGCATAGCCCACGATGCTGGTGCCCAGATACAGACCCAGCGTGGCCAGCGGGCGGCGCACCAGCATGCCGATGCCGCGCCCGAAGGCGCGCGTTGCCGAACGCAGGCTTTCGTCGGCCGCGATCTGGGCGCGGCCGGATTCCATGATCGCGTGCGCCAGCACTACCAGCACCACCAGGATGATCTTGGCGGCCAGGTAGCCATGATCGGCAACCGACTCCAGCACCGCCGTTTGCGCATGCGCCGATGCCATGCGGAACGCGATGCTGCCGATGACAAGGGCGATGCCGTAAGGGATCAGCGACCACAGCATCAGCCGCAGCATGCACCAGTACTGGCGAAGCCCCCCATGCATCAACTCGCCCAGCGTGGCTTGCCGCATCGAGCGCACCGCGGTCACCACGACGCCAGTCAGGAACGGCGACAGCAGCAGGGTCACGATGAATGCCGCCGAGTACGCCCCACCCAGGCCCGTGTTGTGCCGCATCAGCGACGTGATCGCATCGCCCATCAGCAAACCGTCGAACTTGTGCGCCAGCGCATCGGCGTACACCGAATGATCGAGCAGTGCGCCCAGCGCATGCCCCACCGGCAAGGCCGCGATGGCCGTCGGCAGCGCCATCAGCACGATCCAGATCAGCATCACGCGCCATTGCAATGCCGCCCACATGGCTTTGGGAAAAGCACCCAAACCTACGCGTTGTTTGTTCGTCGTCATAGCGTCACCAGGAACGTGTAGAAGTTTTCGGCCACCGCCGCGAAGTCCGCCGTCCAGCGTCGTGAAGCAGCCTTGTCGGCCTTGACGGTGTAGCTGTTGTTGAGCATGTCGGTGTCGAGGTAGTTCTTGTGCTCCGGATCAAGCTCGGCGGAAACCACCTTGACCGGCTTGTCGAAGCTGAAGCGCTTCCAGCGGCTGCCGTCGTTCCACTGCACGGTTTCGGTGGAATCGTCGGCAAAGGTCACCTTGAGCGTGGCGGGCATCACCGCGCCATCGTGCTTGACCGTGACGAAACTGCGCCACAGGTACTGCCCGCCATGCTTGGCCTTGGGATGCTGCTTCTTCCATGCCTTGGTCGCCGCGTTGACGGTCTTGTCCACCTCGTCACCGGTACGGGTGACGCGCTTGCCGTCCTTCATGTAGCTGCCCGTGCGCGGCTTGAGTTCGACGCTCTGGATGTCGACCACGCGGTCATCCACGCGGCGCGTGCCGTAGACCTGGGCTTCGAAGATGCTGTCGACCAGCTTCGGCTTGCCCGACACCTCGGCCAGCACGTCACGCAGGTCGGCGGCGTCGGGATGGCGGAACTTCCAGCGCTCGTAGTAGGCCTTCATGGCCTTGCCCATGACCTCGTGGCCGAGCAGGTTTTCCAGCGTGTGCATGGTCGATGCCGTGCGCATGTACACCGAACCGTAACTGGAATTGGACATGCGATCCCAGGAATTGGCGTCCAGCGAATCGGCCGGGAAATTGATACCGACCACGCCGCTCAACCGTTCCATGATGAACGGCTCGAACACCGGGTCGATCCCGAGCCATTTCATGAACGGCGTCGCCAGATGGAACAGTTCGTGGCGGTCGGCCAGCATGCGCTCGTCCCAGTACTGGTTCATGCCTTCGTCGAGCATCGGCTCCTCGAACTCGTTGGAACCGAGGATGCCCATGAAATAGCCATGACCGAATTCGTGGATGGTGACGAAATCGAGCATGCGCTGGCTGATCGTGCCAGGCGTGACCTCGGCGTAGCCCTCGGCCGTGAAGAAGGTCGGATACTCCATGCCGCCGGCTTCACCGGCGTTGTAGGGCGGCACCACCGCTGTGACCGTCTTGTAGGGGTACGGCCCCAGCGTGTCGGAGAAATAGGTCAGCGAATCGGTGGTGGCCTTGAGCACCGGCTCGGCACTGGCCTCGTATTCGGGCGGATAGATCACCTTGACGTCGACACTGGGGCTGCCCGGCCCCGTCCAGACCGTGGACTTGGTCAGGTAACCCGGCGCAGCCACCCAGGCGAAATCCTCCACGTCCTGCTGTGTAAAGCGGTAGATCGCCTTGTCGCCGTCGATGACCGGCTTGCCCTGCTGCATGCCCACGGCGCCGACGGTGTAGTTTTTCGGCACCGTCAGGGTCACGTCGTAATTGCCGTAGTCGGCGTAGAACTCGCTGTGGTAATGGAACTCGTGCACGTTCCAGCGCACCTGCGTGGCGCCGCGCTCACCCGGCAGTTCCAGCACGCCGATCTTGGGGAACCACTGCGCCACAAGATGGAATTTGCCGAACCAGCCGGTGCGCTCGACCACGCGCGGCAGCTTGTCGTGGAACTGGATGTCCAGAGTCAGCGTGCCGCCGGCGGGCACCGGCTTGGCGAGATCCAATTCGACCACGGTGTGATCGGTCTTGGGGCCGTTGTCCGGCTGCACGTAGCGCCAGGACACCTTCTGGCCGTCCTGCTCGACCTTCTGGAGGTCGATGTAGCCCCACTCGCCCTTCTTCAGCTTGGCCGCGCCACGCGAGCCGCCGCTGCCGGAAAACATGCGCCGTTCGGTGAAGAAGGTGCTGCCCGGATTCTCGAAGGCGTTGAGGTACAGGTGGAAATAGACCTTGTCGATCGGACGCTTGCTGCGGTTGCGCCAGGTCATGCGCTCGGTCGCATCGACCGTGTGTTTGTCCGGATCCAGCGTCGCGTGGATGGTGTAGCTGGTTACCTGGTTGGACAGCGTCGCGTCGGCGGCGGTACGCGGACCACCCCAGGCATCGGGCGCGCTGGGCACCGTGAAGTTGGCGGCGTGCGGCGACACGAACGGAATGGGTGCACTGGCGGCGGCTGGAACGCTGGCGGCCTGCGCCGGCGCCGGCGCCGAGGCGGCGTCCGCAGGCCGGGCGTGGGCCATGACCAGTGCAGGCAATCCCAGACCCAGCGCCACCAGCCACGTCCGGATGATGGATCGGCTCGAATACGGCATGATTCCCCTCGTCTGCAGCAAATGTCCGGAGCCCCCAGCCCCGAAGCGACAACCTAGCCTGCCGCAACTGCGGCCCGACGGCAACTGGCCAGAGGTCATGCCGGGTCGCGGCACCCTCAGTCGAAGCGGTCGTCCCGGGTCCAGATGCGCCCGTTTTCCTCTTTTACGGGAAACGAGGCGATCGGCGTGACCGCCGGCGCCCGAGTCACCGCACCAGTACGTACGTCGAAGCGCGCACCATGGCGCGGACACTCGACCTCGAAGCCGAACACTTCGCCACCGGCCAGATCGCCGCCATCATGCGTGCAGGTGTCCTCGATGGCGTACAGGTCGCCGTCGATGTTGTACACGGCAATCGGCGTGTCCTCGTCCCACACGACCGTGAATTGGCCGGGCAGCAGGTCGTCGCGCGTGCCCACCTCGACCCATTCGCTCATGCCGCAACTCCGGCGTGCAACTGCTTGGTCAGCCATTCGAAGCGCAGGTCGTCGCGCTGGGGGATGCCGAAACGCTCATCGCCATAGGGAAATGGTCGGTATTCGCCGGTACGCCGATAACCGCGGCGTTCGTACCAGGCAATCAGTTCGTCGCGCACGTCGATCACGGTCATGCGCATGGAAGCACATTGCCATTCCCCGCGCGCGATGCGCTCGGCCTCGCTCAGCACGCGTTTGCCGATACCGCCGCCCTGCAGCCCGGGCTGCACCGCGAACATGCCGAAGTAACCGGCGGTCTCCTGTTTTTCGATGTGCGCACAAGCCAACAGCTGACCGTCCTTTTCGGCCAGCAGCACGCGGCTCATCGGCCGTTCGATATCGGCCAATACACCCTCAGGGTCGATGCGCTGGCCATCCAGCAGATCGGCTTCGGTCGTCCAGCCGGCGCGACTGGCGTCGCCGCGATAGGCCGATGTCACCAGGGCGACGATGGCCGGTATGTCCTCGACTGTGGCGGTGCGAAACTGCAGGGTGTTGGTCATGTGACAATCCATCGTGTGGTCAATGGGGAAGATGGTTTGGACACGGATTGACGCGAATGAACACGGATAAAGCTTTTTTCTTTGATCCGCGTCAATCCGTGTCCAACCTCTCTTGGGATCAAGCCAACAACTTGCGTACCTTGGCGATGGCCTCGACGAAACGATCGACTTCTTCGCGCGTGTTGTAGAACGCCAGCGAGGCGCGCACTGTCGCCGGCACGCCGTAGAACTGCATCAGCGGATGCGCGCAATGATGGCCCGAGCGCACCGCGACGCCTTCCAGATCGAGCATCGTGGCCAAATCGTGCGCATGGATGCCGTCGATCAGGAACGAGAACACGGCGGCCTTGTCCGGCGCCTGCCCAAAGATGCGCAAGCCGGGAACGCTGGTCAGTGCTTCAGCCGTATAGACGGCCAATGCATGCTCGGCGGCGGCGATGTTTTCCATGCTCAAGGTTTTCAGATAGTCGATGGCCGCTCCCAGCCCGACGAAACCGGCGATGTTGGGGGTGCCGGCCTCGAACTTGTGCGGCACGTCGGCAAACGTGGTGCCGGCAAAACTGACTTCGCGGATCATCTCGCCGCCGCCGAAAAACGGCGGCATGGCTTCGAGATGCTCCCTGCGCGCCCACAACGCGCCGGTGCCGGTCGGGCCCAGCATCTTGTGGCCGGTCAGCGCATAGAAATCGCAACCGATGGATTTGACGTCCAGCGGCAGGTGCGGCGCCGCCTGCGAGCCATCCACCAGCAATGGAATGCCGCGCTTGCGGCACTCGCGCGCCAGTTGCCTGACCGGATTGATGGTGCCGAGCACATTGGAGACGTGAGTGACGCAGGCCAGCTTCACGTCCGGCGTCAGCGCCTTGACAAAGTCCTCGACGATCAGCTCGCCCGATGCAGTGATCGGCGCCACCTTCAGCGATGCACCATTGCGTTGGCACACCAACTGCCAGGGCACGATGTTGGCGTGGTGCTCCATCTGCGTGGTCAGAATGCTGTCGCCCTCGCCCAGGCGCGGCAATGCATAACTGTAGGCGACCAGGTTGATGGCCTGGGTGGTGCCGGAGGTAAACACGATCTCGTCGCGCGAGTTGGCGCCGATGAAGGCGGCCAGCTTGTCGCGCGCGCCCTCGTAGGCCGTGGTTGCCTCGTCGCCGAGCTGGTGCACGGCACGCGCCACGTTGGCATTGGAATGCTCGAAAAAACGTTTGACGGTATCGATGACCGCCTGCGGTTTTTGCGAGGTGTTGGCGCTGTCCAGGTACACCAGCGGCTTGCCGTGCACGCTGCGCGTCAGGATCGGGAAATCCTTGCGCAAACGGAGGGTGTCCAGCACCACGGAGGTTTCCTCGGGGCGGGCGCTCACAGCTTGTCTCCTTCGATGGGCAGTACGTCGATCAGCCATGTGTCGAGGTGTTCGCGCAAGGCCGCATTGTCCAGCGTGGCCAAGGCTTCGCGGCAGAAAGCGGCGGTCAGCAGATGGCGCGCCTTTTCCTTGTCGATACCGCGCGAGCGCAGATAGAACAGCGCACGCTCGTCCAACTGGCCAACCGTGGCGCCGTGGTTGGCCATGACCTCGTCGGCATAGATTTCCAGTACCGGCTGGGTGTCGATGGCGGCCTTGTCCGACAGCAGCAGGTTCTTGTTGTAGAGCGAGGCGTCGGTGCCGTCCGCACCCGGATCGACGATGATCTGGCCGTGAAAGACGCCGTGCCCGCCCTGGTCGGCGACGCCGCGCCACAGTGATTCGCTGGACGTGTTTCTGGCGGCGTGACGGATATCCAGATGTGTATCCAGGTGCTGGCGCGCGTGCGGCAAAAACACGCCGCGTGTGGTCAAGTGCGCGCCTTCGCCGCGCAGCTCGGCGTCAATGTCGTTGCGCACCAGCTTGCCGCCCAACTCGACGGCATGGATGCGGGCCGTCGAGCGCGCGTCCTGACGCAACACATGGCGGCGAATCAGTGTGGCCTTGGCCGAGGCGTTCTGCAGCATGACCCAGTCCAGGCGCGCGCCCTCGCGCAGCACGCAGTCGCTCACCAGGGTGCCCAGATGCTCCGATTCATCGCCTGCCGCATGCTGCTCGACGAGTTTCAACGATGCGCCCTCGCCCACCTCGATGATGCTGCGCACATGCCAGGCAAGCTCGACTTCGGCCGGCGCGCCGACATGCACGACCTGCACCGGCTCATCGACACGACAACCGGCCTTGACGCGCAACACCACGCCGTCGCCGGCCAGTGCCGCGTTCAGGCGCGCGAAGGCGTCGGCCTGGTGCTGCCAGTCGCGGGTCAGGAAAAAGCGCAGCGGTTCGGCATCGGCAGCCAAGGCCTGCGCCAGGGGCTTTATTTCCAGCCCTTCGGGAAGTCGATCCAGCCGCGACAGGTCGGCCCGAAAGCCGCCATTGACAAACACCAGACATGGGCCATCCACGCCGGGCAACGACAGCGCTTCGTCATCCACCGGACGCGTGGCGGCTGCATGATCGCCATGGGCAAAGGCGTGACGTTCGAGCGCGCGCAGGGCGGTGTATTTCCAGGCCTCGTTGCGGTTGCCCGGCAGGCCGTCGCGCAGGAACGCATCCAACTGTTCGCGGCGCGCGCGCGCCAGCCAGTCGAGATCGGCGCCGGGCAACGCCGCCAGCGCGTCCGGCGCATGTTCGGCGATGGCCGTCATGAAGGGTGTGGCCATCAGGCGGCTCCCGCGGCGGCACGCTCGTCGAGCCAGGCGTAACCTTGCTGCTCCAGCTTCAGCGCCAGCGACTTGTCGCCACTTTCGACGATGCGACCGTCGGCCAGCACATGCACGAAATCCGGCTCGATGTAATCGAGCAGACGCTGGTAATGGGTGATCATCAGGAACGAACGTTCGGGGGAACGCTGTGAATTGACGCCTTCGGCGACCTGCTTGAGCGCATCGATGTCCAGGCCCGAATCGGTCTCGTCCAGAATGGCCAGTTTGGGTTCCAGCAGAGCCATCTGGAAGATCTCGTTGCGTTTTTTCTCGCCGCCGGAGAAACCCTCGTTGACCGCGCGCTGCAGCAACTCGTTGGACAGGTTCATCACCTTGAGCTTTTCGCGCACCAGCTGCAGGAAACGCCGCGAATCCAGCTCGTCTTCGCCGCGCGCCTTGCGCTGGGCGTTGAGCGCGGTGCGCAGGAAATAGGTGTTGTTGACGCCGGGAATCTCCACCGGATATTGCAGCGCCATGAATACGCCGGCGCAGGCACGCTGCTCCGGCTCCATGGCCAGCAGATCCTGGCCGTCGAAGCTCACGCTGCCCGCGGTGACTTCGTAACCGTCGCGCCCGGCCAGCACGTTGCCCAGCGTCGACTTGCCGGCGCCGTTGGGGCCCATGATGGCATGCACCTGACCCGGCTCGATGGCAAGCGAAAGACCCTTGAGGATGTCTTTGCCCTCGACGCGGGCGTGGAGATTTTCGATTTTCAGCATGTTCGTTCCTGACTTGAAGCCCCTCCCCCGCCGGGAGAGGGGTTTGGGGTGAGGGTTCGGCAAGAACGGGATGATCCCGGTGATACCGCACCCTCATCCGCCCTCTGGGCACCTTCTCCCGGAGGGAGAAGGGAAAACATCAACCGACAGCGCCTTCCAGGCTGACTTCGAGCAAGGCCTTGGCCTCGACCGCGAACTCCATCGGCAATTCGCGGAACACCTGTTTGCAGAAGCCGTCGACGATCATCGACACGGCGTTTTCCTCGTCGATACCGCGCGAGCGGCAGTAGAACAACTGGTCGTCGGAAATCTTGGAGGTGGTGGCCTCGTGCTCGACGTTGGCGGTCGGATTTTTCACTTCCATGTACGGAAAGGTGTGCGCGCCGCACCGCTTGCCGATCAGCAGGCTGTCGCACTGCGTGTAGTTGCGCGCGTTGGCGGCGCTTTTCTCCACCTTGACCAGGCCGCGGTAGCTGTTGGAGCTTCTGCCGGCGCTGATGCCCTTGGAGATGATCTTGCTCTTGGTGTCCTTGCCGACATGGATCATCTTGGTGCCGGTGTCGGCCTGCTGGTAGTGGTGGGTCAAGGCCACGGAGTGGAACTCGCCCACCGAGCGGTCGCCGGTCAGCACGCAGCTGGGATATTTCCAGGTGATGGCCGAACCGGTTTCGACCTGGGTCCAGCTGATCTTGGAATCGTCGCCACGGCATTCGCCACGCTTGGTGACGAAGTTGTAGATGCCGCCCTTGCCGTTCTCGTCGCCGGGATACCAGTTCTGCACGGTGGAATATTTGATGGACGCCTTTTCCTGCGCCACCAGCTCGACCACGGCGGCATGCAACTGGTTCTCGTCGCGCATTGGCGCCGTGCAGCCTTCCAGATACGACACCTGGCCGCCTTCCTCGGCGATGATCAGCGTACGCTCGAACTGGCCGGTATGCCCGGCGTTGATGCGGAAGTAGGTGGACAGTTCCATCGGGCATTTCACGCCCTTCGGAATGAACACGAAACTGCCATCGGAAAACACGGCCGAGTTGAGCGCGGCGAAGAAGTTGTCGCCCTTGGGCACGACCGAACCGATGTACTTGCGCACCAGTTCGGGATGCTCCTTGATGGCCTGGCTCATCGAGCAGAAAATCACGCCGGCTTCGGCCAATTGCTTGTGCGCGGTATTGGCCACCGACACCGAATCAAACACGGCATCCACAGCCACACCGGCCAGCTTGGCGCGCTCGTGCAGCGGCACGCCCAGCTTGTCGTAGGTTTCCAGCAGCTTGGGATCCACCTCATCCAGCGACTTGGGCTTGTTCTTGGGCGCCGAGTAATAACTGATGGCCTGGAAGTCGATCGGCGTCAGCTTGAGCTTGGCCCAGTGCGGCATCGGCATGGTCAACCAGTGGCGATAGGCTTCCAGCCGCCATTCGGTCATCCACTCGGGCTCTTCCTTCAACGCGGAAAGCGCGCGAATGATGTCCTCGTCGAGACCGGGCGGCAGGCTGTCGCTTTCGATGTCGGTGATGAAACCGGCATCGTAGCGTCGCGACAATGCCTCGATCACTTCGGGATTGTCCGTCACGGCGGGCCGCTTTTCGCTGATGTCTGGGGTCATGTCATTCATGGGGGACAAGGTCAACCATGCATCATCGGCATGGTGGGGGTAGATGTTTTTGCCGGTTGCAGCATGTCGGCCAGGCTCATCGCCTTGAGCGCGCCGCCGACGGCCTGATTGATGCGCTGCCAGTTGCCACGCACGCTGCAATGCGACTCGAAATCGCACTGGCCTGTCGCCACGCTGCATTCGGTCATGCCCAGCGGGCCTTCCAGCGCCTCGACGATGTCGGCCAGGCTGATTTCGGTGGCGGCCCGCGCCAGGCGGTAGCCGCCATTGACGCCACGGAACGACTCCACCAACCCGGCGCGACCGAGCAGTTTCAGCAGTTTGCTGACGGTGGGCAGTTCAAGCCGCGTGCACTCGGCAATCTGCGCCGTGCTGAGCACGTCGCCCGGACTGGCGGCGAGGCAAGTCATCACCACCGTGGCGTAATCGGTGAGTCGGCTGATGCGGAGCATGGCGGAGACATGGAACCGGTTAATGTGTACTGAAATGGTACTGTTTGGCCGGAGATGCGTCAATGCCTCTGCGTGGGGTGTGGAGCATGGGGTAGGCAGCGGGACTTAGGCACAGGGCTGTCAAAAGCCTTGGACGCGGATCGACGCGGATGGGCGCGGAAGAATCTATCTGGATCCGTGCTCATCCGCGTAAATCCGTGTCAAAAAACCAGCCCGTACGATGCGAGCCCAACGCCAAGTCCCGATCAACCACTCAAGCACCGACACGACCCCCGGACTTGCGCACGATCAGCATCGCCAGTTCCAGCGATTGTTCATAATTCAGGCGCGGGTCGACGTGGGTCTTGTAGGCACGCTGGAGATCGGTTTCGCTGAGTGAGCGCGCGCCGCCGAGGCATTCGGTAACGTCTTCGCCCGTCAGTTCCAGGTGCACGCCACCCAGGCGCGTGCCGGCTTCGCCGTGGATGTTGAACGCCTGTTCCAGCTCGTCACAGATGTTGCTGAATCGGCGCGTCTTGTAGCCGTTGGAAGTGGTTTCGGTGTTGCCGTGCATGGGATCGCAGACCCACAACACGCGCCGACCCGATCCCTTCACCGCCCGCAGCAGCGGCGGCAGCTCGCGGGTGGTCTGCCCCGCGCCCATGCGATGCACCAGGGTCAGACGGCCCGGCTCGTCATTCGGGTTCAGCACCTCGATCAGGCGCATCAGTTCGTCCGTCTTGAAACCCGGGCCGACCTTGACCGCGACCGGATTGCGGATGCCCCGGCAGTACTCGACATGCGCACCGTCCAGCGCCGCGGTGCGCTTGCCGATCCAGGGAAAGTGCGTGGCCAGGTTGAACCAGCCCCAGTGCCGCGGCACACGGCGGGTCTGGGCCTGCTCGTAGGGCAGCAGCAACGCCTCGTGGGAGGTGAAGAAGTCCACGCGCGAAAAGCTGTCCAGAGGCTCGTCGGCCAGCGTTTCCATGAATCGCAGCGCATTGGTGATGCCGTCGACCATACCGAGATAATCGGCCGCCAGTGGCGAATGTTCGACCCAGGACAGATCCCAGTATTCGGGATGACGCAGATCGGCAAAGCCGCCGTCGATGAGACCGCGCACGAAGTTCATGGTCATGGCCGAACGCGCATGCGCCTGCACCATGCGCTGCGGATCCGGACGGCGCGCCGCGGCGTTGAAATCCGGCGCGTTGACGATGTCGCCACGGTAGCTTGGCAGGGTCACGTCGCCCCGTGTCTCGGTATCGGTCGAGCGCGGCTTGGCATACTGACCGGCAAAACGCCCCACCCGCACCACCGGCAGCTTGAGGCCGTGCACCAGCACCAGGCTCATCTGCAGCAGCACCTTGAGCCGATTGGTGATGACGCTGTTGTTGCAATCGGCGAAGCTTTCCGCGCAATCGCCGCCCTGCAACAGAAAATGCCGTCCTTCCTGCGCCTCGGCCAGGCGCCGCTTGAGCGCCAGCACTTCCCAGGAGGTCACCAGCGGCGGCAAGCCGGCCAATTGTTTCAATGCCGTGGTCAGCTCGACCTGATCCGCATACACCGGTTGCTGCGCCGCATGCCGCGCGCGCCAGGAATCCGGCGCCCAGTTGGGCGGCTCGTTGACGGCTTCGAGTGACCTGTCGGTGGAAGACATCGGGCGTGTCATGTGATTCATCTGGGCAGACTAGACATTATCGCGCGTCGGGGGAAATAGCGCAGGAGCATGAACCTGCGCAGGAATCGCAAGACATGGGACGGCCGCCTCTCACGCGCGAACGCGTCGCACGCGTGCGTTCCACAACGCCCAGATGCCCAGAATCACGTACCAGATCAACGTCCAGCCCGGCATGGTCAAGCCAAGAAAGCGCCAGTGCACGGCGGCACATTCGCCGGAGCCGGCAAACACGATCTTCAAGGCCTTCAGCCAGCTGAACGTGTCGAACAGATAGCCGAGGCCCGGGCCACAGCTCGGTACCTGATCCGGCGGCAGGCTTTGCAGCCACAGCTGGCGCGAGGCCACGGCGATGCCCCAGGCGCAGGACAGCACCACCAGCGCGGCATACAGCCAGCGCGCCCGTCCGGCAGGAGCATGCAAGCCGCCGATCAGGAAAAAGATACCCATCGCAATGAAGGCAATGCGCTGGAACACACATAGCGGACAGGGAATCAGGCCGAGATGGATTTCCGAAAACAGCGCATATCCCAGCAGCGCGGCGCAAACGACGAAGCCGCCCAGATAGGTGGAGCGGTAGGACCAGCGCAATGGGTTCATGGCAGGTGTCTCGGGCCGTGGTGAGTCATGCAAAGTAATGTTTGCGCGCGCACATGGCAACCGGATTTGCGCATGCCATGCATCCCAGGCGGGTTGCGCCGACCGCAAAAGCAAAACCCCGATCGGACAGCGCCGACCGGGGTTTTGTTGAAGCCGCATGACAAGCGACGGAGTTTATTCCGCCTCGGCAGCCGCCTCGGGGCGATCCATCAGCTCGACGTAGGCCATCGGCGCATTGTCGCCGACGCGGTTGCCGCACTTGAGGATACGCAGATAGCCGCCGGGACGCTGGGCATAACGCGGACCCAGTTCCACGAACAGCTTGGCCACGGCTTCCTTGTCGCGCAAGCGCGCGAAAGCCAGTCGGCGGTTGGCGACGCTGTCGGTCTTGCCCATGGTGATCAGCGGCTCGGCGACGCGGCGCAGTTCCTTGGCCTTGGGCAAGGTGGTGCGGATCAGCTCGTGCTTGATCAGCGAGGCGCTCATGTTCTTGAACATGGCTTGGCGATGGCTGCTGGTTCGGTTGAACTTGCGGCCGGATTTCATGTGGCGCATGGCGAAACTCTCTCTGTGACTTATCGTTATGGAATACCGGCACCTGTGTCCGGTATTCCGCGGATTACCCGCTATTTTGAGTTCTGGTCTTAACGACCTTTGCAACCAGGCCGCAAACCACACGACCTCGATATCGAAAAGCCCGCAAGAGCGACGCTCCTCGAAAAGTGCGACCACGGATGGCCGCGAGCAAAGCAAGACAAGAGCGAAATGCAACGCTTCTTGCCCTGCCCTTCATTTCCAGGCGATCAGGGACGATCGCACAAACACAGGATCAACCCACAAATTCAGGCCTGATCCTGCATCCAGGCTTCTTAGCCCAACTGCATGCCGTGGGCCAGACCCGGCGGCGGCCAGTTTTCCAGCTTGGTGCCCAGGGCCAGACCACGCGAACCAAGTACATCCTTGATTTCGGTCAACGACTTCTTGCCCAGGTTCGGGGTCTTCAGCAGCTCGACTTCGGTCTTCTGTACCAGATCGCCGATGTAGTAGATGCTCTCGGCCTTCAGGCAGTTGGCCGAACGCACGGTCAGCTCCAGATCGTCGATCGGACGCAGCAGCAGCGGATCGAAACCGCTCTGCTCGGCCGTTTCCGGCTCCTTCTCGCGACGCGAGAAATCACCGAACACGGTCAGCTGGTCGTTCAGGATCTCGGCCGCCTTGCGCACCGCGTCTTCGGCGCTGATGGCGCCGTTGGTGTCGATGTCCAGCACCAGCTTGTCGAGGTTGGTGCGCTGTTCGACACGTGCCGCTTCGACCTCGTAGGCGACGCGACGGATCGGTGCGAACGAGGCGTCCAGCTGCAGACGACCGATGGGACGGGCCTCGTCATCCGGATGCTGGCGCGCGCTGGCCGGCTGATAGCCCAGGCCGCGCGCCACCTTCAGGCGCATGTTGAGGGTGATGTCCTTGGTCAGATGGCAAATGACATGCTCGGGATTGACGATCTCGACGGTATGATCGACCGTGATGTCGCCAGCCGTGACCACGCCCTTGCCCTTCTTGGACAGGGTCAGCATGACCTCGTCGCCGGAGTGCTGGCGGATGGCCACGTCTTTGAGGTTCAAAAGCACCTCGATGACGTCTTCCTGCAGACCTTCCAGCGTGGTGTATTCATGCAGCACGCCATCGATCTCGACCTCGGTGATGGCCGAGCCGGGGATGGACGAAAGCAGCACGCGACGCAGCGCGTTGCCCAGCGTATGGCCAAAACCACGCTCAAGCGGCTCGACCACGACGCGCGCGTGGTTCGGGCCCACTTCCTCGACGCTGAGGCCGCGTGGCTGCAGCACACTTGTAGAAGAAACTGCCATGGATGGCTCCGGTATCTTTTGTCTTTTCGAATAGACCGCCATGAATGGCGGACTTCAGTTGCCGCCCCAACGAGCAGCGCTTTTTTTGAAAAGTCCGGCACGAATGCCGGTCTTGTTCATTGCCGTCACAAAGGGCGACTGTTACTTCGAGTAAAGCTCGATGATGAGGTTCTCGTTGATGTCCGCAGGCAGGTCGCCACGATCCGGAACCGCCTTGAACACGCCGGCAAACTTGCCGCTGTCGACTTCCACCCAAAGCGGGCGAAGATCCATGCTGTCGGCTAGGTCGGACGCTTCCTTGACACGCAGCTGGGCGCGGCCCTTGTCGGTCAGGCCGATCTCGTCACCCGGCTTGACCTGGTAGGACGGAATGTTGACCTTCTTGCCATTTACCAGCACAGCCTTGTGCGCGACCATCTGGCGCGCCTGGGCACGCGTGACGGCAAAACCCATGCGGAAAACGACATTGTCCAGACGGCTTTCCAGCAGGCGCAGCAGGTTCTCACCCGTATTGCCCTTGGTGGCGCTGGCCTTGCCGTAGTAGTTGCGGAACTGACGCTCCAGCACGCCGTACATGCGCTTGACCTTCTGCTTTTCACGCAGCTGGACGGCGTAGTCGGACATGCGCATGCGCTTGTTGGCGCCATGCTGGCCAGGCTTGTTTTCCAGTTTACACTTGGAGTCCAGCGCACGCGCCGGGCTCTTCAGGCTGAGATCCGCTCCCTCGCGACGAGCGAGTTTGCAGGTAGCTCCACGATAACGGGCCATGGTATTTGCTCCTTAGACTCGACGCTTCTTGGGGGGACGGCAGCCGTTGTGCGGAATCGGCGTGACGTCGATGATGTTGAGCACCTTGTATCCGAGCGCATTGAGCGAGCGCACGGTCGACTCGCGACCCGGGCCAGGACCCTTGATGCGAACCTCGACGGTCTTTACGCCATAATCCTGCGCGGCGCGACCGGCCTTTTCGGCGGCAACCTGCGCGGCATACGGCGTGGACTTGCGCGAACCGCGGAAACCGGCGCCGCCGGCCGTGGCCCACGACAGGGCGTTGCCCTGACGATCCGTGATGGTGACGATGGTGTTGTTGAAGGATGCCTGCACGTGGGCCACCGCATCGGTGACAACGCGCTTGATCTTCTTCTTGGTCTTGACTGGCTTTGCCATTGAAGATTCCGTTATTTCTTGATCGGACGACGCGGGCCCTTGCGGGTACGCGCATTGGTCTTGGTGCGCTGACCGCGCACCGGCAGCCCGCGGCGATGACGCAGACCGCGATAGCAGCCCAGATCCATCAGACGCTTGATCGACATGCCGACCTCGCGACGCAAGTCGCCTTCGACGATATACCTGCCGACTTCCTGACGCAGCTTCTCGACCTCACCCTCGCTGAGCGATTTGATGGGAGTGGTCGGCTCGACGCCGGCTTCGGCGCAGACCTTCATGGCACGAGTGTGACCAATGCCGTAAATACTCTGCAGGCCGATCCAGACATGTTTGTGAACCGGCAGATTGACACCCGCAATGCGCGCCATGATCTTTTGTCTCCGATGCGTTACGTGCGCGGTAAACGCGCAATTCTAACCTTTTTTTCAGCGAACAGAAAGCCCCCGGAGCTTTCCCGCCCCGGTAACCTTCCAGCGAAGACCGCAAAATCGCTACCTTGCGATACCGATTTGTCGGTCATTTCGCCATGCCGGCTGCCCGGCATGACTGTCGATTCAAGCATCCAACCGATCCGCGCGCCCTCAGGAGCGGCGCAGGTTGGCCTTTTTCAACAAACTGTCGTACTGATGACTGACCAGATGCGCCTGAATCTGCGCCACGAAGTCCATCACCACGACCACCACGATCAGCAGCGAAGTGCCACCGAAATAAAACGGCACGTGCCAGTACGATTGCATGAACGTCGGCACCAGACACACCAGCACCAGGTAAACGGCACCGATGGTGGTCAGCCTTGTCATGACTCCGTCAATGTACTGTCCGGTGGCCCGGCCCGGACGGATGCCCGGAATCAGGGCGCCGGAGCGCTTGAGGTTGTCTGCCGTTTCCTGCGAATTGAACACGATCGCCGTGTAGAAATAGGCAAACACGACCACCAGAACCGCATAGGTCACCTCGTAGGCCGTCTGACCCGGCGCCAACGACGTGGTCAGCATCTGCAACCAGCGCGACTCGTGACCATGGCCGAACCACTGCACGGCGGTGGCGGGAAACATGAGCAGACTGGACGCGAAGATCGGCGGAATCACGCCCGACATGTTGATCTTCAGCGGCAAATGCGACGTCTGGTTGCGATAACCCTGCCGTCCGCCGCCGCGATTGGCGTAGTTGACGGTAATGCGCCGCTGTCCACGCTCCACGAACACCACGAAGGCCGTGACGGCCAGCACAATGGCCAGCACGATCAACACCTTCAGCACCGAAAGCTCACCGGTATTGGCCATGCCCAGGGTCTGGGTGACGGCGCCCGGCAGGCCCGCCACGATGCCGGCGAAGATCAGCAGGGAAATACCGTTGCCGATGCCGCGCTCGGTCATCTGCTCGCCCAGCCACATCAGAAACATGGAACCGGCGGTCAGACCCACGACGGCGGAAAACACGAACCCGGCGCCAGGGAAATACACCACCGGCGCACCGCCGGCCGCGGTTTGCCCCTGCAGCGCCACCGCGATGCCGAAGGACTGCACGATGCACAGACCGACGGTACCGATGCGGGTGTACATGGTCAGCTTGCGCTGCCCCGATTCGCCTTCCTTCTTGAGCGCCTGCCAGCTCGGCAGCACCGATCCCATCATCTGCACCACGATAGATGCCGAGATGTAGGGAATCACACCCAAGGCGAAAATCGAAAAACGCGACAACGCGCCACCGGAGAACATGTTGAACATGTTCAGGAGGCCGCCGCCCTGTTGCACCAGGTTGGTCATCGCACCGGGGTTCACGCCTGGAACGGGAATGAACGAACCCAGTCGATAGACGATCAGCGCACCGATGACGAAAAAGATGCGCTGACGCAACTCGGTCATCTTGCCGATCGATCCCAGCATGTTGCCCTTGGCAGCCACGCGCTTACTCCACGCTGCCGCCGGCAGCCTCGATGGCCGCCTTGGCGCCGACCGTGGCCAGCACGCCGGACAGCTTCACGGCACGATTGATTTCACCCTTGGCGACGATCTTGACCTTGCGTGCCTTGGCGTCGACCAGACTGGCCTCACGCAGCGCAACCAGGTCGATGGTGTCGGTCTTGACCTGCGCCAGCTGATACAGGAACACCTGCTGACTCTCACGCTTCTTCAACGAGCGGAAGCCGACCTTGGGCAGACGACGCTGCAACGGCATCTGGCCGCCCTCGAAGCCAGGCTTGTGACTGCCGCCGGCTCGGGCGTGCTGACCCTTGTGACCACGACCGGCCGTCTTGCCGAGACCGGAACCGATACCACGGCCCACACGCACGCGCGACGGACGCGAACCAGCGGCAGGTTTGATGTTGTTCAGACGCATGTTGATTACTCCTCGACCTGAACCAGATAGTAGACCTTGTTGATCAGGCCGCGCACCTGCGGGCTGTCCTTGAGCTCACGCACATCGTTGAGCTTGCGCAGACCCAGCGCCTTGACGCTGAGGCGATGACGCCCCTGCACACCGCGCAGGCCTTTGACCAGACGTACGCGAACAGTATTTGCGGTTTCTTGCTTAGCCATTGCCCAGCACCTCTTCAACGCTCTTGCCACGCTTGGCCGCGATCTGTTCCGGCGAGGCGACGGCCTGAAGGCCCTTGATGGTGGCACGCACCAGGTTGATGGGGTTGCGCGAACCGACGGCCTTGCACAGCACGTCGCGCACACCCACCACTTCCAGCACGGCGCGCATGGCGCCACCGGCGATCACGCCGGTACCCTCGGAGGCCGGCTGCATGTAAACGCGAGCAGCGCCGTGGTTGGCCTTGACCGGATAGAACAAGGTGCCGTTGTTGAGGTTCACCTTGACCATCGCCCGGCGTGCGCGCTCCATGGCCTTGGAAATGGCTGCCGGCACTTCACGCGCCTTGCCGTAACCCAGGCCCACGCGGCCTTCGCCGTCGCCGACCACGGTCAGCGCGGTAAAGGTCATCTGGCGGCCGCCCTTGACGGTCTTGGCCACACGATTGACGGCAATGAGCTTTTCCAGCAAGCCGTCGGAATTGTCACGATCGTTGGAAGACATGCGGTTTCCTGTCATACCCGGCCCAGACCGGGATTTTTACTTGCGGCACTTGACCGCTTGGAGTTGTATTGACGCTATCGACACCCGCGATAATGCGGATCGGAACTTTCGGATCAGAACTTCAGGCCGGCTTCGCGGGCAGCCTCGGCCAGGGCCTTGACCCGACCGTGAAAACGGTAGCCGGAACGGTCGAAGGCAACCGACTCGACGCCGGCAGCCAGCGCACGCTCGGCAACAGCCTTGCCCACTGCGGCGGCGGCGGCCATGTTCTTGGTGCCATCCAAACCTTCGCGCACTGACTTTTGCAACGTGGACGCGCTGGCCAACACCTTGTCGCCGGATGCAGCGAACACCTGCGCATAGAGATGTTGACCACTGCGATGCACGGAAAGGCGCGGCACCGCCAACTTGCGGATGCGGGAACGCGTGGATTTGGCGCGGCGCAAACGGCTTTGATTCTTGTCTTTCATGTCCAGTCTCCAGAAGCGGATCGACGTGTTCGAACTTGGCAAAAGCCAGTCGATTACGCCTTCTTGGCTTCCTTCCTGTTGATGTATTCGTCGGCGTAGCGCACACCCTTGCCCTTGTAGGGCTCAGGCGGACGGAAGGCACGGATATTGGCGGCAACCTGGCCCACGACCTGCTTGTTGGCGCCCTTGACCACGATTTCGGTCGCGCTCGGGGTTTCGATGCTGATGCCTTCGGGAATGTCGTATTCCACCGGGTGCGAGAAACCCAGGGTCAGGTTCAGCTTCTTGCCTTGCACGGCAGCGCGGAAACCCACACCCACCAGCGCCAGCTTGCGCTCGAAACCATCGGTGACGCCCTTGACCATGTTGTTGATCAGCGCGCGCGCGGTACCGGCGTACTTGACTTCGCCACCCTCGGCCATCTTGACGCTCACCACCCCGTCGTTGACGTCGATGCTGACGCCCGGCAGGTGATGAATCGACAGGCTGGCCTTGGCACCCTTGACGGTGATGCCGGCGTCGTCGGATTTGATTTCCACGCCCTTGGGCAGCGTGATCGGACTATTGGCAACTCGTGACATCTCAGTATCTCCTTACGCCACCAGGCCGATGACTTCGCCACCAACGCCCTTGGCTCGCGCCTGGGCATCGGTGAGCAGGCCCGCCGAGGTGGAAACGATGGAAATGCCGAGGCCACCGATCACCTTGGGCAGGTGATCCTTGCCGCGATAAATACGCAGGCCCGAACGGCTGACACGCTGGATACGTTCGATGGCCGGACGGCCTTCGAAATATTTGAGCTGGATGTCCAGGGCCGGCTTGGCCTTGTCGGAATCATCCACACGCGTGTCAAGGACATAGCCTTCGCGCTTGAGCAGCTCGGCGATGGCCAGCTTCAGCTTGGAGGCCGGCATGCGCACATTCGGCTTGCCCATCATCTGGGCGTTGCGGATGCGCGTGAACATGTCGGCAATGGGATCAGTCATGCTCATGGAAAAACCTTTGAGAGTGCACCGATATCCGTTGACCGGAAATCTGAATTGTAGGATCGACCATTCGTGCGAATGGCAGACCGATTATTTTAGCAGCATTTCGCCAGACAAGGCGAGAGCTTTTTGACAGCCGTCTTCCGCGATGGCAAAAATCAAGCCCCGCATCTTGCCGGACATCTCAACGAGCTTACCAACTGGCTTTGCGCAAACCCGGCACGTCGCCGCGCATGGTTGCTTCGCGCAACTTGTTGCGGCCCAGGCCAAACTTCTGGTAAACCGCACGCGGACGGCCGGTCAGGGCGCAACGGGTACGCTGGCGCACCGGGCTGGCGTCGCGCGGCAGCTTCTGCAGCTTGGCCTGCGCTTCCATTTTTTCTTCGTAGGTGGATTCCGGGCTGAGCACGATCTTCTTCAGCTCGGCACGCTTGGCGGCGTACTTTTTCACCAGTTTGGTCCGCTTGATATCGCGGTTCACCATGCTGCTCTTGGCCATATTTGTACCTTGGTGTCAGTTGCGGAACGGGAAACCGAAAGCTTCCAGCAGCGCACGGGATTCTTCGTTCGTCTCGGCGCTGGTGGCAATGGAAATATCCATGCCGCGCAAGGCGTCGATCTGGTCGTAATCGATCTCGGGAAAGATGATCTGTTCCTTGACGCCCATGTTGAAGTTGCCGCGGCCGTCGAAGGACTTGCCGGAAACGCCACGGAAATCGCGCACGCGCGGCAACGACACGTTGATCAGGCGATCCAGGAACTCGTACATGCGGGCACGACGCAAGGTCACCTTGCAGCCGATCGGCCAGCCATCGCGAATCTTGAACGAAGCGACGGACTTGCGGGCCAACGTGGTCTGGGGCTTCTGGCCGGCAATCTTGGCCATGTCGGCCACGGCGTTTTCCAACACCTTCTTGTTGCCCACGGCTTCACCCACGCCCATGTTCAGCGTGATCTTGGTGATGCGCGGCACCTGCATGATGTTCTTGTAGCCGAATTTCTCGACCAGCTTCGGCACCACTTCGTCTTTGTAGAATTTTTCAAGGCGGGTCATGACATCGATTCCTTACACATCCACCACTTCGCCCGTGGAACGGAAGATTCGCACGCGGCGACCGTCCTCGAGCTGCTTGGCACCGATACGCTCACCCTTGCCATTGGCATGGTTGAAAGGCATCACGTTGGAAATATGAATGGAGGCCTCTTTCTCGACGATACCGCCAGGCTGCTCGGCCTGCGGATTCGGCTTGGTGTGGCGCTTGACCAGGTTGACGTTGGAGACGAACACGCGTTCGCCGTCAACGCGCAACACATCGCCGCGTTGGCCCTTGTTTTTACCGGCGGTCACGATGACGTGGTCGCCTTTTTTGATCCGGTTCATAGTCGTAATTCTCTATGGTGACGGGCGCTCAGAGCACTTCCGGCGCCAGCGACACGATCTTCATGAAGCGTTCGCTGCGCAGCTCGCGGGTAACCGGCCCGAAAATGCGGGTGCCGATGGGCTCGAGCTTGTTGTTCAGAAGCACGGCGGCGTTGCCATCGAAACGGATCAACGAACCGTCCGGGCGACGCACACCCTTGGCGGTGCGCACAACCACGGCATTGTACACCTCGCCCTTCTTCACTTTGCCGCGGGGAATGGCATCCTTGACCGTCACCTTGATGACGTCACCGATGGCGGCGTAGCGACGGTGCGAACCGCCCAACACCTTGATGCACATCAGTTCCTTGGCGCCACTGTTGTCGGCGGCTGAAAGCGTGCTTTGCATCTGGATCATGGCTCAATCCTCCGATTACGCTTCAGCGCGCGTGATGACTTCGACCACGCGGTGATGTTTGGTTTTGGACAGCGGGCGGCACTCGGCGATGCGCACGAGGTCGCCCTCGTTGACACCCAGGTCGTCCTGTGCGTGCAGCTTGGTGGACCGGCGCACGATCTTGCCCAGCAGCGGATGCTGGGTCTGACGCTCGATCAGCACCGTGACGGTCTTGTCCATCTTGTTGCTGATGACGCGGCCTTCAAGGGTACGCGCCTTCTTTTCGTTATCGCTCATTTTTGGCGCTCCTTACTTCTTCTCGCCCAGCACGAATTTCGTGCGGGCGATGTCGCGCCTGACGCGGCGCAGCTGGTGCGGTTGGGTCAATTGGCCAGAGCCCTTCTGCATGCGCAGGTTGAATTGCTCCTTGCGCAAGTCCAGAAGCTGCTGATCCAGCTCTTCCACCGACATCTCGTGAATTTCTTTCTTGGCCATCACACCACCGCCCGCGACACGAACATGGTTTGCACCGACAGTTTGGCGGCGGCAAGGCGCAGTGCCTCGCGCGCGGTCGCCTCGTCGACGCCTTCGATTTCATACAACATGCGGCCGGGCTGGATCGGAGCCACCCAGTATTCCACATTGCCCTTGCCCGAACCCATACGCACTTCGATGGGCTTCTTGGTGATCGGCTTGTCGGGGAACACGCGGATCCACAGCTTGCCGCCACGTTTGACGTAACGGGTGATGCAGCGGCGGCCGGCCTCGATCTGGCGAGCCGTCAGGCGACCATGGGTGGTGGCCTTCAGACCGAATTCGCCAAAGGAGACAAGGTTGGAATTGTAGCTCAGACCGTCGTTGCGGCCCTTGTGCATCTTGCGATACTTGGTTCGTTTTGGTTGCAACATGACGGTGCTCCTTACTTCCCGCTGCGGTCGCGGCGACCTTCGCCATCGCGACGCATGTCACGACGGGAGTCACCGCCACGGCGCGCGGGCTTGTCTTCTTTGGTGTCTTCGACCTGCGCAGCTTCCAGATCGAAAACCTCGCCCTTGTAGATCCACACCTTGACGCCGATGATGCCGTACTGCGTCTTGGCCTGGGCAAAGCCGTAGTCGATGTCGGCGCGCAGCGTATGCAGCGGCACGCGGCCTTCGCGACTCCACTCGGAACGGGCGATCTCGGCGCCGTTCAAACGACCGGCAACGTTGACCTTGATGCCCAGGGCGCCCAGGCGCATGGCGTTGCCGACGGAACGGCGCATGGCGCGGCGGAACATGATGCGGCGCTCAAGCTGCTGGGCGATGGACTCGGCCACCAGCTGCGCGTCCAGTTCCGGCTTGCGCACTTCGCTCACATTGATGTGGGTGGGCACACCCATCATCTTGGTGACTTCCTTGCGCAGGTTCTCGATGTCCTCGCCCTTCTTGCCGATGACCACACCCGGACGCGCCGTGTGAATGGTCACGCGGGCTGTCTTGGCCGGACGCTCGATCTTGATGCGCGAAACGCCTGCTTGCGACAGCTTGCTGCGCAGCATCTCGCGTACCTTCAGGTCGGCGGCCAGATACTGGGCATACTCGCCCTTGTTGGCGTACCACTTGGAGTTCCAGTCCTTGGCGATGCCAAGGCGAATACCCGTGGGATGTACTTTATGACCCATCGTCTTTCCTCTTAGTCGCCGACGACCACGGTGATGTGGCTGGTGCGCTTCAGGATGCGCGTACCACGGCCTTTGGCGCGGGCGCGCATACGTTTCATGGTCGGGCCCTCGTCGACAAAAATGCGTGACACCTTCAATTCGTCGACATCGGCACCGAGATTGTTTTCGGCGTTGGCGACAGCCGACAACAGCACCTTGCGAACCAGGTGCGCGGCCTTCTTGTTGGTGTATTCCAGCACATTGTCGGCTTTGGACACGGGCATGCCGCGCACAAGATCAGCCACCAGGCGAACCTTCTGTGCCGAAATACGAGCGCTGCGGTGAATGGCTTTGGTTTCCATCGTGCTACCCATCACTTCGATTTCTTGTCACCGGAGTGACCCTTGAACGTGCGGGTAACCGCAAATTCGCCCAATTTGTGTCCGACCATGTTTTCGTTGACCAACACCGGCATGTGTTGACGGCCGTTGTGGATCGCAATGGTCAGACCGACCATGTCGGGAATCACCATCGAGCGACGCGACCAGGTCTTGATCGGGCGCTTGTTGCTGCCACCAGCGGCGGCCTCAACTTTTTTGAGCAAATGCAGGTCGACGAACGGACCCTTTTTCAAAGAACGCGGCATGATCGTCTCCCGTTACTTGCTGCGATGGCGCGGACGCACGATGAAGTGCTCCGTACGCTTGTTGTTGCGGGTCTTGTAACCCTTGGTCGGCTGGCCCCATGGGCTGACCGGATGACGGCCACCGGAAGTCTTGCCCTCACCACCGCCATGCGGATGGTCGACCGGGTTCATGACCACACCGCGCACGGTCGGGCGAATGCCCTGCCAGCGTTTGGCGCCGGCCTTGCCCAACTTGCGCAAGCTGTGCTCGGAGTTGCCGACCTCGCCGATAGTGGCGCGGCATTCGACCGGCACGCGGCGCATCTCGCCGGAACGCAGACGCAGGGTCGCGTAACCGGATTCGCGCGCCACCAGCTGCACCGAAGCGCCGGCACTGCGCGCGATCTGCGCGCCCTTGCCCGGCTTCATCTCGATGCAGTGCACCGTGGTGCCCACCGGGATATTGCGCAGCGGCAGGGTGTTGCCGTTCTTGATCGGCGCATCCTTGCCGGACACCACGCGGTCGCCCATCTTCACGCCCTTGGGCGCGATGATGTAGCGGCGCTCGCCATCGGCGTAGCACAGCAGCGCGATGTGCGCGGTACGGTTCGGGTCGTATTCCAGGCGCTCGACCTTGGCGGCAATGCCTTCCTTATCGCGCTTGAAATCAATGATGCGGTAATGCTGCTTGTGACCGCCGCCGCGATGCCGCGTGGTGATGCGGCCATGATGATTGCGACCACCGGTCTTGGACTGCGCCTCGGTCAGCGCCGCGTACGGCGCGCCCTTGTGCAGATCTGGCGTGGATACCCGAACGGTACCACGGCGTCCCGGAGAGGTCGGCTTGAGTGTTTTCAATGCCATTATCGTTCAACTCCTCGCTCAGGCCTTGGCCATCACGTCGATGGTCTGGCCTTCAGCCAGGCGCACATAAGCTTTGCGCTTACCCTGACGGGTACCCTGGCGAAAACGGAAAGACTTGCTCTTGCCGTGGATATTGACCATGTTCACCTGCTCGACGCTCACGTCAAACAGCTGCTCCACAGCCGCCTTGACGTCGGCCTTGGTCGCATCAGCGGCAACTTCGAAAGCGTACTGATTGGAAGCGCTCAGCAACGCCGTTTTTTCCGACACCAGCGGCGCGCGCAGGGTATCGAGAATTCGTTCCTGCTTGTTCATGCCAGCCACTCCTCGATCTTCTTCACGGATTCGGTCGTCATGACGACGTGATCCGCATGCACCAGGCTCGCCGGATCCAACGCCGCCTTGTCCACCACGTACACATTGGGAATGTTGCGCGCAGCCAGGTACAGGGCCTCGCTGGCACTTTCGTCCACCAGCAGCACACGACCGGAGGCTTCCAGCTCACCCAGTTTGGCAACCATCGCGCTGGTCTTCGGCGTGTCGATGCCGAAGCTGTCGACCACCTTCAGACGGCCCTGACGATTCAGCTCAGCCAGGATCGAACGCAGGGCGCCGCGATACATCTTGCGGTTGACCTTCTGCTCAAAGCTGCGCGGCTTGGCCGCAAAGGTCACGCCACCGCCGACGAAAATCGGGGCCGTCAACGCGCCATGGCGAGCGCCGCCACCCTTCTGCTTCTTCGACTTCTTGGTGGTACCGGCAACTTCCGAGCGCGTCTTCTGCGCCTTGGTGCCGGCACGACCGCCAGCCTGGTAGGCCACCACGACCTGATGCACCAGGTTTTCGCGAAACTCGCCGCCAAACACCACGTCGGAAACCTCGAGCGGCTTGGCGCCTATAACATTCAGTTCCATGCCGATCTCCTCAACCCTTGGTCGTCGGACGGATGATGACGTCGCCACCGGCAGCACCCGGCACCGCGCCCTTCACCGCGATCAGATGCCGCTCGGCATCGACCTTGACCACTTCCAGGCCCTGCTGGGTGC
>DASSBH010000209.1:0-2386 GCA_035698945.1 Oleiagrimonas sp.
TTCACTTCGGTCTGGCCGTTGACGGTTTCTTCCAGCAGCTGGTGCACCAGCCCGGGCATGTTCGGCGCCGCACGCAGCCATTCGGGAAGGTGCTGGCGCAAACTGCGCACCACGCGGCGCGGGCTGTAGCGTTCGCGCAGGATGCGTTTCAGCACCGGGTACGCCACGGCCCAGATGTCGATGTCGGGGTCGAGCATGCGCCCGACGCCTTCGATGTTGAGCAGGGTCTTCTGCAGCAAAATCAGCTGCGGCTGCAGGGTCAGCTCGAAGCGGCGCGCGGTGGCAAACAGCTTGGCCACCACCTCGGCCAGCGAAATTTCCGACAGTGGGCGCGTGAAGTAGGGCTCGCACACGGTACGGATGGCAGTTTCCAGTTCGTCCACGCGGATATGGCGCGGCATCCAGCCGGCGGCCAGGTGCAGCTCGGCGATGCGCCGGTAGTTGCGCTCGAACATGGCGATGAAGTTTTCCGCCAGCCAGTACTGGTCGTCTTCCGGCAGCGAGCCCATGATGCCGAAATCCAGGGCGATGAAACGCGGTTGCTCGACCCGTGTCGTGTCCACCCAGATGTTGCCGGGGTGCGCGTCGGCGTGGAAGAAGTTGTCGCGGAACACCTGCTCGTAGAACAGTCGCACGCCCATCGCGGCCAGCTTGCGGCGGTCGATGCCGGCCGCGTCGATGGCCTCGATGTCGTCGGCGGTGACGCCATGCACGCGCTCCAGCGTGAGCACGTGGTTGTTGCTGTGCGACCAGTGGATGGCCGGCACGTACAGATCCGGCGAGTGCTCGAAATTGCGCCGCAACAGGCTGGCGTTGGCGCCCTCGTGCTGCAGATCCAGCTCGTTGTGAAGGGTCTTCTCGATTTCCGAAACCACGTCCAGCGGACGGATCTTGTCGGCGTGCGGATGCCAGCGCTGGGCCAGTTCGCCCATCGCGCGCAGCAGATCCACATCGCGGTCGACGCGCTTTTCGATGCCCGGGCGCAGCACCTTGACCACGACTTCCTTGCCGTCGTGCATGGTGGCGGCGTGCACCTGGGCAATGGAGGCCGAGGCCAGCGGAGCCTCCTCGAAACTAGCGAACAGCGTGGCGATCGGCGCGCCCAATTCGCGTTCGATGATGGCGCGCGCCTCGGCGCCGGGGAAGGGCGGCACCTTGTCCTGCAGCTCGGCCAGCTCGTCGGCGATATCGGCGGGCACCAGGTCGCGGCGCGTGGACAGCATCTGCCCGGCCTTGACGAAGATCGGCCCGAGTTCGTTGAAGGCCATGCGCAGGCGCGCGCCGCGCGGCAACTTGCGCACATCGGCGCGCGCGCGCGGCAGCAGCAGGCGCAACCATTTCAGCGGGCGGTACAGGTGCGTGGCGTCGATCACCTCGTCCAGGCGATAGCGCAACAACACGCTGGCCACGTGCAACAGCCGGGGAACCAGACGCAGCGGCGTTCTCATGCGCCGGGTTTCCGTTGTGCGGCGAAGCGTTGCATGCGTGCTTCCAGACGCTCGGCGCGCTCGCGCAGGTGATCCACCTCGTCGAGAAAATCGTCCATCTCGCCGGGCGCCACGCTCAGGCGCGCCTCCTCGCGCAGCCAGTCGGCGCCGTCCTCGGCGAAATGACGGCCACTGTCGCGGACGTGCGACAAGGCCTTGGCGAAGGCACGCGCCAGCGGCACGCCGAGCACGTCACCGAAAACGCGTGCAAACCCGGCCTCGAAATCCGGCGCGTAGCCGCGCGCCAGTTTTTCCAGACGCCGGGCGAGGTCGGCGTCACCGGCGATGTCCACCTTGCCGGGAGCAATGCCTTCGTGGCCGGCATGCATGGCCATGGCCAGCAGACCGCCCGGTGTCGCGCTGACGCGCAATGCGGGTTTCTCGGCGTCGGTCGGGCCCACCTTCAACTTGCCGTCGGCCACGTGAATCGCCATGGCCAGATCCGGGCCGCGCAGGTGCACGTCCAGACGCCGGCCTTCCAGCGCCTTCAGGCTGTCCTGGCTGTCGGGATCAAGCGCCAGCGCGTGGTTGAGCGCGGTTTCCAGCGCGCGTCCGCCAAGGGCGCGCAGTGGACGCGGCGGAAAGCGGGAAGTGGTGGCCTCGGTCATGCCCCGATTGTAGCCGTTGGGCGCGTGAGGTGGGCTTTGATCAATGGCAAACGCTCCCTCGCCCCCAACCGTTCGCGCTGAGCCCTTCGACAGGCTCAGGACAGGCCAGGCCCGCGTAGCGGACGCACGCGGGGAGAGTCATGAATGGATCCGGCTTTGAGGAGCGAGGAAGTCGAAGCGCTTGTCTGTACCTGATCAGCTTCGTTCGTCAGCCAGGATTTCTCAAGTTTGAAAACCATCCCCACCCAACCCTCCCCTTGAAGGGGAGGACTTTGATCGCGTAACTCCCTC
>DASSBH010000210.1:0-3286 GCA_035698945.1 Oleiagrimonas sp.
GGGTGTCTGGAAAAGGCCACGCAGTGGCATCTTCCGGATGAGGAGGATGTGTCACCCATCATGCCGGTCTGAAGTGTTACCTATCCTCCGGTTGCACAGTGGGGATGGTGTTGCGCCGACACCCCCACCCGCGCCCGACGATGATGTCGAAACCCCTTACAGATATCGAGAATACGGGGTAGCGATGAGATGAAAAATTCATTTAAAACAGTGTGTTGCATACATGGCACGCAGCTTGCTTTTAACTGGATAACAGGGGTGTTTTCAGTAGCAAGAGGAGAAAATCATGTTGAAGAAGAAAACCATTGGTGTCGCCCTTGCATGTGCTCTGGCACTGGGTGCGTGGAGCGGAACGACGCTTGCCGATCCCATAAACGTGGGCGGTGTCATCTACAACTCGGACAGTCCGCTGGATCTGACCATCCAGGCGCTCAACTTCCGTGAGACGTCCGTCAGCAATGTTGGCGACGTATTGACGGGTTACGGGCAGATCGGCTCGATCAACGGCGTGGGCGATTCGGAGTTCTGCCCGGGTTGCGATCTCACCTTCACCTTCCAGTACACGGTGGCGAGCATTGACGACAGTGGTGAAAATACCCAGGTCGTGTTCGATCCGGGAACCATCGACTTCTACGTCGACGACACCGACAGTTTCAATGTGCTGGATCCCACGACCGCCGGCCAGGGTACGTTGTGGCTCAGCCTGGCTGGCCATACCGCGCCGTATACCGGCTTCACCGAGACCGGACAACTTTATTCCACGGTGCTCGGACCGGCCGGCAATCCCGGGAGCGGTTCTTCCGGCTTCGGACTGCTGGATGTGACCGGCGGCTTGATGGCGTCCTATACCGACACCAACACGCAGGTCGACGGGGCGGATTTCAGGCTTGATTCGTCCTTCCAGTTCAACCCGGCCGGTATCTGCGCCAACGACGTCTGCTATCCGATTTCGGGCACGGGCCAGTTGATCGGCGCTTCCGGGATGGCGGTACCCGAGCCGGGCGAGGCCGGTCTGCTGGGTCTTGGTCTGGGTCTGCTGGGCTTCTTTGTCTGGCGCCGTCGCAAAGAGGCCGAAGGTCGCGCATAAAGCGGTACCTCATGCATGCGTCACGACGATGGATGGAGCCGCTTTCCGAAGCGGCTTCATCCTTGCGCATGTTTACCGTCGCTCAGACCACCGGGATAGATGCCTCATGATGTCCGACGCACCGGCCACGCCGCCGCCGTTCGACTACGCCACGGCATTCAGCCGGACGATCGGCTGGATGACCGCCACCGAGCAACCGAAGCTGCGCGCCAAGCGCGTGGCCATCGCGGGGCTTGGCGGAGTCGGCGGCAGCCATCTGCTGACTTTGGCTCGGCTCGGCATCCAGTCGTTCAACCTGGCGGACATGGATCGGTTCGGCATCGAAAACCTCAATCGCCAGGCGGGAGCGTTCCTGTCGACCATGGGTCAGCCCAAGGTCGAGGTGGTGTCGCGGATGGCGCGGGACATCAATCCGGATCTGGACATCAACACCTTTCCCGAAGGTGTCACTTTCGACAACATGGATCGGTTCCTGTCGGGGGTGGATCTGTACGTCGACGGGCTGGATTTTTTCGTGCTCGACATCCGCGCCAGGTTGTTCGCCCTGTGCGCCGAGCGCGGCATTCCGGCGATCACCGCGGCGCCGTTGGGCATGGGCGCGGCAGTGCTGGTGTTCCTGCCCGGCCGCATGACCTTCGAAGAATATTTTCAGCTGGAAGGCCAGCCGATGAACGAGCAGTTGCTGCGCTTCATGGTCGGGCTGGCGCCGGCCGTGCTGCATCAGCCGTATCTGGTCGACCCGTCCGCGGTGGATCTGGTCAATCATCGCGGTCCGTCCACACCCATGGCCTGCGAAATCTGCGCCGGCATAGCCGGCACCCAGGCGCTGAAGATCCTGCTCGGCAGGGGCAAGGTGTACGCGGCGCCGCATGGCTTGCATTTCGACGCCTATCGCAACAAGCTCGTGCACACGTGGAGGCCGGGGGGCAACGGCAATCCGTTGCAGCGATTGCTTTTGGCGGTGGCGCGTCGGCGTTTCATGCGCCAGTAAAGGGTGTGCGGGGCCTGATTTTTTTGACGCGGATCAACGCCGATGAACTTTCCTGCTTGGCCTCGTTCGTCAGCTGGGTTTTCTCAAGGTTGAAAGCCATCCCTGATCGAAGCGTACTTACACCCGATATGCCACGGTCTTCATCACCTTCGAGGCCAGCTTCATCAGCGTCGGCACCGGCGTCGGCAACGGCGCGCCGCCGCGGGCCAGGGCGTTGTCGGCATGGCGGATTTCGTCGGCCTGCATCTGTTCGAGGATGGCACGCGAGCGGTGATCCTGGCCGGGCAGGCGCGCAATGTGGTCGGCCAGATGGGCCTCCACCTGGCGCTCGGTTTCCACCACGAAGCCCAGGCTGACGCGGTCGCCAATGGCCGCCGCCACGGCGCCGATGGCGTGGCTGCCGGCGTACCACAGGGGGTTGAACACGCTGGGGCGGGCATCCAGCTCGTCCAGACGGCTGGCGCACCAGGCCAAATGGTCGGTTTCCTCGCCGGCGGCCTGTTCCAGATGGCCGCGTGTGGCTTCGTCGCGCGCCAGCATGGCCTGGCCCTGGTAGAGCGCCTGGGCACAGACCTCGCCGGTGTGGTTGACGCGCATCAAGCCGGCCACATGGCGGCGTTCGCGTTCGTCCAGTTCAACCGGTCCGAGTGGCGCGGAAGGGCAGGGGCGGTCGGCCGCCGGCGCGCCGGCCACGGCGTTCAGGGCGGTTTCCACGCCGTCCAGAAGACGGTCGAAAGGGGAGAGGTGGCGACTTGTCGGGTTCATTTTGTCGGGCTCCGGATGCCATCGGATTCTTGCCTGCATTATTCAGTATTCTACTGCGCCGGCTTCATGGCGCGCCCCCGGATCAAGTCCGGGGCAGGTTCTGAGCGGCTTTCGCGTACAATTACGCCTGCGCGCTCCTCGGTCGCGGAATCCACACAGGGCACACCCTGGAACCGGTTCGCTACGAATCCTGATGAATCATGCAGGCTGGCGGGGAGGGCCGCTGGCGCGCATGTACACCATGCTGCTACAATGAGCGGCTACGCGAAAGCCGCTTGTACTTGCGGGAAGCCGATGCTTCGGCTACACTTTCGCGCCTTTCGTTCCACCCATTTCGTCCCGCCCTCGGGGCGGCAGACAGGTATTTTCAACGATGAAGACGTTCAGCGCCAAGCCTGAAAGCGTCAAGCGCGACTGGTACGTGGTCGATGCCACGGACAAGA
>DASSBH010000211.1:0-5685 GCA_035698945.1 Oleiagrimonas sp.
GCATGCACAAGCATGAAAGCCTGCATTATCCTGCACACCATGCCAGATAAGCCAACCGACCGCACCACCGCCCGTCTCGCCTGGGTCAGGCGCGTGCTCGACAACCCCGGTATCACGCTGGAAGCCGCTTCCAGCGACGCCAGTTTCCGCAGTTACTGGCGTCTCGCGCACGAGGGGCAAAGCCTGATCGTGATGGATGCCCCGCCGCCGCAGGAAGACGTGCATCCATGGCTGGATATCGGCGACCGCTTGGCACAGGCGGGCGTCCATGTACCTTCCGTGCATGCCAGCGATGTCGAACAAGGTATTGTGCTGATCGAGGATTTCGGCCAGCGCCTGTACCTGCCCGAACTTGCCGATGCAACCGCCGACGGGCTTTACGACGACGCATTGGGTGCCTTGCTGCGTATGCAGTCGCGGGTGGCTTGCACCGATCTGCCCGTCTACGACGCACCCTTTCTGCGTCGCGAAATGGAGCTGCTGGCGCCATGGTTTCTCGAACGCCATCTCGGACAACAGCTCGACGCGGCATCCGGAAAAGTTCTGAATGACGCCTTCGATCTGCTGGCAGCCAATGGCGTCGAACAGCCATCGTGTTTCGTCCATCGCGACTTCCACAGCCGCAACCTGATGATCACGCCGCATGACAATCCCGGCGTGATCGACTTCCAGGGTGCGGTATGCGGCCCGATCACCTATGACCTTGTGTCGCTGCTGCGCGATTGCTACATCGCCTGGGATGAGACTCGCGTGGAACACTGGATGCAGGGTTATCGCCAGAAGTTGATCGACCATCGTCTGATCGAGGCCGATGTCGATGCGGCGCGCTTTCGCCGCTGGTTCGACCTCACCGGTCTGCAGCGTCATATCAAGGTGCTGGGATTGTTCTGTCGTCTGGCCTATCGCGACGGCAAGCCCGGCTATCTCGATGACCTGCCGCGCGTGTTCGATTACGTGCTCGATGTCGCGTCGCGCTACTCCGAACTTGCCCGTCTGGTCGAGCTGCTGCGCGCCGCCGGAAGCGGTCGCGACTTGCGCCAGCCCGCCGGAGACGCCGCGTGCGCGCACTGATCTTCGCCGCGGGCCTGGGCGAGCGCATGCGTCCGCTGACCGACCACACGCCCAAGCCGTTGCTCGAAGTGCATGGCAAGCCGCTGATCGTGCATCACCTGGAACGCCTGGTCGACAGTGGCGTGCGCTACGTCGTCATCAACACCTCGCACCTGGCCGAACAGTTTCCCGCCATGCTTGGCGACGGTTCGCGCTGGGGCCTGCGCATCCGCTACGCCTATGAAGGCGGAACGCCGCTGGAAACCGGCGGCGGCATGCTGCATGCGTTGCCCATGCTGACCGACGAGCCGTTCCTTGCCGTCAACGGCGACATCTTTACCGACTTCGATTTCGCCGCACTTCCGGCCGAGCCGGATGGGCTGGCGCACCTGGTGCTGGTCGACAACCCGGCGCATCATCCCGACGGCGACTTCCGTCTGCTTGCCGACGGGCGTGTCGAGGCATCGTTGTCGCCGGATGACTCCCTGCTCACGTTCGCGGGTATCGGCGTTTACAAGCCCGCCCTGCTGGACGATTGGCGCACCATCATCGGCGACCAGGCCGGCGCAAATGACAAGCCGCCGCGATTCAAGCTGGCGCCGTTGCTGCGCCACGCCATGCGGCGGGGTGGCGTAACCGGGCAGCACCACCGGGGAGTGTGGTGCGATGTCGGCACTCCGGAGCGGATGGCGCAGCTTGGCGTTGGGATGCGAGGGTAGGAGCCAGCCTGCTGGCGATCCATGTCCGATGACGCAAGATCGGACAATCGCCAGCAGGCTGGCTCCTACCCCCGCTTCTCCATACGGAACGCAAAACGGCCCGGAAAACCGGGCCGTTTTGCGTGTACAGGTTCCGCGTCCTTACGGGCGGCGCGCCAGTTCCGGATTGTCACGGGTGCGCGGCATCAGGTCTTTCTTCGACACGCCCAGCCACAACAGGATCGGGCTGGCGATGAAGATGGACGACAGCGTGCCGACCACGATGCCGATCATCATGGTGATGGCGAAGCCGTGCACCACCGGGCCGCCCATCAGGAACAGGCACAGCATGGTGACGCCGGTCAGCAGCGAGGTGATGATCGTACGCGACAGCGTGCTGTTGATGGAACGGTTGAGGATTTCCTCGGGATCGGCCTTGCGCGCCAGACGGAACAGCTCGCGCACGCGGTCGAACACCACCACCTTGTCGTTGATGGAGTAGCCGACCACGGCCATCACCGAGGCCAGCACGGTCAGATCGAACTGGCGCTGGGTGAGCGCGAAAATGCCCACCGTCACCACCGCGTCATGCACTTCCGTCAACAGCGCGGCCACCGCGAAGCGCCGCTCGAAGCGGATCCACAGGTAGGCCATGATGCCGATGATGACGAAGATCACGGCATAAATGCCCTTGGTGCGCAGCGATGCGCCCACTTCCGAGCTGACGAAGCTGTGCTGCTTGATGGTCACCTTTTCGCCGGCGGCTTTCAGTGCCGAAAGCACGTCCTGCGCCACCTGGTCGACATTGACCTTGCCGCTCTTGTCGAGCGCCTTCGGATCGTCCTTGGGCTGCAGACGTATGAGCACTTCCCGCGTTCCACCCAGGGGCTGCACGACCGAACGCCCGAAGCCGCCCTTGTCCAGCGCCTGACGCACATCGGCGATGTCCACCGACTGCTGGTATTGCACCTCGACCACCACGCCCCCGGTGAAATCCAGTCCGTAGTTGAGGCCCTTGGTGAAGATCAGGCCAAGCGAGGCGATCACCAGAAAGATGGCGATGCCGATCGTGAAGCGGCGCAGCTTGAGAAAGTGGATGTTGCTGTGTGGATTGAAAATTTCCATGCTGTGTGTCCCCGCGCCTTACACCGACAGGCTCTTGAGTTTGCGACCGCCGTGCAGGAGCGCGGTGATCGCGTGGGTCACCGTCACCGAAGTAAACAGCGAGGTCAGGATGCCGATGAACAGCGTCACGCCGAAGCCCTTGATCGAACCCGAGCCCATGGTCATCAAGGCCAAGGCCGCCAGAAGATGGGTGACGTTGGCATCGAGAATGGTCGACCAGGCTTTCTCGTAGCCGGCGCGGATCGACGCCAGTGGCGTGGATCCGTTGCGCAACTCCTCACGCACGCGTTCGCAGATGAGCACGTTGGAGTCGATAGCCATGCCCAGTGTCAGCACGATACCGGCAATGCCCGGCATGGTCAGCGTTACGCCGATCATGCTCATCACCGCCACCAGCAGCACCAGGTTGAAGAACAGCGCAATGTCCGCCACCAGGCCGAACAGCTTGTAGTAGAAGCCAGCACACAACAGCACCGCGGCCAGACCGACCAACACGGCCAGCACGCCCTTGTGGATGTTGTCGCGACCCAGGCTGGGACCGATCACGCGTTCCTCGACGATCTGCACCGGCGCGGCCAGCGAACCACTGCGCAGCAGCAATGCCAGCTGCGAGGCCGCCTCGGGACTATCCAGGCCAGTGGTCTGGAACTTGTTGCTGAAAACGCCCTGGATGGTGGCGTTGTTGATGACGACTTCGGTGGTCTTGCTGGTGCGCACCTTCTTGCCGTCGATGATCTTGGTCTCGGGAATGGTTTCCTTGTAGACCACGCCCATCAGCTTGCCGACGTTGGCCGACGTGAAGTCGAACATGCGCTTGGCCGCCGCCGAATTGAGCGTGACCGAAACGGATGGTGTGCCCGTCTGCGGATCGACGCCCGAGGAGGCGTTGAGCAACTGGTCACCCGTGGCGATGACCTTCTTGCTGAGCAACACCGGCTGTCCGCTGCGCATGTGGTAGAGACGCGCTTCGGGCGGCACGATGCCGGTTTTTTCCGCCTGGATGGCCTGCTGCGGCGTGCCGTAGTCGGCGCGGTATTCCAGCGTGGCGGTCGCGCCGAGCATCTTCTTGGCTTCGGCGGTGTCCTGCACGCCGGCCAGTTCGACCACGATGCGGCTGTCGCCCTGCTGCTGGATCAACGGCTCGGACACGCCCAACGCGTTGATGCGGTTGCGCAATGTACCGACGTTCTGTGTGAGGGCCTTTTGCGCCAATTCGCGCAGCTTGTCTTCGGACAGGCTCGCGGTGAGCACGTAGCGGTTGTCGTTGCCGGCGCCGTTGGAAAGCGACAGATCCGGATAATTGGAAGCGATCAGCGTGGCCGCCTGATCGCGATCGGCGGACGAACGCAGCACGACGTTGACGCCCACGCCGTCGCCGGCCTTCGCAACGTTGATGTAGCGGATCCGGTGGTCGCGCAGCAGCGAACGGATGTCTTCGGTGTAGGCGCTTTCCTGCTTGTCGCGCACGGCCTGCTGGTCGACTTCCATCAGGAAGTGCACGCCGCCCTGAAGATCCAGGCCAAGACGCATGGAGTTGGCGTGAATGGAACGCAGCCAGCCCGGCACGGTGGAGGCCAGGTTGAGCGCGACCACGTATTTGTCGCCCAGCGCCTCCTTGATGGCATCGGATGCCTTCAGCTGTATCTCGGGGTTGGCAAAGCGAACCAGCAGGCGGTGCTTCTTGTCGTCCAGCTCGCTCTTCACCACCGGAATGTGGTGCTTCTTGAGAATGCCCTCGACACGCGCATCCAGCGCCTGGTCCACCGTGGCGCCCCGGTTGGCCGAAATCTGTACGGCCGGCTGCCGCTGGAAGATGTTGGGCACGGCATACAACACGCCCAGCGCCAACACCACGATGACCAGCGCGTACTTCCAGCGTGGAAAATCACTCATGCGTCAAATCCGTCAAAATCACGACCATTTTCCTGGTCGGTACCAAGAGCGGCCGATGTCCGGCCGCCTCCCCCTCAAGCCGATTTCAGCGTGCCCTTGGGCAACACCTGGGAAATCGCCGCGCGCTGCAGCTTGATCTTGACGCCGTCGGCAATCTCCACCGTCACGAACGAGTCGCCCAGCGCATCAATGCGTCCGGCCACACCGCCATTGGTGATGACTTCATCGCCCTTGGCCAGGGCCTCGACCATTGCGCGATGCTGCTTCTGCCGCTTCTGCTGCGGACGGATCAGCATGAAATACATCGCCACAAACATGACGACGATGATGATGAGCATGGACGCTCCGCCGGCGGCCTGACCGCCAGCGGCTGGCGCTGCCGCGCCCGCGGCAACTGCATTGAGAATGGACAAACCCATGGTGACTCCACTGAAAGGACACAGGCCGCGACACACGGCCCGTCAAGATAAAGATTGCGAATTATGCCATGAGGTTCCCCGGCCTTGCATGCAACCGGATCACATCCGTGACCGTTTCCGAAACCGCGCACTGAAGATGCATGCAAATCAGGCAATTACAAGCCATTGCGCGACTTTGTCGCAGGTGACGCAATGTAGGGCGGGCAGCGCCCGCCGAACGCGGTTTGAGGCTGCGTGGCGCTTCCATGGCGGGCAGTGCCCGCCCTACCCTCGGTCAGGAAGTTCCAGCGCTTCGCCTGGCATAAAAGGCGGCCACGAAATCCGCCAGCCGGTCATCCGCGATGGCCTGGCGCAGACCGGCCATCAGCCGCTGGTAATGACGCAGGTTGTGGATCGTGGCCAGTTGCGCGCCGAGGATTTCGTTGCAGCGATCCAGGTGCCGCAGGTAGGCGCGACTGAACCCGTTTGTGCAGGCGTAGCAGTCGCAACCTTCCTCGATG
>DASSBH010000212.1:0-18864 GCA_035698945.1 Oleiagrimonas sp.
TTCGGGCTGTTGCTACAAAGGTTATGAACGAAGACCCTGGAAGTACCAGCGCCCTGGCGCACCGTTCCTGGTGGGATCGCCTGGGCCACATCTTCTCCGGTGAGCCGCGCACTCGAGACGAGCTTCTCGAAGAACTGCGCAGCGCCCAATCCAACGGGCTGCTCACCGACGACACACTGAGCATGGTGGAAGGCGCCGTTCGCGTCAGCGAGCTCAACGTGGACGACGTCATGGTGCCGCGCGTGCAGATGGTGACGCTTTCCGCCGATGCGCCGCTGGCCGACATTCTGGCCACCGTGGTTGAATCGGGCCACTCGCGCTTTCCCGTGCACGGCGAGGACAAGGACGAAGTCCTCGGCATCCTGCTGGCCAAGGATCTGCTCAAATATTTCGGCGACGGCGAAAACTGCGACATCCGCAGCCTGCTGCGCCCCGCCGTGCTGATTCCCGAATCGATGCGGCTGAACGTGCTGCTGGCCGAATTCCGCCTCAGCCACAACCACATGGCGCTGGTGGTGGACGAATACGGCGGCGTTGCAGGGCTGGTCACCATCGAGGACGTGCTTGAGGAAATCGTCGGCGAAATCGACGACGAGCACGACGACGAGGAGCCGCCCGTGATGATGCAGCCACTGGAAGGCCGCGAAGGCTGGCTGGTCAGCGCGCTGACACACATCGACGACTTCAACACCGAAACCGGCACCGATTTTTCCGACGAGGAATTCGACACCATCGGCGGCCTCATCACGGCCGAGTTCGGACACTTGCCCGAGGTGGGCGAGCAGACCGTTGCCGGGCCGTACCTGTTTCATGTGCTTGAAGCGGACGACCGTCGTGTACTGCAGTTGCGGGTGGAGCCGGCGCCCGAGGCGTAGGCGGGTGCAGGCGGTTTTCTCTGCTTCGGGGAAATCGGGCTGTTCATCCTTCGATACCTCAGGACGAACGGAGAGCCTGTGGCACCGACGAACCCCACCGTTCGTCCTGAGGTATCGAAGGACAACAGCCGACACCCCCAACACCCGGATTGCATACGCCAAGTACGGCAACCCCCGGTCACCGCCCTTTCATGGCGGCACGCGTACATTCCATACGTACCTGCCCTTTTCAAGGTTTCGCCGTCATGGAAATCGATCACACCTGCGCCAATCCCTCGTGCGACTGCCGCGTGAAAAACTCCGGCGACTTCTGCAGTCCGAATTGCCGCGAGCATGGCGACGACACGGAGCTGACCCACTGCACCTGCGGACACGCCGACTGCGGCACGTCGACACCGGAAACGCCCGGCGTGCCCGACCAGGGCAGCTGAAAACCTCACCCCATGCAGGGTGGATCAAGGCCCATCCTGCTCGCGAAGCGCATGCGGAGGACGTCACACCATCCGCATGGATGACGCCGTCGCCGATTGACGTTTGACGGCAGGGGGTCGCGACAGTGCATCCAGAAAATCGCTGCCCCAGCGCCGAAGATCCTGGCGATGCAAGACATCCATCAGTGATTCCCAGCGCGCGCGCCGCTCGTGGAGGGACATGCGCATGGCGGTACGCATGCCGGCCGCCATGTCGCCGATGTCCATGGGATTGACCTGCAACGCATCGGTCAATTCGCAGGCGGCGCCGGAAAATCGCGACAGCACCAGCACACCCGGATCGGATGGATTCTGGCAAGCCACGTATTCCTTGGCGACCAATGTCATGCCGTCGCGCAACGGCGTCATCAGGCCGACGTCGGCGGCGCGCAGATAGCCTGCCAGCACCTGCTGACGAAAATCCTTTTTCACGTAACGCACGGGCGCCCAGTCCGGTCCCGCGTGGCGGCCGTTGATGTCGCTGATGTGGCGGCAAATCTCGCGGTCGAGATCGCGACAATGCGGCATGTCGTAGCGTACCGACGGCGATATCTGCAACATCGTGAACGTGCCGGCCAGCTGCGGCGACTGGCGCAGCAAATGGTCGACCGCATGCAGGCGCTGACACAGTCCCTTGGAATGATCGGGACGGTCGATGCCAAGCAACAACTTGTGCGAACCGAGCTTGACGCGGAACCGGCGGAACAAGACTCGCGCTTCCGCACGCCGGGCCAGATCGGCCATGCGCTCGACATCGATGCCCACCGGAAAAGCGGCCAAGCGCAACCTGCGTCCACCAACGCGCAACCTGTCGCCGCGGCCGCCGACGGCGCCATGGAACCGGGTCAGATACTCACGCAGCGCATGCACGTCGCGCGGCGTCTGCACGCCCAGCAGGTCGCATTCGGAAAGGCTCTTGAGGACCTCGTCGTGACAAGGCAGCGAAGCCAGCACATTGCACGCGGGCAAGGCCTCGTGCAGGAACAGGCCGATACGGTTGTCCACGCCGAGCTCGCGCAGCTTGCCGACCATGGGCAGCATGTGCAGGTCGTTGATCCAGATCCTGTCGTTGGATCGCAATTGCTTCTTGAGATGTTCGGCGAAGCGCGCATTGAGGTGAAACCAGGCGGCCATGTCGTCGCGGCTGAACTCCATGTCGTGCAGGCGGTTATGCAGAAGCGGATGCAGCACGCGCGCCGAAAATCCGTTGCAGAAAGTGTCGTGGTCGGTCGCATCGAGATCCATCGCCGCCATGTCGAATCCGTCACGGCGGTCGTGACTTGCGACCAGCCGCGATGCACTGCCGACCGTGCCGCTCCACCCGAACCACAAACCGCCATGCGCGCGCAGCACGCCGCGCAGGATCGTGGCCAGGCGTCCGCAGTGCACGTCGCCCGGATGTGCGATGCGGTTGGACACGATGATGAGTCTTCCGGTCTCCGTGCGGGAACCCGACTTGCCCGAACGGCTGACATACCGTGCGTGCCTGAACGTTCGAGCGGGTTGTGGCCGGGTATCGGCAGGATCCTGGGGGGACAACGGGGATGCGGGTATTGGATACGTCATGTCTGACACGATGGCACGACAATGCTGTATGCAGCATTTGCGGCGAATCGCTTTTCTCCGTTCGCGCGCATGCCGTGCCATATCACGACAGGTATCTGACACATGACTAAATCGTTGTGCGCGTGATCCTTGCAGGTTTATTCGGGGTAAACACGCGCGGATCAACATGGTATGGCGTACGTCCCTCCCTGATGAAGCTGAAACGTGCGCACCCCCCGAAACACGCGAGCATCCCGCTGGCATGCCCGCCACTGTGGAGACCAGAAACATGAACGAAGATCGCATCAAAGGCAACTGGAAACAGTTGTCCGGCAAACTCAAGGAACGCTGGGGCGACTTGACCGACGACGACCTGCAACGCGCCGACGGCAGCCGCGAATATCTCGTGGGCAAGGTGCAGGAACGCTACGGCATTGCCCAGGACGAAGCGACACGCCAGGTCGACGAATTCGAAGCCGGCCTGCGTTGAAACGAAGCGGCTCGGATGTGCACCGGCACATCCGAGCCATCACGTGCATGGCTGGAAGCCGCACGGCAAAGCTTGACGGTCCGGTTCATGCACAGGCATTCGACACCATGCAAATTTCGTGATGTTGCGAAAATGGACAGCGCGCTTGCTTCTGGTCATCACGGGAGTCGTGGCCATGTACATAGCTGGAATGATCTGGCTCAACCTGCGCACGCCCGAGGCGGGTATCCATCGGCTGGACGGCCATGTCGGAGTCGTCGGCAGCAGGCAATTCCAGCGCGAAGCCTCCGCCCTGCTCGGATCGCAAGTGCTTGCCGGCAATGCCGTGACGGACTACCAGAACGGTGAGGAATTTTTCCCCGCCATGCTGAAGGACATCCGTTCGGCCAAGGTCAGCATCAATCTCGAAAGCTACATCTTCCGCGACAGCCGCATCGGTCGGCGTTTTGTCCAAGCACTGGCCGAGCGAGCAAAAGCCGGCGTCAAGGTGCACGTGCTGGCCGACCGCGTGGGATCGCGCAACAGTGACCATGTGGCCGAACAACTGCACGCCGCCGGCGTGCACTTCCGGTACTTTCGCCCGGTGCGCTGGCGCACGCTGGATCGGCTCAACAACCGCACCCACCGCAAGCTGATGATCGTCGACGGCCGCATCGGCTGGACGGGCGGCTTCGGCATCGACGATCTCTGGAGAGGCGATGCCGACAGCAGCAAGGTGAAGCGGGACATGATGTTCCGCGTTCTCGGGCCGGTGGTGGCGCGAATGCAGGGATTGTTCGGCAACAACTGGGTCACCACGACCGGACAATTGCTCACCGGCGACGACTACTATCCATCGCTGTCCGCACAGGGCCACATGAGCGTGCAATTGCAAGCCAGCGCGCCGCGCGGCGGACGCCGCAACGTGGAACTGATGTTCCTGCTGGCCATTCGCGGCGCGCGCTCGAAGATTGATCTGGAGGCCGCCTATTTCGTGCCTGACGACCTGATGCGCAGGGCTCTGCTGGACGCTCTCGCGCGCGGCGTGCATGTGCGCATCATCATGCCCGGCCCGTACATCGACAGCACGATCACGCTGGATGCATCGCAGGCAACGTGGGGGGATTATCTGGCCGCAGGAGCGGTCGTCTACCGGTTCCAGCCGTCGATGCTGCACAGCAAGCTGATGATCGTCGACGATGCCTTGGTGATCGGTGGATCGTCCAACTTCGACTACCGTTCGTTCGACCTCAACGACGAAGCGGACCTGATGATCTACAACCGCGATTTTGCCGAGCACATGACCGAGGTGTTCAACCAGGACATCGCGCAATCGCGGCGCGTGTCGTTGAAGGAGTGGCGGCAACGGCCATGGACAAGAAAATTCGTCGACAACTTCTGGTCGTTCATGGCACCGCAGTTGTGACCAAACCTCCAAGCTCCGTATGCAGGTGTTCAGCCACCCCACACACAGCCGGGATCCATTGCAGTCGCAGCAAAAAGCGTTCAGTTTCAATGCCTTGGCAAGCATGAAAATGGATCCCGGCTTTCGCCGGGATGACGAGAGGCTGAATTGAAGCAGTGAAGTGACATCAACTCTCCCCGCACCACCGCGCTGAACGCCACCCATCGAACCGCAGCGTAATTGATGCCGGATTCAGTGCCCCCGGTTCACCCTTTCCACTGGTGCGGCAACAGCCGGCCGACGCCAGCCGTGCCAGGATTTAGGCATGGCCGTCGCATCGTTCGCGACTTGCGGCTTGCCTTGTTCAATGGAGAACATCATGCAGACCAAGATTTTGACACTCGCACTCGTATCCAGTCTGGCGGCAGGGATGTTCGCCGTGGCGCCGATGGCCAGCGCCGCCGCGCCGCAGGACAACGACAACACCACGTCATCCGGGGACACCATCAACTGCCAGATGGATTTCACGCTGTCGGGCTGGTCCGCTTTCTACAAGACCGCCAACGGCCACGGCACGGTCACCTGCGACAACGGCCAGAGCATGAACGTCGAACTGGACGTCAAGGGCGGCGGCCTCACGGCCGGTGCGTACAAGATCAACGACGGCCACGGCAACTTCAACGGCGTGCACGACATTCAGGAAATTCTCGGCAGCTATGCCCAGGCCACCGCGCATGCCGGCGCCGTAAAAAGTTCGCACGCGGCGGTGCTGACCAAGAACAACGTGACCCTCACCCTGGCTGGCACCGGCAACGGCTGGAACGTCGGCGTCGGCTTCTCCGGGTTCACCATCAAGAAGGCATCGGACACCAGTCACAACGCCGAGGCGTATCACTGATACGGATCAAGCAGCGGATTGAGCAACATCGCGGCGCGGCCCGGCCAGGTCGCGCCGTCCGTATAGCGTCACGTAGCCGACAAACAGACCGACGGCCAGGGTCGTCAGCACCAGAAACACGATCGGAATGTCGATGACGCTGCCCATGTGCAGCAGGCTCATCGCCAGCGTGGCCAGTGCGGCCACGCCCATGCGGACAAAACCGAGCATGGACGAGGCGGCGCCGGCAATCTGCTTGAAAGGCGCCATGGCATGCGCGGTGGTCACGGGAACCACCAACCCCACACCGATGAAGGCGACGCCGATCGGAGCCAGGAACATGGCCAGCGTACCTTTCTTGCCCGCCCACAAGGCCACGATCAGCAACGCCGCCGAAGCCATTATCAACAGCGCCAGGCCAGCGATGATGATCCATTCATGCCGGATGCGGCGGGTCAACCAGGCACAGCTTCCCGCACCTATCACGAAGGCGATCAGGATGGAGATGGCGACGATGATGATACCGATGCTGCCGCGATCGAGCACATTGATGACCAGATCCGGCGCACCGATCAGCGCCGTGTAGACAATGCCGATGCAGCAGCCGCTCAAAACCGCGTTGAAGACGAACTCCCTCTTCACCAGCACCTGCCGATAGTTGCGCAAGAAGCGCTTCGGCTGCAGCGCGCGCCGGTTCAATCGCAGATTGGTTTCCGGCAGATACCGCCACACCAGCCACAGCAACGCCACGGCCAGCAACGTGAGCACCGCGAAATTGCCGTGCCAGCCGATGGGCGTGCGCTCGACGTAGGTGCCCGCCACCGGCCCGAGTGCGGGCGCCACGGCGAAGGCGGCATTGATCTTGGCGTAGACGTGCTGGCGGCGATCGGCGCTGAACGCATCACGCACCGCCGCATCGGCGATCACGCCGCCGGCGCAGGCGCCGATGCCTTGCAGCAAACGCCCGGCGATCAATGGACCGACCGAAAAGCTCAGCATGCACAGCACGGAACCGGCGATCAGGATCAGACTGCCATACAGCATCAATGGCCGCCTGCCGAAACGGTCGGACAACGGACCGTAGATCAGCTGGCTGACCGACGACCCGATCAGGTACGACGTCATGGTGAACTGCACCATGTCGTAGTTGGCGTGGAGCGCGTGCGCGATGGACGGCAGCGCCGGTGTGTATTCGGTATCACCGAAGGGCCCCACGGCCATCATGAAAGCCAGCAGCGACAACGCCGGTTGAGGCACGCGTGAGCGTGAGTTGCCTGCATTCACGGGCAAGTCTTCCATCGAAACGCGAGCCGGATTCCTCGCGACATGGCCGCCTGTTCCGAAGGTCTGACCTTGCATCCGAATAGGTCGGTATTCATCGTCATGTGACTATATTGCGCCAATGGTTGCATCCACTGTATCGACCACCGGAACAACACTGCGTGACTGGTTTCGCCGAGGAGTGGAGGAACCCTTGGTACATGCCGTCGGCGGCCGCGCACGGCTCAAAGTCATCATCCTGCTGGCCTGCGTGCTGGCGCTGGACGCCGCCGACAAGGCCACGGTCGGTGCGGTGGCTGCCGAATTGAAGCAGGCATTGCACATCAGCAACGTGGAGGTGGGGTGGCTGGTCACCGCTTCCACCGCCATCGGCGCATTCATCACGCTGCCGTTCGGCGCGCTGGCCGACCGCGTGCATCGCAATCGCCTGCTGGTCATCTGCATCATCACCTGGTCGATCATGATGGTGATCAGCGGCGCGGCGATGTCGTACTGGATGCTGTTGCTCAGCCGTCTGGCGCTTGGCGCGGTGGTCGCGGCGGCCGCGCCCGCGGTGATGTCGCTGATCGGCGATTTTTTCCGCCCCGGCGAACGTGGCCGCATTCTGGGTTATACCCTCGCCGGGGAGTTGATCGGCGTGGCCTTCGGCTTTCTCATTTCCGGCAACATCGCCGCCGTGCTGTCGTGGCGGGCCTCATTCTGGGTGCTGGCGCTGGTCGGATTCGCGCTTGCCGGGGTGATCTGGAAATGGCTGCCGGAACCGGCGCGCGGCGGCCACGGCATCGTGCCGGTCGGCGCGGACGACCTGCCCGACGACGGCGACACCGACGAGGAGCAGGCGCACGAAGAAGACAACGATTACAGCTACGACACCTCGTCCGCCGACATCGACCACGCGGTCGACGAGCAGGACATCTCGCCCCACGAGTCGCTGGTGCTGCGCGAGGGTGCGGCCGACATGTCGGTGTGGCAGGCCGTGCGTTACATCCTTTCCATTCGCACATATCGCATATTGATCGTGGTGTCGTCGCTTGGCTATTTTTATTTCACGGGCCTGCGCACTTTCGCCATCGTGTTCATGCGTCACCGCTTTCATCTCGAACAGGCCATGGCCAGCAGCTTGTCGGTGGGCATTGGTCTGGGCGCCATTGTCGGTGTGCTTCTGGCCGGTCGCATCGGCGACGCCTTGATTGGTCGCGGTCGCCTCGATGGCCGCATATTGACGGCCGGCGCAGCTTATCTGCTGGCCACTGCGGCATTCATGCCGGGGTTTCTCAACGGCTCGCTGTGGATCACCGGCATATTCTTTTTCATTGCGGCGGCGGGTATCGGAGGCGCCAATCCGGCGGTGGACGCGGCGCGGCTGGACATCATGTACTCGGGTTTGTGGGGCCGCGCCGAAGGCGTCCGCGCCACCGCGCGCTTTGCGCTGGAAGCGGTGGCACCGCCGTTGTTCGGTTACGTCGCCTCCTTGTTCGACCAGGGAACGGCCAACAACGCCTTCGCCCAGGCGGGCAGCCATGGGGCGTCCAGTGGCGGCGGATTGGGCCAGGCATTCCTGGTCATGCTGATCGCCTTGGCTGCAGCCGGATTGCTGCTGTTGCTGCGCGCCCGGCACACCTATCTGCGCGACGTCGCCACCGCCGTGGCTTCCGAGCATGCATCCGCCAATAAATCCTCGTAGGGCAGATTCTGGTCCAGCTTGTTTTTGGACACGGATCAACGCCGATAAACGCGGATGAAAATCCATCTTTGATTTTTCGGTGTTTCGGCAAGATCAAAACCATCCCCATCCCAGCCTTCCCCTTGAAGGGGAAGGAGCAAATCCGAAGCGGCATCAAAAGCCCTCCCCTTCAAGGGGAGGGTTGGGTGGGGATGGTTTTCAATCTTGAGAAAAGCCAGCTGGCCAATGAGGCCAATCAGGTCATTCTTTATCCGCGTTTATCGGCGTTGATCCGCGTCAAAAACATGGCCGAATCCGAACCGACAGCCCGAAACAATTTGTGACTTGCAAGGACGGCAATGCCCGCCCCGCACGAATCTTCATGGATTTCCGGTCGCGTGGCGCCCTACTTTTCGTCCTGGCCTTCTTCGCTCAGCACTTTGATGATGGCATCGCAGAAGGCATCCAGGTCGTCCGGGGTGCGGCTGGTGATCAGGCCGCGGTCGATGACCACTTCCGCATCGACCCATTGCGCCCCTGCGTTTTCCAGGTCCTGACGGATGGTCGGCACCGAGGTCATGCGCCGCCCCTTCACCACGCCGGCATTGACCAGCACCCATGGCCCGTGACACACCGCGGCCACGGGTTTGCAGGCGTCGAAAAAAGCGCGGGTGCAGTCGAGAACATCGGGATTGGTGCGCAGTTGATCCGGATTGAACAGGCCGCCGGGAATGACCAGCGCATCGTAGTCGACGACGTCGATATCGCGGATGGTCGCATCGACTTCCACGGTCTGCCCCTTGTCGAGGTGGTGCAGACCCTGGATCGGATCCTTCTTGAGCGAGACGACATCGACTTTGGCGCCTGCCTTGCGCAGGACATCGCGTGGCGTTTCGAGTTCCGCCTGTTCAAAACCGTCGGTGGCGATGATGACAATACGACGGCCATCGAGTGGTGTGGACATGACATTCTCCGGCATTGAGCATGCTTTCAAATTTATGGGAATGCGACTGCATTGGCCCTGTATGAAAGACACGCCTGCGCATGATCATTCACCCGTGGTACCGGCGATGCGAATCGTGCTTATCCCGTGGGGCCGCCCAGCACCGGCAGGATCGCGCCGTTGATGTAGCTGGCGCACGATGGCGCAGCCAGAAACACGTAGGCGGGCGACAGTTCCTCGGGCTGCGCGGGCCGCTTCATCGCGCTGTGCGCGCCGAATTCGGTGATTTCCTCGCGCCCCTTGTCGGCTGGATTGAACGGCGTCCACACCGGCCCCGGGGCCACGGCATTGACGCGGATGCCGCGACTGATGAGGTTGCTGGCCAGCGACTTGGTCAAGGCGTGAATGGCGCCTTTGGTGGCTGAATAATCCAGCAACTGCGCATGGCCGAACAGCCCGGTTTCGGAACCCGTGTTGATGATCGACGCACCGCTTTGCATGTGCGACAGGGCGGCGCGCGTCATGTTGATGTAGCCGTGGATGTTGGTTCCCAGGGTCTGATCGAGATGTTCGTCGGTGATTTCTTCCAGTGATTTGGCGTGCTCCTGGAAACCGGCGTTGTTGACCAGCACATCCAGCCCGCCGAAGACATCAACGGTTTGCTGGACTGCCGATCGGCAGAAAGCCGATTTTTTGACGTCGCCGACGATCATCAGGCAGCGCGCGCCCTCTTTTTCCACGCACGCGCAGGTTTCCCGTGCATCGTCGTCTTCACACAGATAAACGATGGCGACGTTGGCGCCTTCGCGTGCAAACAGCACGGCCACCGCACGGCCGATGCCGGAATCGCCGCCCGTGATCAGCGCTGTCATGCCCTTGAGCTTGTCGCTTCCCTTGTAGGCGGGCGCCATGAATTGCGGGCGCGGGTCGAGGTCGGATTCGGATCCCGGCTTGCGCAGGTGCTGTTCGGGTACGGGCGGTTCCGGTTGCGGGCGCGGCGCGGTGGACGGCGCACCATCGGAGCCGGACGACTGGCCGTCGCCGGATCCCTTTTCGTGTTGCTCGATGCCGCGCTGGATGTCGCGCTGCTTTTCGACTGTGTCCTGGGTGTCGTGTTGCTTGTGCTCGATGCTCATGGTGTTTCCTCACCTTCCGGCTGCGTGCGGGGCGTAAAACTTCACTATGCCGTTCGCTCCGTTTGCAGCGGCTGAAGCCGTTCATCGTCACGCAACGATGATTTACAGCACGGTCACGGATGCCGTGGCGGCGTGAAGAAACGCTTCCATGGGCCATGTGCGAAATGGATACATGCGCTGAATACACGATGTCGCGGCCGGTCATATTCCGGTCTTGTTTAGACGTGTCGTTCTACCGTCCATGGACGCTTTCGTCGCAAGGAGAACGTTATGGCCGCCGGCATGACACGGCGCTCTTTTCTCAAGACGACGGCTTTGTCCTTGTCGGCGACAGCCGCATTGCCCGGTTGCGCCACAACGGACCAGGGGGAGACCGCCGAGTACGTGTTTTTCTCCGCGACGGAAGCCGCCTTCATCGACGCCGCCATCTCGCGCCTGATCCCCCGCGACGAACTCGGGCCGGGCGCGCACGAGGCCAACGTGCTGGGATTTCTCGATCTGCAATTGGCCGGCGCCTACGGGCGCGCGGAACGCTGGTACATGAAAGGCCCCTGGCCCACCGGTACGGACCAGCAAGGTTTCCAGAACCGTCTCACGCCCGCCGGCATCTATCGCGCGGCCATTGCCGACATCGACGCCTATTGCCGCGACACCTACGGCAAGCGTTTCGCCTCCCTCACCCATGCGCAACAGGACGCCGTGCTTAAAGGGCTGGAAGCGAACAAGGTGAAGTTGCGGCACTCGCCTGCCAACACGTTCTTTGCCCTGCTGTGGCAGAACACCCAGGAAGGCTTCCTGGCCGACCCGGTCTACCACGGCAACCGTGATTTCATCGGCTGGAAACTGATCGGTTTTCCCGGCCCGCGTTACAACTACGTCACTGAAATCGAGGACTACGGCAAGCCGTACAAGATGCCATGCGTCAGCCTGGCCGGGCGTCATCCCGACCGCTCGATACGGGAAACATGAGCATGGCCAGGCGGCGCGATCCTGTCGACGTGGTGCTGGTCGGCTTCGGCTGGACGGCGTCGATCATCGCCCAGGAACTGACCGGGGAAGGCCTGGAGATATTGGCGCTGGAGCGCGGCGAATACCGCGACACCGTGCCCGACTTCGCCGTGCCGCACATCCAGGACGAACTGCGCTACGCCGTGCGCAAGCAGATTTTCGAAGCACCCCGGCGCGAAACGCTGACCTTTCGCAACAACCGCAAGCAGCGCGCGCTGCCCATGCGCCACCTCGGCTCGTTCCTGCCGGCCTCGGGCGTCGGTGGCGCCGGCGTGCACTGGAACGGGCAGGCCTGGCGTTTCCTGCCGCAGGATTTCGAGCTGCGCGATTTCGTCGAACAACGCTACGGCAAAAGCTTCATTCCCGAGCATATGCAGTTGCAGAATTGGGGCGTCACCTACGATGAGCTGGAGCCGCATTACGACCGCTTCGAATACCTGTGCGGCATTTCCGGGCAGGCCGGCAACATCGCCGGCATCCGGCAGCCCGGCGGCAATCCTTTCGAGGGTCCGCGCCAGCGTGATTATCCGCTGCCACCATTGAAGCGCAGTGCCTCGACCGTGCTGTTCGACAAGGCCGCACGTGAGGCAGGCATGGATTCCTTTCCCTGCCCCGCCGCCAATACCTCCGAGGCCTATCTCAATCCGCTCGGCGTGCAGATGGGCAAATGCACATACTGCGGGTTCTGCGAGTGGTTCGGCTGCGGCAACTATTCCAAGGCCAGTCCGCAGACGACGATTCTTCCGGTGCTGCTGAAAAAGGACAATTTCCACTTCCGCACGCATTGCAATGTCGTGCGCATCAACACCGACACCAGCGGCAGGCGCGCCACCGGCGTCAACTATGTCGACGCCGACGACCAAACCTGGGAGCAGCCCGCCGAGATGGTGGTGCTGTGCGCCTATGCCCAGCACAACGTGCACCTGTTGCTGCTGTCGGGCATCGGCAAACCGTACGACCCGGAAACCGGCGAAGGCGTGGTCGGGCGCAATTACGCCTACCAGATCACCTCGTCGGTGGACGTGTTCCAGAAGGAAATCCTCAACCCCTTCATGGGCGCCGGCGCGCTCGGTCAGGGCGTGGACAACTACAACACCGGCAACTTCGACCACGGGCCGCAAGGCTTCATCGGCGGCGGCTACATCGCCCTGTGGAATACCGGCGGACGTCCGATCCTGCAACATCGCCTGCCCAAGGATGCGCCGCAATGGGGCGGCGGCTGGAAGAAGGCGATGCGCGAGAACTATCTCACCGCCACCTCCATCGCCACGCACGGCAGCGTGATGAGCTACCGCCACAACTATCTGGATCTCGACCCGACCTGGCGCGACGCCTACGGCAATCCGCTGCTGCGTCTGACCTTCGACTTCCAGCCCAACGAACACGCCATGTCGAATTTCCTGACCGACCGGGCCACCGACATAGCGCGCGCCATGCACGCCACCTCGATCCACCCCAAACCGCGTCAGGGGCACTACTCGATCATTCCCTACCAGACCACGCACAACACCGGCGGCACGGCCATGGGCGACGATCCGCGCACCAGCTTCTGCAACCGCTACCTGCAGTCCTGGGACGTCGCCAACCTGTGGGTAATGGGCGCGTCGGTATTTCCGCAAAACGCCGGCTACAACCCGACCGGCACCGTGGGCGCCCTGACCTTCTGGGCCGCCGCAGCGATGAAGCGCTACATCCGGCAACCCGGCCCGCTCGTGGCGGTGTCATGAACAAGCCGCGCAAGCCCTGGATACGCCTGGGTGTTGCCACGGCGCTGGCGACATCAGGCAGCTCCTGCGCCTCCATGCCCATCCAGTCTTCCAGCCCGCAGGCGCGACGCAGCCCCGGTTCCTACGTGGAGGTCACCCTGGGGCGCTACTTGGCCCGTGCCGGCGACTGTCAGTCGTGCCACACCGCCAGAGGCGGCATCCCATGGGCCGGCGGGCGTGCCGTACCCACGCCGTTCGGCGTCATCTATTCGACCAACATCACGCCCGATCCGGCGACCGGCATCGGCGACTGGAGCTTCGAGGATTTCTACCGATCCATGCACGAGGGCGTCGCGCGCGGCGGCCGTCACCTTTACCCGGCTTTCCCGTATCCATGGTTCACCCGTCTCAGCCGCAGCGACGTGCGCGCGATCAAGGTCTACCTCGACACGCTCAAACCGGTACGCCAGCGCAACGTGCCCAACGAGCTGCCGTGGCCGTTGAGCATGCGCAGCGCCATGGCGGTGTGGAACAAGCTGTATTTCGATGCCGGCGCGTATCAGGCCGATCCGAAACAATCGGCGCAATGGAATCGCGGCGCCTATCTGGTGCGCGGCGCCGGGCATTGCGGCGCCTGCCACAGCAGCAAGAACTTCGCCGGCGCCACCGACATGCAGCATCCCTTCCGCGGCGGCATGGCCGAACATGCCTATGCCCCCGACCTTACCAGCAGCAAGCGCACGGGGTTGGGTCACTGGTCGGTTGCCGACATCGTCGAATATCTGGGCACCGGCTCGAACGACATCACCTCGGCCGCAGGCCCCATGGCCGAAGTGGTCAAAATGTCCACCCAGTACCTGAGCACCGACGACCGACGCGCCATTGCCGTCTACCTGAAAAGCCTGCCGGCATCCCGCACACAGGACGAAGACGCCTCGTCCAGCGACAACATCGACGACGCCGTCATGCGCGCCGGCAAAGCCGTCTATGTGGACGATTGCCAGGGCTGCCACATGGATGAAGGCAAGGGCATTCCGGGCGTGTTTCCGCCGCTTCGCGGCAGCTCCGCGATTGTCGTGGAGAAGCCGCAGACCTTGATCCAGGCCGTGCTGGAAGGTGCGCAGATTCCGCCCACGCACGCCAAGCCGACGGGCCTGACGATGCCCGCCTTCGACCGCAAGTTGAGCAACGCCGAGATTGCCGACGTGCTGACTTTCATCCGCAACAGCTGGGGCAACCACGCCGGTGCGGTATCCGAAGGCGCGGTCGGGGACATGCGCGACACGCTGGGAAACTCACCGGAATGAACCATCGACCGACGCCATCGGAGCCTCTTGCGCATGTTGCCGCGACTGGAAGCGGGAACGCCGGAACACGCGATATCACGAGGAAAATTCCTTGAGTCAGTTGTTCCCTCCATCCTTTGGCTTCTATGTCAGGCTGGCGCTGATCGCCATCGTCGTCCTCGTGACGGCGGGGTTTCTGGCCTGGCGCGGGCTGACCGACGCCCCCAACGTGGTCGACGAGCCCATCGAACAGCCGGTGCCGTTCAGCCACAAGCATCACGTCGGCGACGACGGCATTGCCTGCCGCTACTGCCACACGTCGGTGGAAACCTCCAAGTTCGCCGGCATCCCGCCCATCAGCACCTGCATGACCTGCCACTCGCAGCTTTACACCAATCAACCGGTACTCGCCCCGCTGGTGGCCAGCTGGACGAGCGGCAAGCCCCTGCACTGGAACCGGGTCAACCGCGTGCCGGACTTCGTGTTTTTCAACCACAGCATCCATATCGCCAAGGGCGTGGGCTGCGTCAGTTGCCATGGCCGCATCGACAAAATGCCCCTGACCCGACGCGCCGCGCCGCTGACCATGCAGTGGTGCCTGAGCTGTCACCGCAACCCGGAAAAACACCTGCGCCCGCGCGCGTACGTGTTCGACATGCGCTGGAAAGCCAAAAACCAGGAGGTGCTGGGCAAGCGTCTGGTGCGCGAGTACCACATCGACAAGGCCAAGCTGACGGAGTGTTCGACATGCCATCGATAGACAAGACCATCGATCAGGCACGCGTGGATCTCGGCGCAGCGACTGCGCCTGTCTTCGACCCGCAGGCGGCGCGCGAACGGCTGGCCAAGGCCCAGGGTCCGGTGTTCTGGCGCTCGCTGGAAGAGCTTTCCGACAGCGATGGATTCCGGCAGTGGCTGCGCCAACAGCACCCGCAACTGGCTGAAACCCTGCGCATGGATCGCCGCGGATTCCTGAAACTGCTGGGCGCATCGCTGGCCCTGGCCGGCCTGGCCGGATGCAGTCGGCCACCGCAAACCCAGATCGTTCCCTACGTGCACGGCGTGCCCGGACAGACCGCCGGGCTGCCGCGCTTTTTCGCCACCGCGCTGGTGCAGCAAGGTTACGCGCAAGGCGTTCTGGCGGAAAGCAACATGGGCCGGCCGACCAAGATCGAAGGCAACCCCTCGCATCCGGCCAGCCTCGGCGCCACCGACATTTTCGCGCAGGCGGCGGTGCTGCAATTGTGGGATCCGGATCGCTCGCACGCGGTGATGCATCGCGGCGTGACATCCACCTGGGATGCTTTCGATGCAGCATTGCTGACACGGCGCACGCGCCTGCAACCCGATGGTGCCGGCCTGCATATTCTCAGCGGCAACATCACCTCGCCCACCCTGTCCGCGCAACTGGACGCATTGCTCAAGCAGTTCCCGCGAGCGCGCTGGCACATGCACGAACCCGCCGGCGTGCCAACACGATCCATGTACTACCGATTGGATCGCGCACAAATCATCCTGTCGCTGGACGGCGACTTTCTGACCGACCCGGCTGCCGGCGTGCGCTACGCGCGCGACTTCGCCGCCCGACGCAAGCCGGACGATCCGGCGCATCCCATGAGCCGACTCTACATCGCCGAGTCCACGCCATCACTGACCGGCAGCATGGCCGACCATCGCCTGCCGCTGTCCTCGCGCGACATCCAGTCGCTGGCGTGGCGGCTGGCGCGACGTCTGGGCGTGTCCGGTGCAACGGCGTTGCCGGCGCTCGACACGGAGCTCAACGTCGAACACTGGCTGGATGTGGCGGCCGACGATCTGAAAAAACACCACGGCCAATCGCTCGTCGTCGTCGGCACGACGCAACCGGCGTGGATGCACGATCTCGGCGACACGCTCAATGCCACCCTCGGCAACCACGGACGAACGATGGTGCACATCCACAATGTGGCCAGGCCGCCGGATGGCGACGGCACGTTGCCGGCACTCGCCGCTGCCATGCATGCCGGATCGGTGGACACCTTGCTGGTGCTGGACAGCAACCCGGTGTACGACGCACCGACGGATCTGGATTTCAACACCGCGCTCGACCGGGTGCCGCACCTGATCCACCTCGGCCTGTACCGCGACGAAACCGCGCGCCGCGCCGAATGGCATCTGCCCATGGCCCACGCCCTGGAATCATGGGGCGATGCACGTGCCTTCGACGGCACCGCGAGCCTCATCCAGCCCTTGATCGCACCGCTGTACGACGGGCGCACCGCCAGCGAACTGCTGGCTCGACTGCGCGGCGACGAAACCCACGACGCGCACGCACTGGTGCGTCGGCAATGGCGTGACAAGCTGCCCGACGAAGCACACTGGAACGCGGCGCTGCAATCGGGCGTGATTCCACACACGGCTGCGTCGACGCATCATCCCGATGCATCGCCACCGCACATGCCCGCCGACACTGCGGATGCATCGAACCGCGACGACGCGCTGGAACTGCTGTTCCGTCCCGACCCCACCATCGGCGACGGCCGCTGGGCCAACAACGGCTGGCTGCAGGAGCTGCCCAAGCCGCTGACCCACCTTACCTGGGACAACCCCGCGCTGATCAGCCCGGCATTGGCCGAGCAGTACCGGCTTGCCAACGGCGACGTGGTGGAACTGCACATCGACGGACGCCGCCTGCGTTTGCCGGTGTGGATCATGCCGGGGCAGGCGCCACGCAGCGTCACCGTGCACCTGGGCTACGGACGCCGCGCTGCCGGGCACGTCGGCAACGGCCAGGGCTTCGACGCCTACGCGCTGCGCACCAGCAAACATCCATGGAGCATGCAGGGGCTGAAAATCGAGAAGACCGGCGAACATTATCCGCTGGCCGATACCCAGCATCACTTCAACATGGAAGGCCGCAACCTGCTGCGCGTGGGCACGCTGGACGAATACGAATACAACCCGGCCTTCGCCACCGCCGACGACAAGTTCCCGGATCCGACGCCCAGCCTGTACCCGGATCGACCATTCGACAAATACAGCTGGGGCATGAGCATCGACCTCAATGCCTGCATCGGCTGCGGCGCCTGCACCATCGCCTGCCAGGCTGAAAACAATATTCCGGTGGTCGGCAAGGATCAGGTACGGCGCGGCCGCGAGATGCACTGGATCCGCGTCGACCGTTACTTCGAAGGCGATCCGGCCAACCCTCGCAATTACCCGCAACCGGTGCCGTGCATGATGTGCGAGCACGCGCCATGTGAGATGGTGTGCCCGGTCGATGCCACCGTGCACGACAGCGAAGGCCTCAACGTGCAGGTCTACAACCGCTGCGTGGGCACGCGTTTCTGCTCCAACAACTGTCCGTACAAGGTGCGTCGTTTCAACTTCCTGCAGTACGCGGACAAGACCACCGAAGCGCTGATGGCGCAGCGCAATCCCGAAGTCAGCGTGCGCCGCCGCGGCGTGATGGAAAAGTGCACCTACTGCATCCAGCGCATCGAAAACGCCCACATCACCGCCGACCGCGAAGGCCGCCGCATCGCCGACGGCGAGGTGGTGACAGCCTGCCAGGCCGTGTGTGGGGCCAAGGCGATTTCCTTCGGCGACCAAGGCGATCCAGATACCAAGGTGTCAGAGGCCAAGGCCTCACCACGCGACTACAGCATGCTCAAGGAATTGGGGACGCGGCCACATACGACGTATATGGCGCGGGTGCGGAATCCGCATCCGGATTTGGAGGGGCGGTCGTGATGGGTTATCGGTCTGTTTGTAGGTTTGAGGTGGGCGGTATCGCACCCCTTCGGGGCGCGAGTTCATTTCTCTTGCTTGCCCAAGAGAAACGAACGAGCGCCGAAAGGCACGATACCGCCGTCAGGCGAAACAAGCGCCCGCAGGGCGCGATACCGCCGCAGGCGAAGAACAAAACCCACACACGCTGGCAGGCATAAACCCATGAACACTGTCGCCCGCCAACACGAATCCAAGCCGCCAGTGATCGGCCCCGAGCAGACCCATGCCTCGATCACCCGCACCATCAGCAACATCACGCTCGAGCGTCGCTTCAGCAAATGGTGGTGGCTGGGCTTGCTGTTGGCGCTGGCGCTGACCGGGTTGCTGTTCATCGGCATCTGCTGGCTGCTGTATGCCGGCGTCGGCATCTGGGGATTGAACATTCCGGTGGCATGGGCGTTCGCGATCGCCAACTACGTGTGGTGGATC